>JBBRGN010000239.1:0-7741 GCA_038240665.1 Chitinophagales bacterium | reverse complement strand
CTCCTATTGTGCTTAAAAACAACCCAATTGGTAATTGCTAGGAACATAGCGTTGTGCTGCTGCTGCTTCAAGAATTGCACCAGCGGAGGTCGAAAATAGATTATTCTATTAAGGCCTTCTTAAACCAGCACATTTTTTGATTAAAATCTTCTTATTGCAACCTGTTGAATTATACGCTTTCCCCGGTCTTCCATCCCTCTACTTTACAATTTCCGAAGTATACAATACCTTTCCCTGATGGTTGATCACCTGTACCAATCCCTTTTTTTCCGTCAATGAAAAAGTCATGAACCCGCCCGTTGCCGCCGCAAATTTGCCAATTGCGGGATGTTTTACGGCTTCCGTTGCCTCTGAACCGGCTCCAGAAACAAAATAATGGGTTTTGCCTTCCGGTTTTACGTATTGCAAGCTGTGCTCATGGCCGCAGAGGTAGAGGTCAACGTTGTATTTGTCAAAAACCGGTTTAAAGGAGCGGCGCATATCGAGGGTGCTTTGTCCATCTTTGCGGTCGCCGCCAGTATAAAGCGGATGGTGACCAACCACAATCTTCCACTTGATTTGTGGATCTTTATCGCTGAGCACTTGTTCCAGCCATTTCTTTTGCGCACTTGTATCTTGTTGAAGTACATTGGCGTATTTCGCTTCCTCATAATAACCCGTAATAAAAGGACTTGAATCGATGAACACTAACAAAGCTTGTTGAGTAGGATCATCGTCGATCATTACTTTTTTGCTGTAATAGCGTTCGGGCATCGTCCAGCGGCGACTGATTTTGCTGTAATCAATTTCAGCTTGTACGTTGCCGCGGTAATCGTGATTGCCCAGTACCACATACCAGGGACATTGTAATCCGCTGGCCGAATAAATAGATTCAAATGAACCGATCCACTGATAATCCTGGACGCTGGCTACGCCGTTGGGGTAAAAATTATCGCCGGTGACAATCAAGAATTCGGGTTCGATGTCGTAGGCTGCTTTACCCATCTCGCGGGCTACGCCTTTTTGAAAATAATCGCCCTGGCGTCCCCAGTCGCCAAAAACGATGAAATTTAATCCGTCTTTCAGTTTTTTTATACCGGCTATATGTCCGCCGCGATATCCATCATCCAGCAAAGCCGGGGTTTGAGCGAAAAGGGATAGTGTGCAAAGGATGCACAACAAAAGGAAAAAGTATTTGATCAACATGGTTGGTTATTTTTTTGAAAATTAATAAAATCTTTGAACGCTGGGTTGAAATAAAAAAAAGGGTTACTCATGGAGCAACCCTTCTGCAAATTTTGACAAGTAGAATTGAAAAATTCTTAGTTGGTTCCGTAAGTACCGATGAAGGCAGCCGGAGCCGGAGTCGTATATTTTACGCCATTTACGGTGACGTCAGCTTTGGTGGTGAAACCAGTTTTTCCTTTGGTCAAACCTGTACCGCCAGCTTTCAAGCGGAAATCAACGTTTGCTGGCATGAAATCCAAAGAAAGTGGATCTACTGGGTAGGTCGACAAATAGCCAGACACGGTATAATTTGCAAAAGTTGGATCATTTTCCTTAGCCGCGCCTACAAGGTCTTTGCTGGTTTCTGAATCGCCTTTTTTGAATTTTGTAGCCGTTGGGTAGAATTCATTGACCATTACAGCATCAGTACCATAGTAGTGGTTGTAACCGATGGCCAAGTTGGTAACGTCGGCATCGTCTACTACTCTGGTTCCAAAACGGCAGTTAACCACCAAGTTGTTGTAAGCCTTACCGCGACCGCCTTTTTCTACGTTCAAGGAACCACCGCGACCAGTCTTGGTTTGGCGCCATCCGCACTCAATAGACGTGTTGTTGTAAACGTCTATATCGGTTTGTGGTGTAGCAGAAGAACCGCTGGCATTGGACCATTTCCAAGCGTTGGTCGCCCCGCGCCAGCTGGTGTTGTAAGCAACCGTGCCGATTACGCTACTTTTGATGTTTACAGATTCGCCACCGTTTTTGCCCGTTAAAACGAACAAGTTGTTGGTGATCAAGATTGTACCACCCACGATGCGCATACCGTCGTCCGTTGTATAGGCGATGCGGCTGTTTTGCATGACGAACTTACCATTGGTATTAGAAAAAAGCACGCCATAACGTGGATCGCCATCAGCGTATGGGCCGATGTTTTTAGATGGATTAGTAGCTCCTGTAGGCGCGCCTACATACTCGACGTTGGTGTACTGCAATACCATTTCCGTAGCATCCTGGGTAGCTTGGATACCTCCCCACAACCCAGCAAAAATGTTGGCTTTGGTGCGTTTTACTTCAGGAATGGTGAAAGTGATGGGCTTAGCAGCAGTACCTAGGCAGTACAAGCTACCCTGAATAGAAAACTCAGGGGCGCCTTGAGAACCATCGCCGTCAAAAATTACGATTACTCCTTCTGGGATGGTCAATGATTGACCTTTTGGAATAATCAAAGTACCACCTGCGATGTAAGTGGTGTTTTTCTGCCAAGTACCGCTTACGTTACCCGCTGGAACAGTAACCGGTGGTTTTGCAGTTACGGCTACCGTGATGGTAAGCGTACCAGACATACCTGCTTGGTCGAGCACCTTCACAGTAATCGTGTAATTACCTACTTCTAACGGCGCTACGTAAGTCAACTTAGCTGAACCTGTTTCGGTGCCAGTACCCGTTACGTTATCAACAGTTACCGTGCCTTTATCAGCGGTAGCCGAAACGGAGGCAAATGTACCTGGGGCCACGATTGTAAGGGTTACGTTATCGGTAGCTTCAGCAACCAAGTTAAGTGAAGTTTTGCTGCCAGTCACCTGTGGAGCCGGTTTTGGACCATCGTCTTTTTTACATGACCATAAAGCAAATGACATCAGCAACAAGGCTGGAATTAAATTAAGAAGGCTTCTTCTGTTCATAATGTTGGAAATTTAATTGTCAAAAGTTAAATCGAACGCCAATGCGATACGATTGAAAATATTGATCCCTACGAATCAGTGTCGAGGTGGAAGAATTTTGCAGTTTGTACTCTTTTTCGGGCAACAAGTGCGGCTTTTTGATGAATACCTCGTAAGGGGAATTGAGGAGATTCTGACCTTTAAGGGTTATTTCCCAGTGCTTGTTGATTCTTTGCTCGATGGAGAAATCCAATTGTGCAAATGGTTTTACCCAAGAATCATTTTCAAAAAAAGGCGATACGTTTTCGATGCGCTCGCCCGTATAGACCATCGCCAATTGCATGTTGGTTCCCAATTTTTGATCTTTGTACAGCAGCGATACATTGCCCAAATGCTTGGCTTGTCCTTGAAGCGGACGGGTTTGTTTTGGGGTGAGTACAATTACTGATGAAGTAGGATCATTGGGGTTTTCCCGCTGGCGCAGCGCTTTGGTAGTGGTGATGCGAGAATCGGTAAAGGTGTAATTGAATTTGACGCCAAACTTGTTGAAGTATTTGGTGTAATCAAACTCAATCCCCCAGTTGTTGGCCGTCCCGTAGTTGCCGGGTTGTACGCGCGGTTGGTTGGTTGGGCCTAGTACCGTAGCATATTCAATCGGGTCAATGATGTTTTTGTAAAAAGCGCCCAGCAATATTTGATCAAAAGAATTAGGAAAATACTCCCAGCGGATGTCAAAATTGTGGGCTTTCACACGCTTTAGCTGGGGATTGCCCACCTCTGGGTACCCATCACTTTGAAACGCGTTGTAATAGGGCACAATTTCAAAATAACCTGGACGGGTAATGGCCTTATAGTAGCCAAAACGAATGTTGTTGCGTTCGTTGGGCATGTGCTTGAAGCTAATGCTAGGCAATACATCGGTGTATTTTTGACTCAATTCTGTTTTGATTGCTGGGTCGGTAGGGTAGATCAGTTTATAGCCTTGATCGGTATTTTCCACCCTTACGCCACCAATAACTTGGGTTTTGCCAAACAACAAGAACTTTGCCTGGGCGTAATAATCCAACAGGTTCTCGTGGGCATTATAATTTTGGGGATCTGCGGTACTGCCCAGTGGATTGAGGATTACTTGGGTCACCTGGGAAAAATCTTGCCAATCCCGCCCTTTAATTTGAGTTGTGGGCGAAGGATCGAAGGAATAAGTATTGTAGAAATTATTGCGCAGTTTGTTGCGGTACAATCCCCCGATGGAAAGATCGCCTTCCCGACCGATGAAACGTGGAGTAAAAATAAGATTCAGGTAACCCGTATAATCATCATCGGTGTTGTGCTGCCAAGTACGCGGCATACGGCGCTCCAGGGTGATGGGTTGTTGTACAAAATTGACCAAACCCGTGTTGCGTTCAAATTGCGCCACATCCGGTTCATCGCTACGGGCTTTTGAGCGTACTGCCGACCAGTTGATTTTGAATTGGGGCGTCAGTTGGTGGTCGCCTTGTAATGAGGTGGTAAAAATATGTTGCTCCGTGGTGCGGGTGCGGGTAATCAAGGACAAGATGGCGTTGCCTTTTTCAGCGCTGTAAAAACGAGCATCCAGCTGCGAAGTATAGTCGTCGCGGGTTTGGTAGCTGTTCAAGCGATAATCCCCGAGATAAAATTTAAGGCTGTTTCTTTTATTGAACGCGTAATCCAATCTCACGTGAGCTGCATAACGGGTTTGTTGGGTAGAGTACTGACGCTCGTGGAGTTCATCGAGCGAAGGACTATTGGAACCAAAAAAATCGGTACTGGTCTGGAACCACACGCTGTTGTTGCCCCGGTAGGAGTTTTGGTAACCTCCGGCCAGCAATACGCCCAATTTCTTTTTCAGAAAACGGTTGCCAATGGAAAAATTAGCCAAAACATCGGGAATGGGTTGAATGGGTTTTGTGACCAGATTCTGCTTGGAGAAATTACCAAAATTGGCCTGATACAAAGGGCCAAATTTTTCAAAAGGCGATTTGAAATCAACCGCAGCATGATCATAGGTTAGAAACTTCCGTTGGATGTTGATTTGATTGTAGCCAAACTGAACATCGCCTTTTATACTCAACTGCTCAGGGGCATTTTTCATTACCATGTTGACTACGCCGCCGATGGCGTCGCCTTCCATGCTGGGAATGAGCGCTTTGGAAACTTCTAGTTTTTCCAAAAAAGATGCTGGAAAAATATCCAAAGGAATGTAGCGATTGGAATTGTCGGGGCTAGGTATTTTGATCCCGTTGACCAAAGTATAGTTGTAACGGCGATCCATCCCCCTTACAATGGCATATTGAGGATCTCCATTGCTGTTGCGCAGGATAGAAACACCCGAAACCCGTTGTACCACGTTGGCCACGGTAATATCAGGCGATAGTTCGATCGTTCTAGCCGATACGATGTTAACTACATTGAGCGCATTTTTTTCCGATTTACGTGCTTCTACGTCTGATCCACGCTCCGCAGCGCCCACCACCATGACGGCGCTCAGCATATTGTCATCTGGCTTTAAATCCAGATTAAGCACCACAATCTGCTTTTCGATAGTCACCTCGATTTGTTGTTCCAGCGAGGTGTAACCCACATAACTTGCCACTAAAATATACTTCCCAACCGCGACATTGTTGATTTGGTAGCTGCCATCCAAGCCCACAATGGCATATTTATCAGCACCTTTTAAAACAATATTAGCGCCAATCATGGGCTCCTGATGCTCGTCTAGCAATTGGCCTTTAATGGTTGCAGCACTGAGGAAATGTGCGTGTAAAAGAAAGACCAAACTAATGGAGCAAAGGTAGATGGGCTTCATACGATGGATTTATTGAATTCTACTACAAATTTATCCTGACATTATGAACTCCATGTTTCTTTAATATTACGATAAGATTAAGGTTAACTTATTTGGAGGTCTAAGGGGTTACTTTGATTTAATAGAAAGCTATATGGTATAATTATTTCACTATAATTCAAAAATCAAAAAACTTGGCTCCCTATCTCACTGCAAGGAATCCTAAAATTTCTTTCCAAGACTGATTGATCTCTCCTCTTTTCATTTAATTTTGCAGACTCTTGAACAAGTTCTAAAGGGGCTCAATACACCCTACAAAAAAATGTACCATGCAAAATCCAAAGATCCTTTACATTTTGTTGCTCGTTTGCGTTGCTTTTTCCGCTTGTAAGAAAAAGGATAGACCATCAGCAATGGGGGGCTCCATTGATCGTACTGATTGGAAGCTTGTGCGGATGAGTGAAAACGGCAAAGATATTTCGCTACCTAAAGATCTCGATATCACCTTAGCCTTTCTAGACAACCACATCAGCGGCGACGTGGCTTGTAACCAGTATGGTACTGATTACGTGCAGCAAGAAGCCAGATTGTTGTTTGACCGTATTTTTTCAACGGAAAAATACTGCGAAAAAGGCAATGCTAATTTAGAAGTAAACTACCTTAAACACCTCAACAACAGCGCAAATTATGGAGTTTTGGGCGACGAGCTGACCATCTTTTGCTCCGATAAAGCCGAACTGGGATTTGAGCGCCGCAAAATTGAAGATGCAGCCATTGGCGTTAGTCCTTCTAATATGAATTTTGAAGGCTTGGTGCGCAGCTTTACCGTTTGGCCTAAAATGAATCTTTTTCATTGTTTCAGCATCCTTTCCGGAGACAAAATGGCTACTTATCCATTTTTGGGAAAACCATTACCGATTGAGATGTATGGCATGTTTGATCCAGGAAGCACCGAGGTTTTTAAACAGTCGGTGTCGGTTGGCACTTATTTCTCAGGTGCTATGGATTCCCTTTACTTTGTTCGACTGATGGGGGTTTCCTCAGCCAATACGGTTGCTTTGTACCGAATAAACGAGGGTCGTCTTTCTTTCCAATTAAAGATGGCTACCGCCAATTGTAACGAAAAAGAATGTGAGCAACAAGATGGTTGGTTGGTTGATTTAAACCAAGATGGTTTATTGGATGTAGTAACCCGCCTTCAATCACAAACACTGGAAGGCAAGGTTTCGACGGATCAATTTCACTATTACATTCGTCAACGGGGTGCGGGCTTTGTGGAGATTAGTAATGCCAAAATTAACCGCAATGATTACGCAATGGAGCAGCTGCGCTAAGCTACCAAATAGAGAGTAGACAATTAATCTTCGCCGTGTATGATCAGGAACGGGACATGGGTATCAAGTGCCATCTGGTAGGTGATGTTGTGGTAAAACAATTCTTGGAAAAAATGGCGAGGGACAGCGTTCATGATCAATAGGTCAGCCTGTTGCTGCTGAGCATATTGCTTGATGCTAGAGGCTAGGTCGGGGTTTTGAATAGCAGCTAAGTGAAAGGCGTTGCCTTTATTGTCAATCAGGGAAGTTAATACGCTGATGGAGGCATTGCCGTTGACTTCAAGTTGAATAAAGTGCAAGTTGGCGTTGAATAATTGGGCGAACCGCAAAACTTGAGCCAGTATTTTCTCATCAATATTTCCACGATTGCAAGCGTAAACGATGTTTTTAAATCCTTCAAAATGACAATTTTCAGGGATTAGTAGAACAGGACATGATGCTCTTCGAGCTACTTCTAAATAGGTGGGTTCAAACCATTGAGGCATTAACCTTTTTTCGCCATTGATGCCCATTACAATCAGGTCGGTATCCGACTCTTGAGATAGCCGCTGGAGTTCCTGCGGAACCAATCCTTGGATGACGCTTTTGGTAATACCCACAGCCGGTTTTCCTTTTTCATTTAGTTTGTTGTTGCGGCGTACCATACTGTTCAATAAGCGATCCTTGTTTTGAGGAGCGGTTTTTTTGGTTTCAAAGAAAAGCGTACCGCCGAGGGTTGCACTTTCTGGATCTTGGAT
>JBBRGN010000238.1:0-7744 GCA_038240665.1 Chitinophagales bacterium | reverse complement strand
GGTATTTTATTGTCGGGAAAAGAAGGAGAAACCAAAGCTTTTCACCAAATGCAGATTGGCTGGAATGTCGTCAATTTAGGACTTGCTGCCGCAGGTTTTTTGGGGGCTATGCATGTCGACCCTGGCAGTTTGGACCTCTATCATTCCATCCAAGAACAGCACAAAATGGAAAAAATCCTGCTTTTCAATGCTGGATTGGATGTGGGATATATGCTCAGCGGAGCATACTTATTGGAACGGAGCCGAAGAATTGATGGAAAAAATCCCGCTCAGTTAAAGGGATTTGGCCGGTCTATTTTATTACAAGGTGCTTTTCTTTTTGTTTTTGACCTCAGCATGACGGCCATCCTCAGCAGCGACAATCCCAAAATCGCTCCATTACTAAGTCAAATGCAGTTGCACAGCGATGGACAATCCGTAGGCGTTACCTTTCATTTTTAATTGATGGCGCCGCGTTTCCCCAATTCAATGACTTGTAAATCCTGCACTTTTCCATTCCCCACATTAAATCTTACCAAGGTACGCATTTGGTGAAAACCTTCTTGTCCGCAGGCGCCGGGGTTGATGTGCAATAAACCCAATTGAGGATCGGGCATCACTTTCAAAATATGCGAATGGCCACAAATAAACAGCCCCGGAGGATCAGCCCGTAACAAGGCACGAACCCTTGGATGGTACTTACCTGGATAACCACCAATATGGGTCATAAACACTTGTAAGCCATTGCAATTAAACTGCAGATCTTCAGGATATTGCGCCTTCACACTTAAATCATCAATGTTACCAAAAACGGCGCGAAAAGGACGAAAACCAGCCAATGCTTCCGCAACTTCTATTTGTCCGATATCGCCGGCATGCCAAATTTCATCGCATTCTTCAAAATATTGAAATACCGCAGAATCCAGGTAACTGTGCGTATCCGAAAGCAAACCAATGCGCATAAATCTAGGCGTTTTGCAGAATTACTGTCGTAGATCTAAAATGATTTTTCCAAATTGGTTGCCCGCTTCCATCCGCTGGATGGCGGTGTAACCTTCCGCTAAACGAAAAGTAGCATCAATCACCGGATAGATCTTGTGCTTATTGAGGAAGGTAAGCATACTGGCAAACTCCGCATCGCTGCCCATGGTGGATCCGATTACGGTCGTTTGTTTCCAAAATAAGGCCTGTGGACTAAAGTTAGGAACCACACCCCGCGTACCGCCATAAGAAACGATGCGCGCACCTGGTTTACATACTTTTAGGAGTGCACCTAGCCCTTCGCCGCCCGCGCCGTCAATGATCACGTCAAAACCTCCGGTAGCGCCAAGTTCCTTGATCCAATCGGGATTGGTATAATTGACTGCGCCGGTAGCGCCTAGGCTTAAGGCTCTGTCCATTTTTTCGCGCAAGCTGGAAGTAACCCATATTTCAGCTCCGGCGGCTTTAGCAAATTGCAAAGCAAACAAGGCCACACCTCCGCCAATACCAGTTACCAGCACGCGATCGCCTGGCTGTAGCTGTCCTTGAGTAAACAAAGCCCGGTAGGCCGTAAGTCCAGCCAAAGGGATAGCCGCCGCTTCTTGCCAACTTAAATAAGCAGGTTTGGGATATACCTGCGTAATAGGAACGGCCACTTTGGTGGCAAAAGTCCCATTTCTGGGCAAACCCAGAATATTAAAATCAGATCCTTGAAAACGGGGGTTATCTCCCCAAGCGATGCTCGGATTGATGACAACTTCTTCTCCATTGTAAATACCAGCACCATCAGATCCCAAAATGATGGGGTAACGAATACCCGCATAAAAACCTTGGGTAATAAAAACATCCCGGTGATTCAAGGCTGCCATTTTCAAATCTACAACTACTTCGCCTTGTCCAGGTTCGGGATCAGGTAGTGATTGAAAAATAAGAGGTTGGTCTTTTTCTAATAAAACAAGCGCATTCATAAACCAGATTATTGAATCATTCCTAAAAACCAGTGGGGATCAATACATACCCATTCATGGCCAATTCCCCAAAATCGTCGTAAGAGATCCAGGAATATCCCGCTTTCCCCCATTCACTGCCCCAAGCGCCCATAACTTCCAGCGCTTGTTTGTCTTCATCGAATCCAACCACCACCAAAGGATAAAATTGGGTTGCTTGACCTTGAAGTTTCCAAGATTCCGCTCCATTGGCCAACGGTAAGGAAGGATCTGCCTTAAAATCGATGATGATCGGATTGCCCCGCATCAAAGCTTTGCGAATTTCGTAAATTTTTTGTCGCGGTTTGGTAACATCGCGAAATATTTGCAGAAAATTGGTGATCCGGTAACGCAAAGCACTGCGTACCGCGCTCGTCAGATTGGTAGAACCATAAGGCAGGATGGCGGAATCTACCGTACCAACATCCGCTAAAAAACGAAAAGCGGTTTGGGGCGTTTGTTGAATCCCTTGTCCGGTTAGGTTAAGGGTAATGAAATCAGGACTCAAATTGAGTTTGTAGTTTTCGTTGAGGTTTTTGTAAAACTCCAAACAACTTGCCAATTCATAACTCAGTTCAGAACCTCTATCCGTAGCTCGGCGAACCGGCATCATGTAGGGCTTAACGCTTTGTTCGCGCAGTGCATCAAGCGAAGTAACTTTAAATCCAGGAGTAATGACCATCAATTGATCAATAAGCAAGGCATCTTGAACGCCGAATGGAAGGGCAGCATTGTTGCGTGGGGCGGTGCTGCTATAAATCGTTTGCGCAGAAAGAAAATCAACCATGCCCGGAAGCATGAACCACAACAAAACGAATTTCTTTACCATAGCCTCTGTTTTTTTTATTGAAAACAAGAACGCTATTGGGTGTTGATTTCGTCTGAAACGATTGAATTCTTTTTTAATATATTATTTAGGACTAAAATGTAAAAGTGCTGGTTCCAGCAAATCTAGAGCCAGCACTTTTCAAAGTAGTGAACTTAACTATTCCACTCTTTTCAATTTCTCCTTTATCAGATCCAACACCTTTTGTTGGTTAAAAACTTCCTGCTGGCGAGTAACTTGTGCCGCCTTATTTACTTCTATGCTTTTTTGCGCTTCGGCCAATTTTTGCTGAGCGTCTGCGATGTCTTTGTTCAACCGATCTTGGTCTTTCTGCAACCGGCTGTAATCTTTATTGAGGTCTTTAAGTTTATTCTCCTCGTTAACCATTTCAAGTTCCACCTTACGAACCCGGGTTTTACGACCAAAGGTGTTCAACCAAGAACGAAAAGCCTCTACTTTTTCAGGATGATCTTGAGCCGACAAAAAAGCGCCGCCTAAATCTGCCCAAGTAACCACTTCGGTGTTGTTGTTGCCTTTGTCGGTAAAGGTTGCGTACACATCCACTAAATTGGAACTAACCGTTGGCAGGGACATGTCATCCGCGAAAACCTCATTTGTTTTTCGGTCTTTTTTGGTTTTACCTTTGGCATCTTTGATAAATTCGAGCCACAATTTTTCTACTTCTTTCGCATTGAGGTTGTCGATAGTCATGTAGTAACTGTTTTTGGTTCCCATGCTCATCGTCCGAGGAGATTCCTGGATGTTTTGAGCTTTCAGCATCAACGGCAAAAAAAACAAGGACAAAAACATAATACGGATAGATTTCATGGTTTAAAAGTTTCGTTAAAAAAAGGTTAGATTAAGACGTAATTATCAAAATTGGTAACGACATTTAGCAAGGATCAAAGCTACAAAGGAATGTTGCCATGTTTTTTATTTGGAATACGTGCTACTTTATTTTCGAGCATTGCAAAAGCTTTGATCAGTTTTCGACGCGTATCTCTAGGTTGAATCACCTCGTCAATGTAACCGCGTCGAGCGGCTTGGTAAGGATGGGCAAATGCTTCCTGGTATTCTTTTTCTTTGATTAACAGCATCTCCTCCGGATTGGCTGCTTCACTGATCTCTTTTTTAAAAATGATTTCGGATGCTCCTTTTGCGCCCATTACAGCAATTTCTGCGGTCGGCCAAGCAAAGTTCATATCCGCGCCAATGTGTTTGGAATTCATGACATCATAAGCGCCGCCGTAGGCTTTGCGGGTAATCAAGGTAACCCGTGGTACGGTGGCTTCACTAAAGGCATAAAGCAGTTTTGCGCCGTTGACGATGATGCCATTCCACTCTTGATCAGTTCCAGGTAAAAAACCTGGAACATCTACTAATACTAACAAGGGGACATTGAAAGAGTTGCATAACCTTACAAATCTAGCCGCCTTGCGCGAGCTATTGACATCTAAGACCCCCGCTAAACTCATCGGTTGATTGCCGACAATGCCAATGCTCCGACCACCCAGGCGTGCAAAACCGACCACAATGTTTTCGGCAAAAAGTTCGTGTATTTCGAAAAACGACCCTGCATCAACCGTGTAGTTGATGACCTCGCGCATGTCGTAGGGTTGATTAGCATTTTCTGGAATAATGGTTTCAAGAGCATCGCACCATTCTTCTCCTAGTTCAAACGGCGTCTTGGGCGGCTTTTCTTCACAGTTCTGTGGCAAATAAGTCATCAACTGCCGAATCTTGGCCAAGCAATCTAGGTCATTGACCGCGACGAGGTGCGTCACCCCCGATTTGGCCGCATGCGTATTCGCTCCACCCAACTCTTCGGAGGTAACTTCTTCGTTGGTTACGGTTTTTACCACATTGGGGCCAGTAACAAACATATACGATGATGCATCTACCATCACAATCAGATCCGTCATCGCTGGGGAATACACAGCACCTCCGGCACAAGGCCCCATGATCGCCGAAATTTGAGGCACAACACCTGAAGCCATCACATTGCGGTAAAAAATATCCGCATAGCCGCCCAAAGAGGCCACTCCTTCCTGAATACGTGCGCCGCCTGAGTCGTTTAATCCGATGATGGGCGCGCCATTTTTTAGCGCTAGATCCATGATTTTGCAAATCTTCTCGGCATGTGCTTCCGATAAAGATCCCCCAAAAACTGTAAAATCTTGCGCAAAAACATAGACCAATCGGCCGTTGATCATACCATATCCGGTGATGACGCCATCCCCTAACACGATTTGCTGTTCCATGCCAAAATCACTACAGCGGTGGGTCACCAACATCCCTATTTCCTCAAAAGAACCATCATCTACTAAGAAATGGATGCGTTCACGAGCGGTAAGTTTCCCTTTTTTATGCTGGGCATCGATACGTACTTGGCCACCGCCCAACTGAGCTTCGGCAATTTTTTCGTTAAGGGTTATTTGTTTGTCCGTCATGATTTCGGCGATTTTAGGCGATCGATTGCTTTGATTTGATGCCCGGCGAAGTCCGGGAAAGATATAAAAAAATAACGATCTCAATAATGATCTCCATCTGGCCAAGAAAGAAAAAATAGGCGACAAACCATAAAAGAAAATGTTTTTAAGCCCATTCGCTGGTCAAGGTTTTTGGTCAACTTTAAGCTTTTTGTTACCACTCCCCTATTTTCAAAAGAATATTGGCGTTTTTACTGAAAAAAATAGCAAAAACGAGCCCAAAACCCTATTTTTACGCCGTTTATCTAACCAGCACGGAATTCGCCCACAAAATACCCTTCAAGTTCAAGTAAAATTGAGCTGTATGCCCTTACCGGAAACACCAGCAAGGAGAGAAGAGATCGAATTCAATTCAAACAATCAAAAAGCAAAATCAATGTCAATTGTGAGTACTACTCCTCTGTCGCAACGGGTGTTGCAAATGTCGGAGTCTGAGACCCTGAAGATGTCGGCTATGGCCAGAGAGCTCAAAGCCCAAGGACATAATGTGATCAATTTAAGCCTCGGCGAACCAGATTTTGATACCCCGGAGCACATCAAAGAAGCAGCTAAACAAGCATTGGATGCCGGGTTGACCAAGTATACGCCCGTCCCTGGTTTGCAAGAGTTGCGCGAAGCAATCAAAGTAAAATTCAAGCGCGACAACAACATGGATTTTGCGGTCAACCAGATTGTAGTGTCCAATGGCGCTAAGCAATCTTTGGCCAACATCTTTTTGTCTTTGTTGGACCCCGGCGATGAGGTGATCATTTTGGCACCTTATTGGGTGTCTTATTCAGAAATTGTAAAATTGGCGGAAGGGGTGCCGGTTATCCTTACATCCACCATTGATGAAGATTACAAAGTACCCGCCAAGGCGGTAGAAGCTGCCATTACAGCGCGTACCAAAGCTATTTTGTTTTCTTCTCCTTGTAATCCAACTGGTTCCGTATACAGCTACGACGAACTAAAAGGCATTGCCGACGTGGTAGCCAAACACGAAAACATCCTCATCGTAGCTGACGAAATCTATGAATACATCAACTTCGTGGGCAAACACGTGAGCATCGGTGCCTTTGAAAATGTAAAAAATCAAACCGTAACGGTAAATGGTTTTGCCAAAGGTTTTGCCATGACGGGCTGGCGTTTGGGGTACATTGGTGGCCCGGTTTGGTTGGCGGATGCCTGTAACAAGATCCAAGGACAAGTGACTTCTGGTGCCAATTCATTTAGCCAAAAAGCTGCTGCTTATGCTTTGTTGTCAGATCTAGCACCTACTTGGGCCATGCGGGATGCGTTTTTGAAGCGTCGTGATTTGGTGATCGGATTATTAAGCGCCATCCCTGGCATGAAAGTAAACCTTCCGGAAGGTGCCTTTTATATTTTTCCTGACATCAGCGCATTTTTTGGCAAATCTACTGGCGATATCAACATCAAAGATGCCAACGATTTCTGCGATTACCTGATGACCACAGCGCACGTTGCTACGGTATCTGGAGCCGCTTTTGGTGCCTACAACTGTTTCCGCTTGTCTTATGCGGCTTCCGAAGAAGACCTGCGCACCGCAGTGGCTAGAATTGCGGATGCAGTTGGAAAATTGAGTTAATTAATGATAAATGATGAATAAAATTGGTAAACACATTCCAATAATTCATAATTTATAATTCATAAAACGGTGATATAAAAATAAATAAGAACGATGTCTGAATTAATCCCCTCCGCGCCTTTGGCTAAACGGATACCAAAAACATTGACCGTACACGACGACCCTCGCGTGGACGATTATTATTGGCTCAATGATCGGGAAAACCCGGAAGTCATCGATTACCTGAATGCTGAAAATGATTACCTGAAAAAGTCGATGGCGCATACCGATGCGCTACAAGAAACCCTTTATACCGAAATCATTGGCCGCATCAAACAGGAAGATCAATCGGTTCCGATTTTTCATAATGGCTATTTTTACATTACGCGTTTTGAACAAGGAGGCGAGTACCCCATTCACGCTAGAAAAAAAGAGAGCCTTGATGCGCCCGAGGAAGTGCTACTGCATGTACCAACGCTCGCGCAAGGGCATGGTTACTTTGCTATTGGTAGTCGTAGTGTGAGTCCCAACAACCAGATTTTGGCTTATGGCGAAGATAAGGTGAGCCGCCGCATTTATACCATTCGCTTTAAGGATTTGGTAACCGGAGATTTACTTCCCGACGTCATCGAAAACACCAGCGGCAGCGCCATCTGGGCTACCGACAATGTGCATGTTTTTTATACGGCTAAAGATCCCGTTACCTTACGTGGTTACAAGATTTTTCGCCACCGCATGGGAACTAACGCTGCCGAAGATGTAGAAGCATTTCACGAGGCTGATGAGACTTTTGATGCTTTTGTGGCCAAAACGAAGTCCGAAAAATACATCGTTATCGGTTCTCGGCAGACCATTTCACATGAATACCAATTTCTACTAGCCGATGCCCCATTGGGAGATTTTACCATCTTTCAGCCTC
>JBBRGN010000237.1:0-7852 GCA_038240665.1 Chitinophagales bacterium | reverse complement strand
TGTGGTAATGTTTAAAAAACGTAATCCCATTTTTTGAGCCTCGGTAATCGCAGTGATGGGCCAAACGGCAATTTGTAGCCCTTTTTGTTGATAGAGCATGGTATCAGCGATTTTACGCAAAAAAACGGCGTTTTGGGTGTTTTGTAGTTCCCCATTAACGAGATAAGTACACAAAGGCAGACTTGCTGCTTGGCCATTTATTTGGGAAATAGTCAAGGCCCCAGCGTTGGCGATCAAAACATCCGGACGATTTTGAGCGCCAATAATTTGATTGTAATCTGTGAAAAAGGCCGCTGCAAGGATAAAAAAAAAACTAACTTTTATTTTCATGAATAGCGAATATGCAAAATTTAAAAAATGGCGAATACCACTAAAAGACCAACCGCAAATAGGATTGTAAAACAGAGGACATACAACATTTGCAAGAAAAACCATTTAATCAAGGTAAGCCACCAACTTTGGCCATAATAGCGTTTCATCGCTGCAACTGTAAAAATCGCTGCGCCTACGAAAACGATCTGCCAGCCATTTCCAAGCGGAAAATAATAACTGATTCCCAACATCAAGGTAAATACCAAAAACAATCCCGTGTGCAAGTGCATCAAAAAGACAAAATGCTCTACATAATAACGATTCTGAGTCCAATAAAAAAGTTGAAGCAACCCGGCCATTGCTATGATCACACTCAGGATTGTCCAGGAAAAACTACCGATATAAGCGGAAATCAAGTCACTGGGATTTTGAAGGGATCTTATACCTTGTTTGAGCATGATTTTGCTTATCCAACCTGTGACCTGGTATTTTTCTGTAATCTCCTCTGGCGTCATCTCCACTATGTCTTTTAAGGCAATCGTAGTTTTTCTTTTTTCGAACATTTTCAGATCGAAGCTATCGCGAATTTTACTATTTTCTGCGGTAATTTGTAGCGTACTCGTCCATTTTCGATTGATGGTATCGAGGATGATTTTGATGGCTTCCTTGACTTCAGGAGTTTGGAGTTTAGGAGGAAGTGAATCGTATCCCGTTTCGAATTCACGTCCGAAGACAAAGCGTTCCATTTGAAAGTAAATATTGGTTCCCTTTTTAGGTTGTCCCTTATTAATTGAATCAATATTTGTTGTTTCCTCTTCCTTTTTTTTCAACTGGTTCAGTTGCTTTACTTTGGCTTGAGTTACTGAATCTTTATCAAGGCCGATTTTTACATTAGATTTGCCTTTGTTGCCAAAGTTAACTTGTAGCCCTTTACTGGTATCCACCACCTTGCTAAAAACGAATAAAAAGAAAAACATGACCACAAAGAAAAACTGGAATGGATGAGGGTATTGTTTGATTTTTCCCTGAAAATAATCAAGCGTTACTTGGCCGGGGATGAGCAAACGCCAGGACATGCGCAGGATCTTGTTGTCGAGATTAGTTATCTTATACAACAATTTGGTAGACAACTCTTTAAAAGGTACCTTCCCTTCAAACCGTCTTTGACCACAATGCGGACAAAACTTGCCTTTTTTGGCCATTTTTTTGCCACAATTGGCGCATCGGTCCCGCTCTTCTTCTAGCTCAGTGCTTTCGGACTGATTTGATCCAGGTTCTGCCATGTTATTTATGATTTCAATTTAAGCACTTGATCGCGTAGGTGATCAAGCAGCTGTTGTCGGTCTTTTATACTTTCTAGCTCGGAATAAGGAATGGGGTCGCCGATTCTCACTTGTACCGTTTTGCCCATTTTGTTGCGAATTTCATTGATCAAAAAACCCAGACGCAGCGAATAACTCAGCAAACTGGCGGCTTGAAACAACCAACTGTTTTGCCCTTCTACATAAATGGGCACTACGGTGGCGCGACTGGCCTGCACCAGTTTGATCACAAACCGTTTCCATTCCAAGTCTTCAGCTGGTTTGCCCAATTTCGGGGCCGTAGCAACGCCGCCTGACGGAAAAATCGCCAAGGCTTCTCCTTGTTTAATGCGCTCAATGGCTTTGGTTCGGGTATCTAAATTGGTACGGATCGCTTCTTTATTTTCGTGAAAGTCAACCGGCAATAGGAAATCCGCTAATCGAGAATCGTGCGTCAACACTTCGTTTACCAAAAAAACAAAATGAGTGCGGGTTTTGGAAACTAAATCGCCCAAAATCAAACCATCAACGACGCCATAAGGGTGATTAGCGATAAAGACCACTGGCCCATCCTTGGGAACTTTGGCCAATTGGGCTGGATCATAATTCACCTTAATCCGCAGCTGTTCTAAGGCCATGCCCCACAGAGCGATGGACGGCACATCCTGATAGCGAATGGCATTGTATAGTTTTTCGATCTTTGGTCGACCGGTAAGGACTTCGATGGCTTCAATGATCAAGCGCCGCAACAATGAATCTTCAGGTGTTGCATAGGTCAGTTTGAGCCATTCGGGTTGTTCTGGTAAAGCGGTAAGATTGGTCTGCATTCCAAAAGTATTCGATAACAGTTGATAAGAATGAAGCAATTTTCCAACAAAAGGATAAATTGTGGATCGGATAAGAAATTCATTTCACTTTTTTGAAAAAAATCCACGTGTCTAGTACAAAAATAAAGCTTCCTGTCTTTTTATTTCCCTTTTTTTTGCTCTCAGGATCAATGGTCTATAGCTTGGTCGATGCCCAGGGGTTTTTAAGCGAAGTAAAAAAAATGAACGATTGGGTTTTGTACCACTTTGGCTGGCTGTTTTCGGCAGGTACCTTATTTTTTTTCTTGCTTTGCGTATGGATTTATTTTTCGCCGATCGCCAAGGTGAAAATTGGCGGAAAGCACGCCGTGCCGGTACTTACGCGCTGGGAATGGTTTAGCATTACGCTTTGCACCACCATAGCCATTGGCATCCTTTTCTGGGCAACCGCCGAACCCTTGTACCATTACCATGCGCCTCCTGGTGGGTTGAGCATTGTAAAGGATACGCCGGCGGCAGCGCGTTTTGCAATGGCTACCATGTTGTTGCATTGGACGTTTACACCCTACAGCATTTATACCGTGGCCGGGTTGATGTTTGCCCTAGTGTATTACAACTTAAAACAACCCTTTAGTTTGGGCGCTATGCTTTACCCCTTGTTGGGGCGCAAGCTTTCGGATACTTGGAGTGCGGTGATTGACGCGATTTGTTTATTCAGTTTAGTAGCTGGCATGGCGGCCTCCTTGGGTGCCGGGATCTTGACGGTTTCTGGGGGTTTGTACAAGTTTTTTGGCATCACCGATACGCCTTTGTTGTTGTTTGGCATCACCGCAGTCATTGTCGGGGCATTTGTTGTTTCGGCAGTTACTGGTTTGTTGAATGGCATCCGTATTTTGTCCAACATCAATACCTACGCTTTTTTTGTGTTGGCTATTTTTGTGCTGGTTTTTGGTCCTACGCGGTTTTTATTTCAATTTGGTTGGGAAGGCGTAAGCAGTTATGCGGCGACTTTTTTTTCACGTAGTTTGGGGTTGCAGGTCGAAAAAAGTTGGGCCGATAGCTGGACTATTTTCTACTGGGCCAATTGGTTGGCCTGGACTCCAGTTACCGCCTTATTTTTGGGAAGAGTGGCGATTGGCTACACTGTACGTGATTTCATCAACTACAATCTAGTGCTCCCCTCCATTTTTTCGGCAGTTTGGATGATCATTTTTAGCGGTGATGCTTTGTACATTGATTCGGTTTCTCATGCTGTCAATCTGTATACTTCCTTACAAAACAGCGGCCCCGAAAGCGTAATTTACAAAGTACTGGATCAATTGCCCTTGGCGCAAATTACCGGATTGTCATTTTTGGGAACCGCGTTTTTATCCTACGTGGCTGGTGCCGACGCCAATACTTCCGCCATGAGCAGTCTTTGTTCGCACGGCATCACCCCGGAAAGTCCGGAAGCGGCGGTATGGATTAAAATTGCTTGGGGAGCCTTGGTAGGTTTGGTGGCTTGGGTAATGGTGGCCAATGCCGGTATCGACGGCATCAAAATGGCTTCTACACTCGGCGGATTTCCGGCTTTATTTTTGATCATCGCCGTCGCCATTGGACTAGTTGTGATTTTACTGCGCCCAAAACATTTTTTTCCCGAGCATTTTGAATAGCATTTTTGCTTAAACCAACACCCGATTCAGCAAAGGGCCGTAGGTATCGGTGCGGCGATCCCGCAAAAATTGCAGCAAATCGCGTGCTTCGCGAATTTGATTGAAGTCACAATCGGCATAAAGAATCGCGTCCTCGCCATCGGCCATAGCAAGGAATGTCCCAAACGGATCGCTGATAAAGCTTTTTCCATAAAAAGACATCTCACCTTCCTGCCCCACTCGATTGGGCGTAGCGATGAACACTCCATTGGTGATGCCATGCGAGCGAATAACTGTTTGCCAAGCTTCGTGACTGCTGTAGTCTGGTCGGTCGGGTTCGCTGCCGATAGCCGAGGGGTAAAAAATAATTTGCGCACCCTGTAAAGCAAAAATACGTGCTACTTCTGGAAACCATTCATCCCAACAAATGCCTACTGCGATGCGGCCAAAACGGGTATCGAATACCGGGTATCCCATGTCGCCGGGGGTGAAATAGTACTTTTCTTGGTATTGCGGACCTTCCGGGATGTGATTTTTTCGGTACTTTCCCAGGTAGGCGCCATCAGCATCATACACCAAGGCCGTATTGAAATAGATCCCGGCTAGGGTTTCTTCATAGATCGGAACAATCAAAACTATGCCTAATTCCTTGGCCAAAGCAGCCATTTTTTCGGTCATATCCGAAGGGATGGTCTGTGCATACCGATAGCTTTCTACTTGTACAAATTGCGGGAAATACTGTGCGTTGAACAATTCCTGCAAACAGATGATTTGGGCGCCCTGAGCTGCTGCTTCCCGGATGCGGTCGATGTGTTTTTGTTCATTGGCGGTAACATCGGTTCCACAGGACAATTGGAGAATGGCTATTTTAGGCATGTTTTTGACTTATATGGTGAACAAGGATTGGCTACTTCCAGCCCGCTACTTTTATGGGTTCGTTACGGGTGATGCAATGAATACCGCCTCCGCCAAAGTTAACCGGTAAAGCATCAATAGGGATGATTCTTTTCTTGATCATCACCCGTTGCAAGGCGGCAATGGCCATTTCATCCTGTTGATTGATAGCCGGATCCATGCCGGGTCGATAATACTTGGGAAAAATCACGCAATCATTGGCGATGAGGAAATTAAGATAGCTGGCAGCGGCAATAATTTTTATGGGTTTGCCCTTGGGAAAAACCGATCCGTCCTGATACTTAAAGTTGCTGATGATGTCATAAACGGGGTCGTGGGGCTTCATGGTGCTGATCACCGGAGCAGGCATCGGCATCCGAACAATCTTCAGCGGTCGGCCATCTTGGTCAGTGGCCTTGCTCAGGATTTGGTAATTGATCTCTAAGCGGCGCGCATTCTCTAGGTTGATGGGATCCTGATTCAAGGAAGGATCTACCTGGGCGAGAATCACGGTATTGGTATCCACAAATCTCGCCATTTCGTCTACATGGCCATTGGTGGTAAGTACGGTATACAATTTTTCGCCATTTTCCCCGGTCAAAGTACCACCAAATGTATGGTCGTCTTCGCGCAATCCCTGTTTTAGCCAGATCACCTTTTTTACGCCCAAAACCCGTTTGAATTCGGCTTCAATCTGTGCCAAACTTTTTTTAGGGTTCCGGTTTTTTTCAACTGCTTCGCAAGCAATCATCAAGCCTCGGCCATTCACTTCGTGATCGCCGCCTTCGGTAATCAAGTCGCTACTAATTACCGGTAACCCCATCATTTCGCCCAGGTGTTCGTCGAGTTTTTCATCATTTTCTAGCGCAGGATCCAGGCTTGAACTATAGCCCCAACCATTGAAATCAAAATCGGCCATGGCCAATTCCCCTTTCTCGTTGATCAAAAAAGCAGGACCCATATCTCTGGCCCAAAATTCGCGGTAAGGAACCGTATAAATGGCCATTTGCCCACGTTGAAAAAGCTCTGGAGGCAATATACGCTCCAACGCCCTTTTGATGGAATCATTGGGAACCACCAGTTTGATGCGGGAATAAGGGATTAAAGCATCCATGATGTCAAGGATAACTTTTGCATTGGAAAATCCTTGTTTGTGATCATAATTGGGCCACAGCAACCAAACCGCGCTGGTGGGTTCAAATTCGGCAGCTTGGCGATAGGCAGGTTGCGTGGTTGTATCGCTGCTTGTTTTTTCTGCTGAAGACGTAGATTTGTTTTTACAAGCAAAAAAAAGTGCCAGCGCCAACAAAAGGAAAGTTGTTTGCGCAAAAAAATTATGTTTCATATCTACGGTTGTTTTTTTATCTCTGGTGATCAAGGTGCGCCAAATATACAAAACCGCGTTGGTACTGTACAAAGATTACTTTATCAGCTTGGCGAGGTTTTCCGCTGCCCGCCGACCAGATCGAGCGCCGCCGTTCATGTAGCCTTGAAATTCAATATCGCAATGTTCGCCGGCAAAAAATATTTTGTCAACGGGTTCCGCTTCTGCACCACCAAAGGCCGACCATTGTCCTACGGTATACGAGCTGTAGGAGCCCAAATTATGCGGATAATTTTGCCAAGAAAACTTGAAAACTTTGTTGTTAAAGGCCTGCTGAAAACCTGGAAAAGCGTGGTTTAGATCTGGCACAAAGTTTTTTACCAAATCTTCTTTTTCTTGTTGCTGGATCATGACGCCTTGATGGCCGCCGCCAAAAACCGTAAAACTACCGTTATCATAAGGTTGCAAGCGACTGCTGTCCCATCCGCCACCGACGGCCAGATCGGTTTGCAAACCACCCGACCCACCTTGTTTGGCCCAAACCCGTTCTTTTACGCCCAAAATACACTTACCACCATTGCCATACCCCATTTCTTGGATGGCGCGTTTTTTTACCGGCGGCCATTCAAAGCCAACCGTTTTGATGTTGCGCAAAATGGTAAAAGGCAGCGCCAAAACCAGGTAATCGGTTTCTACATTTAGGGTATGTTTAGCCGTTTTAAAAACCAAAGAATAGGTTCCATGCGCCGTTAAATGAATTTCCAGCAACTCGTGGTTGAGCTGAGTTGAAGGCGCTAATTTTTCTCCTAGGGCATCGGTTAAGGTCTGACTGCCTCCAATGATTTTGAAAATCTCTGATTGGTCTTCCTTTTCTTCCTCTTCTTCAGCTGTAAACGTCCCCAGCAACAAGAATAAATTAATGGCCGATTGTTCGGCAGCATTCATGGTGTAAAGGCTGGAAAGGGAAGCATTAAAGTATTTTTTAACCCAACCCGTCATGCCAATTTTTTGCACATAATCGGTGATGGATTGCTGGTCTAAGTAGCGCCAAGCATCGGCATTTTGGTAGGATAAATTATTTAAATCTGCGGGTAAGTTCGCGGCATCTGCTTTTAATTTTGGCAGCAGTTTTTTAATGGTCTTCTCAATTTCGCGGTACTCACGTTTTTTGCCATTAAAGAACAGAACGCTCTTTTGGCTTTTATTGGTCCGCAAATCGTAGTAAGGCAGCTGAAAATCTTTTAATAATCCTAAGATGTCTTCATGGTTACCATCCACAAATTCGCCGCCGATATCGGTTGTCAAACCTGGTCCCATGATGTTTTTGACGCTCATCATCCGCCCTCCTACCCTACTGGATGCCTCGTATATGGTACTGGCAATGCCATTTTTTTGCAATTGATACGCAGTGTTCATTCCGGCTATACCGCTCCCGATGATGCTGACCCGGGGCGCCTGCGTTCCTATCCACTTCAAACCCGGCGATTGAAGCAAAAAAGCGCCCATTCCCAACTGCGCACTTTGGCGAATAAAGGCCCGTCGCGATGGAAAAACGGATGTATTGGAGGAGCGGGTAGCGGC
>JBBRGN010000236.1:0-7892 GCA_038240665.1 Chitinophagales bacterium | reverse complement strand
AGCAAGGGTGCCCTAGTTTACTCACTTTTGGCGGAGCCTTTTCCAATCACATTGCAGCAACTGCCAGTGCTGGTGCGTTTTTTGGTTTTAAAACCATTGGCATCATTCGTGGGGATCGGGTTGAACCGCTCAATCGTACTCTGGCTCATGCAGAGCGCTGTGGGATGGAATTGCATTTTTGGTCGCGTGCGCGGTTTCGCGAAAAGGATAGTCCAACTGTTCAGCAAGAATTGGC
Source organism: Chitinophagales bacterium (assembly GCA_038240665.1). GTDB lineage: Bacteria > Bacteroidota > Bacteroidia > Chitinophagales > Saprospiraceae > Haliscomenobacter. The sequence continues at coordinate 7,657 of JBBRGN010000236.1, read as the reverse complement.
CTTAGCTTTCCCCGCTGCCTACTTTTTGCCCGAAGGAGGAACCAATAGGCTTGCATTTAAAGGTTGTGCTGAATTGGCTCAGGAGATTTTGGAGCAGTGCTCGCCCGATTTTGTGGCGGTGAGTTGCGGTACCGGTGGCACCTTAGCAGGTATGATTCCCGTATTGGATGGAAAGGCTGAAGCGCTCGGTTTTTCGGCATTAAAAGGCGATTTTCATCAAGCGCTTATTCAGAAGTGGTTGTTTCCAGAAGTTTATGACCATTGGACGGTTTTTACCGAATACCATGGCGGGGGATATGCTAAGGTAAGCCCAGTGCTCCGGTCTTTTCTAGCTACAAATAGCGAAAATGGCTTAGTTTTAGATCCAATTTATACCGGGAAGGTGCTGATTGGGGTAATCGATCGACTGGAAAAAGGCTTTTTTTTGCCAGGGAGCAAGATTTGTGTGGTGCATACTGGGGGCTTGCAGGGGGTGGAAATTTGAAAAAAGACCAATAAAAAAAGGTCTTTTTACCAACAATTGGCAAAAAGACCTTTAGGGCTTAATCTAAGGGGTTGACTACAAACGTCAACACCTGTATTTTTTAAGGTTACAAATTGACCCTGCCGTAGCGATTGCCATTTTGATATTTGACTATAAAAGATTGCGTAAAACCATATTTTTTTGCCTCTGCCAAAGCTTTCTTGGCATCTGCCGGAGAAAAGAAAGTAGCAATCAGAACCCGATTAAGTTTTTGTGCTACAATCAATTCAGATTGCATTTCCCCTAATGTTTTTAGTTTGGTATACCGAACATCATTAGGATTGAAAGCCGAAACTGCTACCAATTGTATTTTGAAATAATCGCCTTCATAGCGTGGCGCAGTAGAAGTGTATTCCCCTTTGTCGGTGGGGCCTACCCCGCGAGAAGTATAATTTCCAGCCGGCTCCGTAGGTTGCGGATTGGGTGGTAAATTTTTAACGGCCGGGGGGTTCGTAGGTTTAGTTTCGTTTCCGCTGGCATTGCCAACCGATTCATTTACTGGAGGCTGGGCCTTAGGCGGAATGAGCGATTTCAAAAACATCGGTTGTCCAAAAGGTTGTCCCGGTGTTGGATTGTCGGTAAACAGGTTATAGGAAGCTGTTTCGTAGGTTTGAGCGGTAATCTCTATCCGGAATTGGCGATTGGCCAACAGCTCTAGGTTGTATTTCCCGGTTTTGAATTCCCGATTGACCAAAAGCTGCTCGGAGCCATCATTGCGGATTTCATACAAGGAAATCACGTAGTCATTCAGCGGTTCGCCGCTGTCTTGCCCAAATACGCTGGCTTCCAAAATGGCCGATCTAGATTTGACGCGAAATTCAAAGATGTCGTCGTCTTTGGTGCTCAATTTTTCACCGGCAAAAATACGGTTAGACACTAAAAAACCGCCCTCGCCGACCACGTTTTTCGCCCAATAATAATCATCAGCACTAGAGTTGAAAGGCGTTCCAGCATTTTCTACCGGCAACCAATTGATTTGTTCGCCGCGGCTGCTGAAAATATCAAAACCACCAATTCCAGGATGGCCATTGGATGCGAAATACAGACGATTATCGGAAGCGTCAACAAATGGCGACATTTCATCGCCCGGGCTATTGACTACAGGACCTAAGTTGACGGGCTGAGAAAAATCATTGTTGTTGGCGCTGATCAAACGGGTAGCGTACCATAAATCTAGTCCTCCACGACCACCAGTACGATTGGAAGAAAAATACAAGGTTTCGGAATCGCCTTTATGCACCACATGCGGATTGGTAGCGGTTACGCCTTTAGGGTTGATCAAATCAGAAAGTCGCTCCGGTTGATTCCAGTTGTTGGCCTGGCGCTTGATGACGTAGATTTCGCACCGCGTTTTGCGGTTGTCAAAATTGCCTTTGGCATCACAAATGGTGAAGTAAAATCGTTGCCCATCCGGAGTTAACGTCCCTTGACAGTATTGCCCATTTTTGATAACGGGGAAGTTTTCGGGTGTACCACCTTTGCCCCAACTAGTACCGCTCATTACCGAACGATAAATTCTAGCTTGTCCGCCCAAGTTTGATGAATAATACAACAAATCCTTAGCAAAGGAAAGGGGAGCAAATTCATTATCGCTGGTATTTACATTCCCGCCTGCGGTGACAATTTCCACACCAGGATTGGCTTGGGAAGGGAGGGTTTTACCCAATTCGCTTCCTTCAATTTCAGTAGCGATGATATCGCTAAGGATAGCTTTATTTGAACTGGTGTACCCATCGCGGAACTCTGCAAAAGCTTTGGTGGCTTTATCGTATTGGCCGTCCTGCTTGAGCATACGCGCATATTTCAACCCCACCAAGGGGTATTCGTCGTTTTCGTCTTTTACATTTTGATAAGCTTCAGCAGCTTTGCGGTAGTTGCGATTTTCATAGTAGGCCTCGCCTGCTTTGAAGATCAGTTCCTTTTTCTTGTTGCCGCTTTTTTGCCAAGCTTTGTCATAGAGGTCTGCAGCTGCGCTGAAATCTCCTTTTTCAAAAGCAGTGTCTCCATCTTTTTTCAGTTTGCGCCAGCTCTGTGCCTCTGCTGAATAAACCAATAATATGCCCACCAAGGCAATCATGATTTTCTTTACCATAGCATTTCGATTCGTTAAAAATGTAAATAGCTTCTCTTTGTTTATAATGTCTACTTTTCCATTGGTTACATTTTTTGCCGTAAAAAACAGCAAATACCAATGTTCCCTGGTCAAGCTTTAAAAATTCTATTTTTTGGCTAGCAACTGATCTACAACCTGCGGATAATATTGATGCTCTAATGCCAACACTTTTCGCGCAATGTCCTCGGGAGTATCGCTGAGAGCTACCGGGCATTTTGCTTGAAAAATGATTTGCCCCTCATCATAATGGGTATTGACATAATGGATGGTGATCCCAGTTTCTGTTTCGCCCGCTTTTTTAACAGCTTCATGGACGTGATGACCATACATGCCTTTACCCCCAAATTTGGGTAGCAACGCTGGATGAATGTTGATGATTCGACCGGTATAGGCTTCTACAAGGTAAGGAGGGACAAGCCATAGAAAACCGGCCAAGACAACCAAAGAAATTTCATATTTATCGAGCAACGACAACAAGTTTTCGGTGTCAAAAAATTGATGTCGATCTAATATTATCTGGTCAATGTCATGTTGAGCGGCCAGGTTTAATACTGGGGCATCCACGCGATTTGAAATTACCAATTGTACGGCTACATCCTCGCGCTGATCAAAGTATTCAATGATTTTTCGGGCATTGGAACCAGTACCAGAAGCAAAAATGGCAATGTTTTTCAAAATACGCTTTTTTTTGCAAGTATGCTAGCTGCATACCTTAATTTTATGATCATTGCCTGATTTCGGAACGGTAATTCCCCGAATTTGCGGGGTCTACTGTCGACATGATATCGACCACGTTTTCTTTTTCCTCGGCGGTAGCTACTTTAAAAATATCCTTGATTTCCCGGCCTTTGGAATTGATGAAAATCTGTAAACCAAACGAGTTGGGATACGCTGCACTTACTTTGCGCAGATTTTCTAAGGTTTTGGCAATCACCGCGCGTCCCTTACCTACATTGGATGACATCACATCCAAACCCAAACGGTGGTAAGTGTAAATCACCTCGCGCAAGGGGCGCATCCGGGGTGACAACAAGTTTTCTACCATCCAATACCGATTCCGGCGGTTGCTGCTCACGTCCCAACCACTGCCATCGCCATTCCAAGAAGAGGGTACGGTGCTCAGCACGTTTTGTGCACTTTGATAAAATGGATCGCCACCATTCAAAGAGAAAGAATCGTAATCTAAACCAAGAATGATAAAGGCATAAAAGCCTAAAGTAGCGCTGAGGTTGTCATTAAAGGTATTGCGAGTAAACTGGATGGGCTGAAACTGTTCGTAAAAAAAACGGATGTTTTTATCAAAATGGTTGATCAAGGGCGTGTATTCTGAAGAACCATACACTGGACGAGAAACGGAAACTGCCAATTCTGCATCATAGGTATTGGGGATGATCCCGTCTTTGGAAGCCGCTTCACCGGTTATGGTCAGCAAAATGTTGCCTTGAATCCGTTCGTCTGTTTCAAAAACATCGTTGGTCCACTTGGTGCTATTGAAAAATTCGGTGATCGATTGCTTCAGGTTGTTGAAGATAGCAGGATCAGCAGACGTCAATTTTTGTACGTTGACAATCACTTTAAAGTTGAATTCCTGTGCGCTTAAAGGAGCGACTAAACCCAAAACAAGCGCTAAAAGCACCCCATATTTTTGCAAATTCGGCATCATATCGTCTTTGTTTAGACCAATTTATCTGCCACCGCTCGGATGATGTCCTCGGCAGCAGCAATTTTCGATTTTAACTCAAAATACACAATCTTATTGTCTCGGTAAAGTATGGTTATCTTATTCGTATCGTGATTAAAACCTGCGCCTTGGTCTTGAAGGGAGTTCAAAACGATGAAATCAAAATTTTTGCGAACCAGTTTACTTTGTGCATTGGCAAGTTCGTCATTGGTCTCCAGGGCGAAACCAACCAGAAGTTGGTGGTCTTTTTTTGAATGACCTAAGGCGGCGGCGATGTCTTGCGTTTTTACCAACGTCAGGTCTAGGATGTCGTCCTTTTTTTTGATTTTTTGCAGCGCTGCTTCTTGAGGGCGGTAATCGGCAACCGCTGCTGCTAAAATACCGGCATTGGCGCTAGGGTAATGCTCCTGTGCCGCTTCGTACATTTGCTGGGCAGTTTCTACACGAATGGTGTTCACACCGGGCTCTTGCGGGTTCAACCTTGAAGGTCCCAAAATCAGTGTAACTTGCGCGCCATAGCGGGCGGCAACGTCGGCTAAAGCAATGCCCATTTTTCCGGAAGAGCGATTGCCAACGAACCGCACCGGATCAATAGGCTCGTAAGTCGGTCCTGCGGTGATCACTATTTTTTTGCCCGCTAAAATCTGTGATTTACCAAAAAACTGGCTGAGGTATTCCACAATTTCTTCGGGTTCGGCCATGCGCCCTTCCCCGCTTAGTCCACTGGCCAATTCACCAGACCCTACCGGAATCAGGTGATTACCAAAAGACTGTAAACGCCGCACCTGCTCCACAACGGCCGGGTGCTTCCACATGTCGAGATCCATGGCTGGAGCAAAAAAAACGGGACACCGCGCCGATAAGTAGGTTGCCGTAAGGATATTATCGGCAATACCGTTGGCTAACTTGGCGAGGGTAGTGGCGGTTGCGGGCGCTATCACCATGGCATCTGCCCAGAGTCCTAGTTCCACATGGTTGTTCCAGCTATCGCCAGAATGTACTTCCGTAAAAACCGGACGTTTGGAAAGCGTGGACAAGGTCAAGGGCGTAATAAAACCCGTTGCGCTTTCGGTCATCAAAACCTGAACTTCAGCGCCGGCTTTGACCAGCAAACGGGTAAGGAAAGCGATTTTGTAGGCGGCAATACTCCCGGTAATACCGATGATGATTTTTTTTCCCGATAGAGAATACATAGTAATTAGGCTTCTAAGGAATGAGTGCATAATAACCTAGCCAAAAGTTGTAGGTAATTATTGACACATCCCTAAACATCAACAAGCCTTGCCACGCTTTTGGTTGACAAGGCTTGTTGGAAAAAGCATTCATTTGCTTGAGCTTATTCAGTAGCGTCGTCCATTGGACGTTTCTTAGCATCAGTATAGCGATAAACGATTTCGCCGTTTAAGAATTCTTCGGTAGCGATGATTGCTGGATTGGGAAGACGTTCGTAGAACTTAGAGATCTCGATTTGCTCTTTGTTCTCGCTGATTTCTTCGATCGTATCCGAGTTTACTGCAAACTCCTCCAACTTGTTGTGCAGTTCATATTTCAGATCCACCGCCAATTGGCGCGCGCGTTTGGTGATTATAACCAAAGATTCATACACGTTGCCGGTATGCTTAGCGATAGAATCTACATTGCGGGCTCTTACATTAGGATCCAGACCCTGCACTTTGGTTTTGATATCTGACATTATTGCTGAGTATTTTAAGTTGTTTTTTTGAGTCTACTTGATACGTTTTTACCTGATTGAGGTATTCGCTTTTCGGATAACGCTCCAAGAATTCCTCGGCAAGCTTGACGGATTGCTTGTAACGATCCTCTCTTTTGTCCAAAATACTGTTTTGAGCCAAAAGATAAGCTGAACGCAGAATCAGGTAACGCACTTCTTCAGCGCTTTTGGTTTCCGGAAAATCTTTTAGCAAGTTTTCGTAAGACTGTATTGCTGCTTGATAATACCGGAGATTATAATACAATTTAGCCGCTTCATAGTTTTTACGCTCCTGTTTGGCGCGCAATTCATCGATCAGGCTGTTACATTCCTTAACCTTGGCGCTTTCCTGGTGCGCATTGACAAAAGCTTCCAATTCATCGATGGCCTTTTGAGAATACGTTTGATCCAAACGAAAGTTGGGTGCCAGTTTGTAATGCGAAAAAGCCGACATAAACTCTGCTTCCTCGCGCAGCGCGCTACCGCCAAAGGTGTTAACGAAGTTGTTGAAGTAATAAGATGCCAATACGTAGTTTTCTAAATAAAAATACGAATAAGCATACTTAAAGTAAACTTCTTCTGCCTCTTTGGTACCCCGAACACTGCTCACCAGTAATTCCAACAAGGTTTGTGCCCTTTGAAAGTCCTTTTCTTGGTAGTACTCCATGGCTTTTTTGTACAGCAACTTTGGATCCCCGCTGGTGCGGATGGTTTCAAAATCGCTCTTGCAGCTGTAAAGCCCGAAGCCAATGAAAAGTACCACAAAAAGCTGAATTAAACCATTCTTTTTCATAAGACTGCAAATTTAAGAAAAAAACTTAGAATTACAAAATGCTGTAAAACCTCCTTCTCACAGAGGTGCTAAATTGGTCATCGGTTGGTTTTTAGTGTTGCGGATGTAAAAAAATCCCGATCAATTGCTCCGAACGTTTATTTTTACGGCTGATGAACCAGTTGGACCAATTTAGAATTTACTACAACCATACGATCCATCCCGAGCTCATGCGGATGGAGCGCAAACGTACGCGTTTGTTGCGCTTGCTCTTTTTTTCGGGTTTGGCGTTGTTGGGCGTCATTATTTTTGAACTCAACATCGGAATCCTACCTTTGACGCTGACCATGGCGGTCTTTATTGCCCTTTACTTGGTTTACTTGGGTTATGAAGTGCTGCGTTTTTTGCAAACCTTCAAACCGAACGTCCTCAATTTGCTGCTGACCTTTATTGGTTCGCAATCGAACATGGGCAAGATGACTTACGTGGCCAAACGGAGCTTGCCCAAGAGCACTTTTTTTGACAGCTGCATTTTTGTCACCGATGCCCAGATCTTTGAAGGGGAAGATTATATCTCTGGCAGGGTAGGGGAGATGGATTTTGAACTCTGCGAACTCAACGTGCGCGATTTCTCCGTGGTGCGCAACCGCACCAATTATGTATTTAAAGGCGTGTTTTTGCATGCTATTTTTCCGGAAAATGTAAAAGGCAACATCGTCATCTGGCCGCGCGAATTTCGGCAATACCTCAGCCGCTCGATCCGTGAATTTACCCGAACAGGAGCCTACAACGTCGATGATGAGGTGATGAACCCCGCTTTCCGCAAACTATTTACGACCTATGCCACGGAAGAGACC
>JBBRGN010000235.1:0-7902 GCA_038240665.1 Chitinophagales bacterium | reverse complement strand
GGATTTTAAGTCCTGCGTGTCTACCGATTTCACCATCTGGGCAAAATAATGAAAAACGTTTTTTCCATTAGAACTGCGAAAGTAAAGAATAGTGAAGCAATTCGCAACCTTTGCAGGTAATTAATTTGAAATGGCAGCAGTTAATCTAGGCTTTTTTCATTTTACTGCAAAAAAAACGCTAAGTTTTCCCGGAGGAAGCAAAGATACGGAATGCTTATTTTTGGACGTCCTTTACGGTTGCTTAACTTTAGGAATGAGTCAATAATAAGGTATCAAATTAGACAAGGCTATTTTGATACCTTATTATTGATTCATTCCTTAGCGTAAAGGACGTCCCAATCAAAAGGCCAATTTATCTAATCAAAGTTACTTCTCCTGAACGGTTAAACGTAGTTCCATCAGGATAACGAACGATGATCTTGTACACAAAAACATCAGAAGGTGCCGGCTGACCACCATTACTTCCATCCCATCCTTGTTTGTTGTTGCTGTTGTTATAAACGCGTTCTCCCCATCTGTTAAATACCTGAAATTCAACAATTTCCACGTTTCCAGAATACACAACGTTAAAAAAATCATTGCGGTTGTCACCATTTGGCGTAAAGGCATTAGGGATGTCGTAGGTTGGTGCAAGCACGGGAACCGGAAGTGTATTGGCTTCAATAATACAATTTGAAGTAGCGGTAGTGATGCGCAATTTGTACACTGTTGGGTTCGCCGTAGGAGTGTGCTGGATCGTTTGGGTAGTTCCAGTGATCGGTTGGTCATTGGCAAACCAAGCATAAGTTACGCCTGTAGGAACCGAAGGGGAAGTACTGGCAATGACTTTAATGCTGTTGCCAAGCGGCACTCCTTTGGTCTGAGCATCAGCTGGATCAAAAGTGAAACCGGTAATGGTTGGAACGGCATACACATTGACATTGACTGATTTGGTAATGGTGCCACAATTTGGCCCCCAAGTATAAGTCAAGTCAAAACGGGTATTTTGACGCAAGTTGTTAACTGTAACGGCAGCTTGGCTGGATGTTTGGCCACCCGACCACCGCCAATTGTAAGTTTGAGTTACGCCTGCGGGCGCGCTACCTAATGCAGTAAGCGTAACCGAAGTATTGGGGCAAATGGTTTGGTCGGCAGGTACGGTAACCGTAGCCGGCTGAATGACGGTAACCGTTACATCGCGGCTTACTGGTGTACAAGTCCCGCGTTGAGCGGTCACGGAATAGGTAGTCGTTACATCCGGACTTACTTGTAGCAAGCCAATGTTAGAAGTAAAGCCATTGGGGCCAGTCCAGCGATACGTAGTACCAGGATCAGTGGCCGAGTTTATTTGCACCCCACTGCCTTTACAAATGACTGGGTTGGTGGCCAAGCCAAGGGTAGGTGGGAGCAAGACTTCTACCAGCTTGGAAGCACTGGAAGGACAGTTCTTTTCCGTAACGGTAATGGTGTAGGTTGTCGTAAACGGAGGGGTTACCCGAGGGTTTTTACAATCAGTACATGACAAAACTCCATTTTCTGGCTCCCATTTGATGGTGCCTTCACCTTTAAATGAGGCCACCAATTGCACCGATTGCCCCGGACAAAGAATCGGTTTTTCAGGGGTAATCGTGATCACCTTTGGTTTGATAACGGGTACTAAAATACGTGCTGTATCCAAGCAACCCCGGTTTTTTGTGACCCGAAGTAGGGTGATGCTATCGATGGTACCAATAACCAAGTTCCACAAAGAGTCGGGGGTTTGAAAATCAACCTTTGGGGCATTGGGGCCGAAAATTAGCGGCCCCCATTTGTGCTTGATGTAGGGATAAGCCCTGCTTTCGTAAACATCGGATTTAAGAACCAAAATTTCGCCTTGGCAGTAGACTTCTTTTTTGGGATCAATGGTGATCACTTGAACAGGCAGTGAGTCAATGACCACCAAGACAGAGTCAATTGTCTTACACTGTGCAGTGATAAAGGTGGCAAAATACTTAGTCGTTATTTTGGGTTGTACGGTTGTATTCAAGACATTGGCAACCGTTATACTTTTGTCGCTGGCGGTCCAAGTAAGGTTGGTGCCGCTTCCGGTGCTAGAGATTGCAAAGAGTCTGGTTTGGGAACCTTTACAGGCAAAAACGGTATCCGGATTTTGGATATCCGCCCGTTGCGGGGCAATATTGACCGAAATGGAAGCAGTGGCTTTACAACCCGTAACATTAACCGTGGCAAGATATGTTGCTGTAAAATTCGGAACCGCAGTAACCAAAGCTGCTGTTGAGCTATTCAGACCCGCACTTGGCGTCCAAGTAATGCCTTGTCCTTGCGTGTTGGTAACTGCCAATAAGCGGACGGGTACGCCCCGACAAACCGATTGAGGATCCAAAGCTTGCAGGGAGATACTTGGCTTTACAATGACCAAAAAAACGGAGTCACGCTGCCGAATACCATTAACGAAGCCATCCACATACACCCAAATGTTTTGGGTAGGTTTCACTTTAACCTTAGCAGCGGTTGGTAAATTGACAATATTGGCTGGCGACCATTGATAATTAACGCCGCCAGTAGCTTCAAGGGTGAGGCTACTATCCGGACAAACAAACAAGGTATCTTTGTCTGGCAAAATTCTGATGCGCAGCGCGTTGGGCGTAGCGTGTCGCGTGTTGGCAATGGCAATTCCGCCTAATAAAACCAAGAGTAAAGTCAACCAATTCTTCATATGTTCGATTTATTCGAAAGGTTTTTTACAAACCTAGCGAAATGTAGTAATTCTCTAGTAATTGCAGCAATGGTTTCAAAAGAAAATAATTTAGCCGACAAAAAGAAGCTAACGTTTGGCTTGCCGGTAAACATTTGCAGCAGTTTTTAGGACTGTAGCTACGTTTTTGTAGCAACGCTAATCTAGTGGGCATTTTTTTAACGCAGCTTCTATTGTTCGCATTTTGGTATAACCCAGATTATTTTCCCAAGAATGGTTTATATAATTGATGATGTTGGCTATTTCGAACTCGCTTAGTTCGGGAATAGCGGCCATTTTTTGATTGTACGTTTTTCCATTGACTACCACAGAGCCCTCTAAACCTTTGCGAATGATGCAGGCTAGCATGGCCGGATTATCCCGAAAATAATCAGCTTTGGCGAGCGGTGGAATCAATCCTTTCAATCCTGTACCATCGTCCATATGACAATTGGCGCATTTATTGACGTACAACAGTTCACCTTGTTTATAAATATTGTTGGACTGGCATTGCCAAAGCGCCAATGTAAAAAAGGTAAAGCTTAGTAGCGGGATAAATTTTTTCAACACTTTAATACGTTTTTGTCATTTTCGTAGTCACACAAATGATAAAATCGGCCTTTTTTTGATTTTCGGCCAGCAATGATCCCAATTCATCCTGTTCAACCGTAGAAATGGTGATGATGTCCTGTTTGCGGGCATATTGATTGAGATGCCAGATGATCCCTTCTTTGGCGTCAGAATGATAAGAACCATTGTAGTGTAGAAACAAATAACCTTTCTTTAGGTTCTGGCTAATGAAATACGCCATGGTGGCGTCTTTTACGGCTTGAGCTTTTACGATGTTTTCTTTATCTGCGCCGCCGTGACTCCCCATCATATCGATCATGGCTTTGTAAGTAGGCAGATTGAGGTCGAGGTTGATGGGCAATGGTGCTATCCAAGCTTTTGATTGATTGCTTAAGGTATTTAGTGCTTCCAAGCCTTTTCGAAAAACCAGATTGGCGTAGCGACGGGGGATATTGGTAGCTATAAAAGGTATTTTCTCCATTTTTGCCAACTCCACAAGGGGTTTGTAATCCGTAGCATAATTATCCCAAACCCGGGATTCTTCTTCAAAGCTTTTCTGATTGACAACGCCAGTTAGGTATTCGTCGAGAACTACTTGATTATCGCGTTCAAACATTTCAGCACCCAGAATCAACTTTCCATTTTTGGCTTTGAGCAAATCGGTGGTGATTTCCAATTCCATCCAATGAGAAATGGGGTTGTTGTGTTCTTCACCAAAAAAGACCACATCAGCTTTACTTGCTTTTTTGAGCATATCTTCATAGCTGACCGTTTTTCCTGATGCATCAAAGATTCGGTAGGCTGCTTTTTCTTGAGCGCTTACAGCAATCGTAAGCATCAAGAATACAAGGGACAAATAAATTGTCGCGATATGAAATGTGCGGGAATTCGGAAAACTTGGTTTCATTTGCTTATGGTATGATGGACACAAAAGCACAAAATAAGTTTTTTTAACTGCATCTACCTATCCCTCTTCATCTGCCGGAGGTATTATTTTTTTGCGATTCAATTTTTTTTCGCTTACAATTTTTTTGACTTTTTTCCTTTTAGCCGGATGTGCTATCAGGGTTTCAGGAATTTCATCACGATCAGGTTCGGGTTCTAAAGCTTTTTGAATTAAAGCAAAAAAACGTCTCAAGGCATGGGCGCGATTGCTGCCCTGCGAGCGACTTTCCTGAGCTACTACGATGATTTGCCCTTCTTTGGTGATGCGATTGGCTAATTTTTCAGCGATCAATCTTTTTTCATCGGCGTCAAGTCCTTGAGAAAGCGCAGGTTCAAAAATCAGCTCTACTCGTGTCTCTACTTTATTGACATTCTGCCCGCCGCTTCCGGAGCTGCGCGAAGTTCTAAATTTCAATTCTTTCTCTATAAGCAATTGGTTCATAGGTGATTGTTTTTAATTTCTGGAAGGATCATCCCATCTTTTTTTAGATCTTTAAAAATAAGCACAAAACAACCACAAATAAAATTAGTTCCTGTGGATAAAAATTCAAAAAAAATTGAAACTTCGCCCTATTGCTTTTGTTCCAAACAGTATTCAATCGCGCGTGAGATTTGTTTGTATTTTTTAAAACCTATTCACTGATTAATCTTGAGGTATGCCATTGGTTTTGGTTGATTATCTTTAATGATTGATTCTTAAAGTAGTAGAATTTATGCGCAGAAGAGCAATAGTATGGTTTCGGCAAGATTTGCGGTTGCACGATAATGAGGCATTGCAGGCTGCATTGGCCAATGCCTACGAAGTTATTCCTGTTTATGTTTTTGATGAACGTGTAATGCTGGGAGAAACCCAATTTGGATTCAGAAAAACCAATAAGCACCGCGCAAAATTCATCATCGAAAGCATTGCTGATTTGCGTGCCAGCCTTCGAAAACTCAATAGTGACTTAATTGTAAGGATGGGCAAACCCGAGGAAATTCTTTTTGAATTGGCCAAAGAGTTCAAAACGAGCTGGATTTTTTGCAACCGTGAACGTACCGAGGAAGAAGCCGAAGTACAAGATGCTCTTGAAAATAAATTGTGGTCGATCGGTCAAGAGATGCGCTATTCGCGGGGAAAAATGTTGTACTACACCGCGGATTTACCCTTTCCCATCCAACATACCCCAGATGTATTTACCCAATTTCGAAAAGAAGTTGAGCGAATAGTCCCCATCCGCGAGCCGATACCACGGCCAACTAAGTCTTTTAATCCGGTTGCAATTGGTTTTGATGCCGGAGTGATTCCAACTTTAGAGGATTTTCAATTTGATTCTTTTGAAGCGGATCAACGAGCGGCATTGAATTTCAAAGGCGGAGAAACCGAAGGTCTCAAACGATTACAATACTATTTATGGGACACCGGAATGGTGAAAAATTACAAGGAAACCCGCAATGAGCTGATTGGGGGCGATTTTTCCTCCAAATTTAGTCCTTGGCTAGCGCACGGATGTATTTCTCCTAAACAAGTTTATCATGAATTGAAAAGGTTTGAAGCCGCCAAAGGGGGGAATGAATCAACTTATTGGCTGTTTTTTGAACTGTTGTGGCGTGATTTTTTTCGCTTTATGGGCAAAAAATATGGCAATAAAATTTTTCAAAAAGAAGGTCCCCGGAACATTAGCCAACCGCGATTGAGCAATAACCATCGCTTGTTGCAAAAATGGATAGACGGACAAACAGGGATTCCTTTCATCGATGCCAACATGCTAGAACTTAAGCATACGGGGTATATGTCGAATCGAGGCCGTCAAAATGTAGCGAGTTTTTTGGTCAAAGACCTACAGGTGAATTGGCAAATGGGTGCCGAATATTTTGAATCGATGTTGTTGGATTATGATCCTTGTAGCAATTGGGGCAATTGGAATTATGTGGCTGGCGTTGGAAGTGACCCTCGTGAAGACCGCTATTTTAATATATTGACGCAAGCTCGGCGTTATGATCCGCAGGGAGATTATGTAAAATTATGGTTGCCCGAACTGGCTGATCTTCCGGCTGATAAAATCCATCAACCAGAATTGCTGTCTTTTGTAGAACAACAATCTCACCAGATCATGCTGGGAACTAGTTATCCTGAACCGCTGATTGACACCTCAAAATGGTCGAAAAGTTAATGCATGCGATCGCCGCGTAGTTCTATTTTTTCCATGATGCCTGCTTCAAACTCGAGGTATTCCTCCCAACGTTTGCTTACTACAGCTTCGTCAGTGTACAATTTGGCCAATTCGATAAAAAGGACGTAGTGCCCTGCTTCAGCAACCATGAATTTGTGGTAGAATTCCTTTAAGTGTGGCTCTTGTAAATGCAGTGAAAGCAATCGAAAACGTTCGCAACTCCGTGCTTCAATGAGCGCACAAATCAACAAGCGTTCTAGCAAACGTTCTTCTCGTGAACCGTTCTTTTTCTGGAACTCCAGCAGTTGGTTGACGTATTCATCTTTGCGTTGTTTGCCCAGCTGAAGCCCTCTTTTTTCGATTTCCGCCAGCACCATCCTGAAATGCCCCCATTCTTCCGTAACAATAGGAGCCAATTCTTTCACCAATTCCGTTTTATCAGGATGCGCCTGAATCAAGGTGATACAAGAAGTAGCGGCTTTTTGCTCGCAATAAGCATGATCGGTCAAGATTTCCGCCATATCTTTTGCCGCCAAGTTGACCCAGCGTGGATCAGTTGGCAGTTTTAATCCCAGCATTTGAACTGCTTGGAGTTCTTGTTCTTTCGTTGTAGTCATATTCAAAAGTAATACCCATTAATGGTCCAAACAAGCTACTTGGCGGGTAAAAAAATCTAAATTATACACTTCATATTCTTCAAAACCACTGCTCCAGAATACCCTAACTTTATCTACCTCGCTGCGTTGTAAAAAAGGCAACAGCGCATGATCAATGGGATATTGAACCCGGTAAGTGAGTAGTCCGTTTTTGGTATCATAACTACCACGATCCATCGCTCCGTTGGTAAGGTTAACGAAATTGCCATCGAGCAATTTGATGGCCAGCATACTTCCTTTTTCGATGAACCCATAGGCCTCGCGGGCATTGGGGGAAGCAAAGGTGAATTCCAGTGTCAATACCCGAAAACCGCCATCAACAGCGCTCAAATAACCTTGACAGCGCAAGTATTCTTTGTCTTTTAGAAACATCCTCAGTTTTTCATCGGTAAAATTAAAAAGTGGTTGAGGCTCCAAATCACGCCGCACGCGATTCGTTTTAGCATCTACCCCTTCAAAAGTGTACCGACAATTTTTTACCGGAATCGTTCTTGGAATCGAAGTGGTATTGAATAAGTCAGAATAATAAGGCGCTTGCGGGGTCATAGCAGTCAGGAAATCAGCCGAAAAGCCAACTGATTTAGGCAGATTGATGGCAGAAGCCCTGCTGGTTTGGGCTTTTTTGAACTCTTGAAGAATGTTTCCTTTGTGGGTAAGTGTTTCTGCTTCAATCAATTCTTGATCCGCCATCTGCGCCTCTTTTTGGGCTTCTAATTCGGTACGCTTTGCTGCTCCCAAACGTAAATTGAGCTGTTGAACAACGTCGCCTTTTTCACCTTCGGTTGCAGTCGTGTTTTACAAGTCTGCGTGTAGTTTTGTACGGTGTTGTGCGGGTTTTTGGGGACGGGGCTGGGGCCGAGAATTT
>JBBRGN010000234.1:0-7961 GCA_038240665.1 Chitinophagales bacterium | reverse complement strand
GGGTAGTATCAGATGAAGACATTTTAAATTTTGACGCAACAGAACCAGTGGGGTCTTATAGCCTTTCGCTTTCCAGGCCTTATGTGCATCACAATGATCACATCTATGAAATCATGCGGCTTATTGCTACCATGGATCTTACGCTTATACCTGTAGTCGACGAAGAGAACAGTTATTTAGGGGTAGTGACATTGGAAGACACCTTGAAGTTTTTTGCTCAAACTGCTTCCTTTACAGAATCAGGCAGCATCATTGTGTTGGAAGTTACCAAACACGACTATGCCCTTTCCAATATTGCTCGGATTGCGGAATCCGAAAATGTAATCATCCTTAGCTTGTTCATCACCTCCCGCCCAGATTCCAGCCGCTTGGACGTCACTCTAAAACTCAATAGCCAAAACTCGCGTAATTTATTGGCTACTTTTGAACGGCACAACTATACCGTTAAAGCTTCCTTTAACGAAGTAGAATACCTTGACTCCCTAAAAGAACGATATGACGGGCTGATGACCTATCTTAATGTTTAGTACCCACTTATAACCTTTACTCCTTTTTACTTGGTGTATTTTTAGTAAATTTAAAGCGCAATTGCTTTGGTTTACGTTTTTTTTCGTGAATAAAAGCAAAATCTCCTTTGCAACTATTCGCTTGAAATTTCGTATCCGACAGATATTACTTTTCTTCGAACCAAACCACAGAATGCGCTGGATTATTTTTTTTGGAGTAATGTTATACTGGTCAGTCACTACTTTGGCAAATGAGCCTTTTGTGGTTATTGACAGCATTACCGTAAAGGGAAATAAAAAAAGCCGTTCCACCATTATCCTTCGCGAGTTGCCTTTCCAGATCGGAGATACGGTTACCTTAAGTCAATTGCCTAATAAAGTAGAATGGGGCAAACAACAAATTTTGAACACCAGCTTGTTCAAAACGGCTAGCATAACCTATAAAAATTGGCAAGGCGACAACAACCACATTCATCTTTTGGTAGAAGTAGAAGAAATGTGGTACATCTATCCCATTCCCTTGTTTTATTTAGCAGACCGTAATTTTAATGTGTGGTGGGTTGACCACAAAGCCTCCTTGTCGCGCATCAATTATGGGATTGATTTTGTACACCAAAACTTAACCGGAAATGGCGATCATGTGCAATTGACGGTTTCGCAAGGTTATACCCAGATTTATAAATTTGGGTACCGCAAGCCCTACATCAATCACCAGCAAACCCTAGGACTTACCAGCAATTTTCAATATTTGTTGAATAAAGAAGTCAACTACATCACGGAAAAAAACAAACAAGAATTTTACCGCAATGGCGAAGGGCAGGGATTTGCATATAAAAGACTTAGCGCCAGCATTGGGCTTGTTTATCGTGCTCACTTAAGGCATATCCACGCTTTTCACCTTGAATATTACCGCAATCAAATTGCTGATCCCATTGCCCAAGACTTAAACCCAAATTTCTTTTTGAATGGCAAAACGGTGCAGCGTTATCTTTCTCTTTCTTATAGCTATTCCTACGATCGGCGGGATGTACGTCCATATCCTCAAAATGGTAAATATTTGTATTTTTCAATTGAAAAAAAAGGGTTGGGAATCTGGCCAAAAGACCGCAATGCCTTGACTACTTATTGGGAATACAGCCAGTTTTTTCCTTTTTGGAAACGCTTCAACTTTGCGCTAACCACCAAAGCCAAATACTCGATCATCCGTTCTCAGCAGCCTTATAACGACAACCGCGCCTTGGGATTTAACAATTACAACCTCATTGGTTATGAGTATTATATTGCAGATGGACTAGATATGGGCATCATCAGTACTCGATTGCGTTTTAAATTATTCAAAAGCCAGATTAACTTTGGTAAATTGATGCCCATTCATGACCTTAGAAGTATGCCCTTTAGATTTTATTTGTCGGTCAACAGTGAAATGGGCTATGTGAATAATCCCTATGCCAAGAGCGACAATAATTTTAGCAACCAGCTGCTTTGGGGGCGTGGTGTAGGGCTTGATGGCATCTTTTTTTATGATAAACTTTTCCGCTTCGAATACAGTGTGAACCATTTGGGGCTGAAAGGAATTTATTTTTCTTATAAGATGAATCTTTAGCAACTTAGGGATTGGTCAAATGATATTTAATCATTGACTCATTCCTTATCGAATCGTTCCTACATGCAGATAGTCATTTACTCCTACGCCCTCAAAGATGTCGATATACCGTATATCCAAAAACTGTTTGATGCGCTACACGAAGAGGATTTTACCGTATACGTTTATGGCCCTTACCTAGAATTGCTGGAAGGCAAAGTGACTTTTCGTAAAAACGTCGGCGTTTTTGAGAGTTACATAGATTTTACTTTAAAAAAGTTTGATCTAATGATTGCTTTAGGAGGCGATGGTACTATCCTCAACGCGGCCACCTATGTACGCGATTCCAATGTGCCGATTTTGGGAATTAACATGGGACGACTGGGTTTTTTGGCAAGCGTAGAGAAAAAAAGAATTCGCGAAGCGGTCAGCTTATTAAAAAAAGGACGCTATTCCTTGGAAGAGAGGGGCTTGTTGTACTTAGAATCAAATTTGCCCCTTTTTGGCGATACCCGTTTTGCTTTGAACGACTTCACCATTCTTAAGCGGGATACTTCTTCGATGATTACCATTCATACCTTTATCAATGGCGCTTATTTGAGTTCTTATTGGGCGGATGGAATTATTGTGGCTACGCCTACGGGGTCTACCGGGTATTCGCTTAGTTGTGGAGGACCCATTGTTTTTCCTAATTCAGGAAATTTTGTGATTACGCCGGTTGCACCGCACAACCTCAACATCCGTCCAGTGGTAATCTCTGATGATTCCATTATTTCTTTTGAGGTGGAGGGGAGGGCCGAAAATTTCCTTTGTACTTTGGATTCTCGATTTGCAACCATCACGGCCAGTCACCAATTGGCGGTACGAAAAAACGATTTCACCATTAAGTTGGTCTTGCTAGAAGACGTGGGCTTTATGGATACCATTCGCAATAAATTGGCCTGGGGAATGGATTCCCGCAACTAAATGTTGGACATACAATTGCCAAGAATCCATTTTCAACCCATTTAATTAGCGTTCTACAGAGGCTCTTTCAGTGAACTACCGCGGTCTTAATTCACGTTTCAATATTTTTCCGGTAGCACTCATCGGTAAGGCCGGTATAAATTCTACCGACCGCGGGTACTTATAAGCGGCAATATGCGCTTTTGTCCAATCGATTATTTCTTGCTCTGAAGCAGTGGCGCCATCTTTTAGCACCACAAAAGCTTTGATGTCCTCCCCAAATTCTTCATCAGGCACGCCAATTACCGCCACCATGGAAATGGCCTCATGCTGGATCATCAATTCTTCCACTTCTCGTGGGTATACATTCAATCCGCCGCGGATGATCATATCTTTGGTGCGATCCACGATAAAAAAATACCCATCTTCATCTTTTATGGCGATATCACCAGAGTGAAGCCAGCCATTTTTTATCGTTTCCGCAGTAGCTTCTGGTTTTTTGTAATACCCTTTCATCACGTTGTGGCCGCAATATAGGAGCTCTCCTTTTTCTCCTACAGCAACTTCATGGCCATGTATGTCCACCAATTTTACTTCTACTCCCCATACGGGCGTGCCAATACTTCCGGCCTTTCGTTCCTGATCAGGTTGGTTAAAAGTGACAGCCGGCGCTCCTTCCGACATGCCATAGCCTTCAATGATCGGAACGTTGAATCGTGCTTCAAATTCTTTTAATACTTGGACAGGAAGGGATGCACCGCCGGAAATACAGATCCGCAAATTTTGAGAAACAGCACTAAAGTCAATCGTTGGATCTTGATGGTGCAACAATCCCCAATACATGGTAGGTACACCAGCAAAAATGGTCACTTTGTGCTTAAGTATCAGACCAAAAACACCGGCAGCATCAAATCGCGGGAGCAAAACACTGGTCATACCTTTGTAAATACCCGCATTCATCAATACAGTCATGGCAAAAATATGGAAAAGGGGCAGTACAATTAGTTGGATATCAGCTGAAGTGGCCTGACTTAAATTTGATGCTAAAATGGCATTGAGTAACAAATTAGAATGGGTCAATTCCGCACCCTTTGGCCTACCCGTAGTCCCCGAAGTATAAATAATCACCGCAGTATCTTCTGCGCCAGAGGCATAAGTTTCGATCTGGCCAGCTTGGCCGGCCATCAATTGCCCCAACGTTTGAGTGCCTTCTATGTTCGGCGCATCGGTTATTTGGGGCATGATGAGGAAAAAATCAACAGGATGGGGCATTTCCTGAATGGCTGAATACCCCATTTGACCCATTGGTAATTCAGGGGTTCCCACAAAACAGAAATAGGCTTTGGCTTCGCTATCACTCAAATGATAAACGATCTCATCTTTTTTCAGCAATACACTTAATGGAACCACCACGGCACCAGCCTTAAGAATTCCAAAATAAATGATGGGGAAATAAGGTAAATTAAGACAGCTGATGGCAACTTTATCTCCAGGTTGGATGCCTTTGCTAACTAAGCCGTTGGCAACTTGATTGGCAAGATGGTTGGTTTGCTCAAAGCTAAGCGCAGTTTCGCCAAAAATAAACGCCGTTTTGGTAGGATATCGGCGGGAGCTATCTTCCAAAAATACAGATAAATTAAGCATAATTGACTTCTTTGTTTGGTAAATAGGCTAAATAGAAATATGTTTTGCGGAATTTATAAAAATTTCCAAACAAAACCTTCATTATCGTAAGTCTATTTACCAAACAAAGAAATTCAACTAGACCCTTATCTCCGTTTAATGAATCAAGCTTAATTTTGCTTTTTTAAGCTGCGTATTGAGATCCGTTAAACCCTTTTTCAGGGTTTCCCATTTGGCCAATACAAGATCCATTTCATCCTGAGCAACCTTGGTAGCGCCAATGCTTTGGGTAGTTGGCATCATATCAGTGTCTTGTAAAATGCCCATCAAACTCGAAAAGGAGCGGTTCAAACGATTTAAATTTGGCGTTCCATTTTGTTCTAGCGTTTCAGCTTGTTGATCTAGGCTTTTTAGCGCCGCTGGCAATTTGCCTTTGGCCAATGGTTGTAGCATGCCAATCTGTTTTCTTAAATCGGCTATTGCTTTTTGGGCAACATCCACCTTTTTCAAACCCTCATAACAAACCATCGATAAATCATGTTGCATTTGCAACTGAGCCGTAGTTGATTTCACTCTGGGATCCATTTTCACCAATAAAGTATGACTAAAAGACTGATTACCAGCGGTTAGTCTAACTGTATATGTTCCGGGCACGACCCAAGGCGATGAAGGATCTGGTGCTGTATTTTGATAGATGGCCGCAATAGGGTAAGTAGCAGGAACGTCCAGAGGCGTATAATGCAAATCCCACAAAAAGCGATGCTGACCCGCAGCGCCGGATAAAATTTGCTGTGGTCGGATCCAATACAAAGGAATATTGACATCAGGTATGGTGTAAGGCTTGTCTTGATTGGTAAATTTACGGATCAATTTACCCGTCTGATCAAAGATCTCTAAGCTTACATCAGTTGGTGTTTTGAGAAAATAATCGACCATGGCGCCATCCGGAGGGTTTTGTCCAGCCGGTTCTTCTTGCGGAAGCGGTGTATCGGTGTTCATATTCCACCGGACGCGGAAAGTATTCTGCGGAGCAAAAAGGATTGCATTGCGGGCGCTTGCTTGCGCAGGAAGTTGCCGAAGCAGAGAGATGTTATCTAAAATCCAAAACGACCTGCCATGAGTTCCCACCACCAAGTCGTCGTCCTTGATGACCAAATCCCGAATCGAAGTTGCTGGCATGTTTAACCGAAGTGGTTGCCATTGAGCGCCATCGTTGAAAGATACGTTGACATAGCGCTCCGAACCGGCAAATAAAAGTCCTTTTTGCAAGGGATCTTCCCGGACTGCATTTATCGGATCGTTTGATAATCCAGTAACGATTTCTTGCCAGGTTTTTCCGCCATCATTGGTACGGTAGATGTGCGGTCGCTGGTCGTCGCAGCGGATGCGGTTGACCGCCGCGTAACAAGTCAATGGGTCAAAATGACTGGCATCGATCAAGGACACCTTACTCCAGGAAGTCACGCCTGGAGGAGTGACGTTGGCCCAAGTTTTACCTCCGTCTTTGGTAAGGTGTATCAAGCCATCATCGGTACCGGCCCAAATGATGTTGCCATCCAAGGGCGAGGGAGCAACGGTGTAGATTACTCCTCGGCGGGGCATGTTTTTCATATCATCTTTGGCAAAAACGCCCACGCTACTTGGAATATCATAGTTTTCTCGTGTTAAATCTGGGCTGATCACCTCCCAAGAGTGGCCGCCATCTTGGGTTTTGAAAAGTACATTTCCAGCAAAATAGAGGGTTTTAGGGTCGGTAGGTGCAAACAAAACGGGCGCTGTACGGATGAATCGGTACTTACCACTACGTACTGCTTCAGGAGCGATGTTTTGGACCTGCCCGGTGCGCTTATCAAATTTAGTGATTTTGCCTCCGTAAATGATGTTTGGATCTAGTGGGTCAGCGGCGATATATCCATATTCTTCAACGCCGACCGGATGCCATTCACGGAAAGTAACCTGGCCGTCGTTTCCACGAGAAGCAATTCCTACCGAACCACTTTCTTGTTGTCCGCCATATACGTTATAAGGAAAATCATTGTCTGTGCTGACGTGGTAAAACTGTGCAGTAGGCTGATTGTACCAGGAGCTAAACGTTTCGCCACCATTGACGGTGATGATCGCGCCTTGATCAAGGGCAATCAGCATGATCTGGGGATTATCTGGGTTGATCCATATGCGGTGGTAATCGTCTCCGCCCGGCGCGCCTCGAATTCCTTTCCAAGTAGCAGCTCCATCGGTAGATTTCCAGGTCACTACATTGGCACTGTAAACGATGTCGGCATTTTTTGGATCAGTCTTGATTTCCGCAAAATCACTACCGCGCCCCCAATACCGTGGATCGGGGGTCATTAGCCTCCACGATTCCCCTGCATCATCGCTGCGATAAACACCGCCACCTTTAGTGGCATCTACAGTTGCATACATGCGATTAGGGTCGCTCAGCGCCACACAAAAACCAATTCTACCCAATCCATCTTCATAGGTTGGCAAGCCTTTCGTCAATTTTTTCCAAGTATTGCCCCCATCAGTTGATTTGTAAAGACCGCTTTCAGGACCTTGCCAAGCGCCATTTTCCCAGGGGCCTTGCCGTGCAGCCCAAAGATCGGCGTAAATGACATTCGGATTTTTTTGATCGATGACCACCTGAATCGCGCCAGTATTTTCATTGAGGTAAAGTACGCGTTCCCAGGTTTTACCACCATCAAGGGTTCTAAAAACGCCACGTTCCGTATTGGGGCCATAAGGATGACCTAATACCGCCACAAAAACCCGGTTTTCATTGACTGGATCGATGCTGAGGTTTCCAATTTGCTGTCCATCGCTCAGGCCGATGTGTTGCCACGTTTTGCCGGCATCAGTTGATTTGTACATGCCATCACCTACCGAGAGATCTGGTCTTTGAATACCTTCTCCACTGGCTACATAAACCACGTTGGGATTGGATGGCGCTACACCGACATCGCCAATGGATCCCGTAGGTTGGTCATCAAAAATAGAGAACCAAGTACGGCCATAATCGGTAGTTTTCCACACCCCACCATTATTGACGCCGATGTAAAATACATTGGGCTGTTGTGGAACACCTACCCCTCCTACCGTACGTCCGGCGCGGTGCGGACCGATCATGCGCCATTTCATCGCGGAAAAAAAGACGGGGTCAAGTGTTTGCCCGGCTAAAGAAGAGAAACTTGTCAAAGCGAGTAAGGACACATAAAGCAAATGAGAACGAAAGGGAAGCATTTTTTTCATAAATCCAGTTTGTTTTATTTGTTGCTTGGCGAAGGCTCGATTGTGATCAAAAAAAG
>JBBRGN010000233.1:0-7964 GCA_038240665.1 Chitinophagales bacterium | reverse complement strand
GAAATTTACCATTCATGGATAATTTCCACTTGTAAAAAAAAGAAAAAAAAGAAAGGCTGCCTTGGGCAGCCTTCTCATGACTAAATCTAGCCCGGTAATCAGTCTTTGCAATTCAAATTTAAGGCAAATTCTCAGACTAATACTGTATTTTTTTTAGCTATTTTTGATTTTTTTTCAAGAAAAAAAATCATAACTAATTTAATATCAATTAGTAAACATAATATTTTTTTGACTTTTTCATTACCCCATTTGAAATTTTTTAAATTAACGAAAATCCACTTAAGAAGAAGGAAACATACATTGAACCCTAAAGGCTTTTGAGGTGTTACCTTCGCGATTTACTTTTTCACAGACAACATACCTAAATTCATGAGTTTCTTAGATAATTTAAGGAATGCCCAAGTAGCAGACATTCTACCAGCCTGGAAAGTGCTAGACAACGTCGATCAACTTCCAGACTTGATTGCTGAATCTCACCACAAACCAGTTGTGATATTCAAACACAGTACTTCCTGTGGGACTAGTGCAGGGGCAAAATTTAAGTTGGAAAATGGCTGGGATATTGCTCCAGAAACCATTGATTTTTACTATTTGGATCTACTGCAAAACCGCGCAGTATCCAATGAAGTGGCCACCAAATTAGCCGTGACTCACCAATCACCGCAGCTGATTGTCTTGAAAGATGGACAGGTAGCTTCTCATACTTCGCATCACCGAATTAGCCTGGAAGGCTTACACAGCGTATTGGCATGAAAAAAATCTTAATCGCGGCAAAGTCAGACAATGATGTTTTGGGTTATCAAGGCAATCTTCCTTGGCATCTTCCTGCTGATTTGGCTTTTTTCATGTCCCAGATCAAAGATGATTTTTTATTGACCGGACGTTCTTCCTACGAATCCCCACAAGGGCTTGAGGTATTCGGCAATCGCGAAGATGTGGTAGTGGTCACCAGACAAGTAGGTTATACCATTGATAAAGGTTACGTTGCGCGTGCCATTCAGGAAGCATTTGATATAGCCAATGACAAGGGCGCCAAACGATTAATGATACTAGGCGGAGCCGATGTCTATCAACAAACCATAGATAAAGCCGATGAACTGATCATTACTGAAGTACATGAACAGTTCGTCGGCGATCGTTTTTTTCCTAAAATCGATCTTGGATATTGGGAAGAAATTAGTAGACAGGATTTCTCTCCTGATGCGGAGAATTGCTTTGGCTATTCGTTTGTTCGCTATGCAAAGAAGCCTGTCTAGTTGCATTTTCTTGCACGCGCAGTTGATCGCTGGTCAGGGTGCTTCCATCATGACTCCATCCTGGAGGACCAATCAAATACCATAACTTATCTTTTAGGCTCACTTTTTTACGCAAATCTTTGCCAATAGCCATCCATTCGTGAAAGACCAGGGTAAAGGCATTTGGTTTGTCCAATTTTTTAGTCAAGCCGTACTGGAGCGGTTCATAAGTACTTGCATCTTCCTCTGCTTGGAAGGTACCAAACATCCGATCCCAAATGATCAAAAACATTCCCAAATTGCGATCAAGGTACTTCACATTTGAAGCGTGGTGAACGCGATGATGAGAAGGCGTAACCAAAAAATACTCGATCAACCAAGGCAATTTGCCTACATGCTCGGTATGCACCAAGATGCCCCAGATTTGAGTTGCGCCATAAATAAAGACAATGTCTAGAGGCTTAAAACCCACAATCACCAAGGGGATAAAGAAAATAAATCGATATAAAGGTTCAAAAACCGAGGAGCGGAATCCTACGGTGAGGTTGTACAAATCTGAAGAATGGTGGGTTACATGTACCGCCCAAAACAATCGACTTTTGTGATCTGTCAAATGCAGTAAGAAATACAAAAAATCTTCCGCGATAATCAAACCAAACCAGTACCAAAAACCCATGGGAATCTGGACTACATGAAATTGATAAAACCACACCAAAACGACAACGTATACCGCCCTAAAAAGCAAATCAACGCTGCTGTTCAGCAACATAAAATACAAATTGGTCAAGGTGTTGCGCACCGTGTACTTCCCAACTGGACGATAGTTGCTGAGCAATATCTCCAATAAAATGATGACCACGTAGATGGGCGTCGTCACCAAAATTAGAATCTGTTCTCTTAAAGCTTCCATATTGAGCGCAAATTTAAGCAACGAAATTTAACTTCTCCCGCATTTCTTAGCACAACCCTGAAATAGTTTTTAAGTTTTTATTGGGGATTGTTTTTCTAAATTTTTTAAATTCGTAAAAAGTAAGGCATCCAGTAGTCATGTGCCACTACTTCAAGCACTTCCGTTAACAACTTCCTGAAAATGAATGAGTACAGAACTCATCACAGTCAAAGTTTGTTGAACCAGTTTATAACAATCCATCATGGCGGAAGAAATTAGTTTTACTGACATCAAAGAATTGTTTCTCGAAACCAATCAAAGGTTCAAAGAAACCGATTTGAAATTCAAAGAAATGGAGCGGCTTTTGGACGCAAAATTTCGAGAAACCGACAAAAAACTAAACAAAGCAACCGATCTTTTTACCAGCCAATGGGGAAGATTGGTGGAAAGCCTGGTAGAAGGAGACCTTGTCAAAATCCTCCGGTAACGCGGTATTGCCATATCTGATACTACCTCCCGCAGAAAAGGAAAAAAGAACGGCGAAAACTTTGAATTTGACATCATTGCGCATAATGGTGATGAAATCGTCATCGTGAAGGTCAAAACCACCCTCCGACCAAAAGACGTCAAAGATTTTAAGGAAAAAATGAACAAAGCCAAATCACTCTTAACCGAGTACCAAAACTATAAAGTCTATGGCGCAACTGCCTTTTTGAAAGCCGATGCTGGCGCGGAAGTCATGTCCGAAAAACAAGGCTTTTTTGTCATCAAAGCCACTGGAAATAGCGCTTCTATCATCAATGATCCTGTTTTTTTGCCTAGAATTTTTTTAAAAAGCATTTGTTCTTTCCCTTTCCAGGTAAAATCGCCAATACTTGTTTAAACAATTCTTTAAGTAGTTTGAACTTCTAAGGCAAGCTGACTAGCTTTACCGCAGAAATGCCCAATTATGAACGAAGAAATCCGCAACCGGATCGAAAGCATCGCTTTTTTTCTGGCCATCATGGTGGTGACCATCGTTGGCGCTTGGTTGGTTGACCGATTGTTTAAGCGATTTTTAGACAACTCTAGCGAGAACATCAAAAGCGATCCTACCAATTATCAATTTTTACGTCATGCTGTTAGTGGCTTGATTTACGTTGTGGGGGTCAGCTGGGCCATTTGGTCGGTTCCTAGTATGCGGGCTATTGCCAATTCTTTGCTGGGAGCAGCGGGAATTTTGGCCATTGCGGTAGGTTTCGCTTCCCAACATGCGCTGGCAAATGTAGTTAGTGGGATCTTTATTGTGGTATTTAAACCTTTCCGGGTTAACGACCGGTTGCGCATTAGAGAGACGCTTAGCGGCGTGGTAGAAGACATCACCCTGCGCCATACAGTGATTCGAGATTTTGAAAACCGACGCATCATCATTCCCAATTCCGTTATCAGTCAAGAGGTAATCGTCAACTCTGATTTTGGCGATGATAAGATTTGTAAGTGGTTTGAAATCTATATTTCCATGAGTTCCGATATGGATGTAGCGAAGGAGATCCTTTGCGATGAAGCGATGAAACACCCCTTGCGTATTGATGCCCGCAAACCAGAAGACATTGAAAATGGAAAGCCGGAAGTTACGGTTCGCATTTTGCGCATTGACGAGTATGGCATTCGGCTAAGGGCTTGGATATGGGCAAAAGACACCTCCGATGCTTTCGTTATTTCCTGCGATATGTACGAGTCGGTAAAAAAGCGATTTGATCAAGTTGGCATTGTTGTTCCGCAAGCACCAAAACTTAAAGCGGACAATCCAAGTCCTGCTACCCAACAATTTGATCTTACTTTGTAATTGGATAGACGAATGCCACCTACATGCGGAAAAACGGTTTTAAAGCTGTAAAAAAAAGCCGTTAATCGTAAAGATGAAACCGAGACCTTTGGAATGGCTAACTTTAAGGTAGAGTTTTAGCATGAAAAAGTAGCTTTATATCAACTAGATTTACAGCATATTCATTTAAGACTCACTTTAATTTAGGAATGAATCAACTATAAATGGCAGCTCCTTTGCAACGCATCCTTTCCCCTCGATACCGTTTGTTGTCTCATTTGCTATTTTGGATTGTGTACATGCTGTATTTTACTTTATTGTACGGTAGTTTTAGTGAAGACTTTCTACGGGGATTTCGTGAGGTGATCATTACTCTACCGGTAAAGGTTACCGCTACTTATTTTACCTTGTATTTTCTAGTACCCAGATTTTTAGACGCCAAACGATATCCCATTTTGATTCTTCTTTTTTTGGCTTCGGCGGTATTTTTTGGGTATGTCGACCGTATTTTGATGCACCTTTTTTATGTTCCCATTTATATCCCCGACTACAATTACGTTAAACATCCTTTAACTGACCTTGTAAAAGCACTTCAAAGAACTACCAGCGTTTATATTGTAGTTTTTGCTGCAGTAGCTATTAAATTGATTAAACGCAATTATCAGAACGAGCGATTGGCCCAAGAGCTGGGTAAAGAAAAACTTGATGCTGAACTAAAATTCCTCAAAGGTCAGATCCATCCCCATTTTTTGTTTAACACCATGAACACGCTTTACGCCCTTACATTACAAAACTCGCCATTGGCTTCTGAAGTGGTATTGAAACTATCGAATTTCCTTGATTACCTGTTGTATGATTGCAATGTAGATCAAATCGCGCTGCGTAAAGAAATTCAACAGATGCAAAACCTCATCGAGCTGGAGCAGTTGCGGTATGGCAACCGCTTGGATGTAAGCTTTAGTTTTTCAGGCGATATTGGCAATCAACAAATGCCTCCACTTTTAATGCTTCCTTTTGTAGAAAATGCCTTTAAACATGGGGTTAGTAAAAATATTGAGGATGCATTCATCAGCATCGACCTCAGCGTAACGGACAAACAACTCATACTAAGGGTAGAAAACAGCAAAGGCGAAGACAGTCAACCCGAGGCCGAATACACCAAAGGAATTGGTTTAAAAAATGTGCAAAGGCGCTTGGAATTGCTGTTTGGAAAACGCTACGATCTACAAATATTTAATGAAGAAGATACTTTTATGATCGTGCTAAAAATTCCAGCTCAGGTCAATTTGGTGCTGGTAGCTTGATGATCATCCTACAAAACAAGCTTGATTCATATTTCTTCGTCGCTTTGTTGCAATAATTCTTTGGGCAAATGCTTCGACGTTTTTGCGCCTAATTCTTTGATGCGCTCCGCTTTACCAATAAGCGTATCGCGATAGCGCGGCGCATCAGAAAGTTTGTTCATGGCTTCTCGGTAGGCATTTTGGGTCTGATCAATCCGTGCGCCAATGGATTTAAGATCCTCTACAAATGCGCAAAACTTATCGTAGAGCAGTCCACTTTGCCGAGCAATTTCCAGGACGTTGTTTTTCTGTTTTTCTTGTTTCCAAATAAAGGAAACGGTGCGCAAGGTTGCCAGCAAAGTAGATGTGCTAACAATCACGATATTGCGCTCCAATGCCTCGGTAAATAGCCGTTGATCTTGCTGGATGGCTAAGGCAAAAGCCGGCTCAATGGGTACAAACAATAGAAGATAGTCGGGCGTATTGATCTGATACAACTGCTGGTAATTCTTATCGCTGAGCTCGCGGATATGCCTACGAATGCTCTCCAAGTGTGCGCGCAAAGCAATTTGTTTTTCCCCCTCCCCCGCAGCCTGGCAATACCGCTCATAGGCAGTAAGCGACATCTTAGAGTCCAATACCAAATGCTTGTCTTCCGGCAAGTGGATGATAAAATCGGGGCGTTTTTGTCGCCCGTCTTCATCCGCAAAACTGGGTTGTACTTGATAGTGCAAACCTCGTACCAATCCAGCTTTTTGCAACAATACCTCCAATTGAAGTTCGCCCCAATCGCCTTGCGTTTTGTTGTCGCCTTTGAGCGCCGTGGCTAGGTTGCTGGCATCTTGGCTTAGTTGCGTATTGAGCTCGCGCAATTGTTCAATCTCTTTTTTGAGCGATACCCGATCGCGGGTTTCTTCGACAAAGCGTTTTTCAATGCCATCTTCAAAAAGGCGGATGTTTTCACGCAGGGGCTCAAGTACCGTATGCAGCTGCTCTTGATTTTGTAGGGAAAACTTCTGGCTTTTTTCTTCTAACAATCGACTGGCAATTTTTTCAAATTCTTGTTGGAAACGTTGCTGGATATTAGCGAGATCGGCTTTTTGAGCTTCCAATTTTTCTTCCAGGTGAAGTATCTCTTGATCTCGGCCAGCAAGATGCCCCAGCAACTGCCGCAATTCTTGTTCTTTGTTACGGGATTCTTCGGCTATCAACTGGTGCTGAACTTGCACTCCTTCGTATATTTCCCGTAAAATGTACTGCCTGCTTAACTCGCCACGCGAAACAGCATTGGCTTGCCAACTGTATTTGGTAACCATCCAGGCACTGAGACTGCCAATGATTAGACCACACACCAGAAACAAAAGGGCTATAGCAAGAGCATCCACACGTTCTGTTTTTCGTAAATAAATTGCAAAAACAGGCGGTTCGAACCCAATTCCAAACGCCTTTTTGGGTGTTGATTTTCAGGTTCAACCCAAAAAATTGCAAAATCAAAACTAATCGTTTTATTTGAAAAAC
Source organism: Chitinophagales bacterium (assembly GCA_038240665.1). Lineage (GTDB taxonomy): Bacteria > Bacteroidota > Bacteroidia > Chitinophagales > Saprospiraceae > Haliscomenobacter. The sequence goes on along the minus strand of JBBRGN010000233.1, from coordinate 1,235 downwards.
AAAAATTTGTTTCTGCTTTTATGCAATCACCATACTTTCTAACTTTTTCCCAATTCCTCCGCTCTTATTAAAGCGGCATTGGCACCTGCTTTGATGCCTTCTTGCAAATGGGTATCTTGAAATGACTTTAAAGCAGCCTCCGTAGTTCCTCCCCGGGAAGCTACCCGTTGAATCCATTCATCGCAGGATAAATTTGTGGCCAAGTAGAGCTCAACCGCGCCCAAAAAAGTTTGGCTCACCAACATCTCCGACTCAGAATTGGAAAAACCCATTTCTCGGGAAGCCTTCATCATGGCGTTCATGAAAAACCATACGTAGGCAGGGCCACTTCCCGAGATAGCCGTAGATGCATCAATGGCTGATTCTTGTTCAACATAAACCGTTTTACCGGTCGTATTTAATAGGTTTTGAACGGTTACCAATTCGATGCGGGTAACTTCATCAGAAGAAGTAAAGGCCGTCATACCACGACCAATCTGCGCAGGCAGGTTAGGCATCGCCCGAATGATTTTTTTGACCTTTAAAGCATCGGCAATCGAGGCGATTTTTACGCCGGCCATAATGGATAAGAATACTTGCTGGGGGTGTACCAAAGGCGCTAAAAGCTGGAATAAACTTGCTGAATCTTGTGGTTTTACAGCTAGGATTACCAAGTCGGCTCGTTGCAAACATTCCTCCGGGCTTCCGTAAACTGCGCCTATCTCTTTTTTCGCTAATTCGTCTGCACGCTCTGGCGATTTTTCCAGAATCATGATGTCTTCCTTGCTGGATATTTGAGATCGCAAAAAGCTCTGCGCATAGGTTAGCCCCATATTACCCCCACCGATGATCAAAATTTTCATAAATTGTTGGTTTTTAGTTAACCAGAGATGTGTGAACAATTACTTATTTGGCGAGGTTTTATCGGTTTGGAACACAAAGGTAGGTAAAAAGAATTCGCTGGTTGAAATCATCATTCAATATTTTTTTAAAAAAATGTTGCAACATCAAATGTATAGACATATATTTGTACTCTTATGAAGATTGAAGATGAAATACAGCAACAAAATTTCCGATCGTTGCACCAGAAAGCAGTTATAAATGTCTTGTTTACCGCTTCATGGCTCGATCAAATAACCAATACCTATTTAAGGCCATTTGGTATATCCGGACCGCAATTCAATATTCTACGGATTTTACGCGGTATGCATCCAGAAACTGCTACGGTGAAAATGTTGACCGAACGTATGCTGGAT
>JBBRGN010000232.1:0-8114 GCA_038240665.1 Chitinophagales bacterium | reverse complement strand
TCAAACCGCGCGCTCCAGGAAGTTTCAGAATGATCAGCGCCAGGGAAAGCACGCGTTATTCAATTGACATCTGGCGTATAGCCGTGTTCAAGCATTTGGGCATCCATTTTTAATTGATGAGGCTTGTACAAGGAATCCAAGGTAGCAGTACCTTAATCGAAATATATTTTGTGGTCTTTGGGATTGGGTAAGTGAGCCGAAAAATAATCGATCAAGGCATTGGGAAAATACGAAAAATTATTGCTGTAAACAACTGGTCAATGGGTGAACATGCATACCGCGGCACCAAAAACATCGGGGTATTGACAAATGGCGTACATGGAAATCAAACCGCCCATACTCGAACCAGCGATGAAATATGTTTTTTTCCTTTTTTTACCTGATAGGTTCTTTCGATAAAAAGCAATAGCTCTTCAACCAAAAACTGTAGGTAATGATCGGCATTTAAAGGCATGGATGAACGCGACAGCCAGCCCTTTTTTAAGCTATCAGGTAGTGCTTCCATCGGTTTTTGTGGTAGGTATTCTGAAAACGTTTATCACCAGCATTCCAAACGCCAACAACAATGCAAGGCTCAATTTTCTGGTTGGTCGTCATTTGGTTAAGCGTTTCATCCACTTTCCATTCTTTTCCCCCATAAGCCGTAGTGGCTGAGAATAAGTTTTGCCCATCTTGTATCACCAAAACCGCGTATTCTTTTTTGGGATTGGACTTGTAACCGGGCGGCAAAAAGACATCAACATCGCGAGCAGCAACAAGCCTTGAAGGGAAAGTGCTGAAATGCTTGAGGTTAATGTCTTGATCCAAGATGGAAGGTTGGGCTTGAAGCAGGGTGGTCAAAAAGGAAAAAACAAACTGCGCGTAGGTATTCCATGAATGGTAGATTTAAAAAGAAGGGACTATGCTATTGCGAAATAGTCTAGTCCCTTCGAAAAAAAATGCATAATACTTTATTCAACACCTATTAAAAATAATTGTGATGCATTTAAAATTGTATCACAATTATTTGAAAAATATGACCTCAATTGTGCAAGGAGTGAATCGGTTGGTGTAATTTTTTTTATGTACAAATCTAAAGTTATTGTTGCAATATTTGGCATTTTTTATCGTGAAATGTTCGTAGGCTACATGTAGTGGTGGTTTTTTGCCAGAAAATGCTCCCTTTGCTCAAAATGAAGTGTTGTTAATGCTCCCGATTCCCCGTCGTACCTCCATAATAATATTGAACTGTAACCTGATCAAAAGTGATAAAATCACTTTGCTTGTTGTTGTTGGTTTTTATTTCAAATTGAATATCAATGGGTAATCCGCCGCCGGGCCACTGACTCAATCCATAAAAAGCAGGATCAAATAAGGATCCAGGTTCAAATAGTATGCCTTCGGTTTTTCTACCCACTACCGTCACCGGACTAAAAAATGTCATCGTTTTTCCATTGGCGGTGGCCCTTAAATGCATCGTAGCTCCCCACTGCACGGTAAAAGGATTGAGGTTGGTAGTGCCACTCAGCCGCATCGAAAATTTGGCAAATTGGATGCTTCTTGTGGTGTCAGGTTGATCCAAAAAAGCCCTGAATTGGGTGCGATTTTCAATGCCATTGTTGTATTGGTCGCCCACCGTTAGCTGGTTGTTGATCCCCTGACTTACCCGCAAGGTATCCATGGTAGAACTTGTCCCCGCCAAAACTGAAAAAGGCGTTTGCGCCCTTAATTCTAGGGCATTACTCCCCGGTAATTGTCGGTAGGTCTTGACCACATACTGCGCTGGGTATAGGAAACTCAGCATGTAGCAATCGTTGGGAACCCCCTCATTTGTATTGCTAAAAGCGCACCAAAAGTTGTTGTCCAAAGTGCGAGAGTTCTTGGTGTATACGCAAAAATTAGCATCCAAACCCAAATTCGCATAAAAAGGACCATTTCCACTGGGCACGGGGCTGCTCCAAACTGGGTTGCTTGGAGCGCTGCCAGAGGGCTTTCCTTGATAAATGGCGAAAGTCCCATTTTCATTCATACGGGCGAAAAAAAGACCATTTCCAGCAGGAACAGGAGTACACCAAATTGACCGTTGTGGCTCTTGAGACCCCAAGCGGTAGATGCAAAACTGCCCATTGGTTTGCATGCTGCCGTAGTAAACGCCATTGGCAGAGGTCAGGAAATCATTGGGCAGCAATACACCGCCTTGTTGCAAGGTACTTGACCAGCGGGAGTCAAATACATTTCCCGATTCTCCGGCAATTTGAACCAAGGTCACTGAATTGCCCAGTGCTCCATTGGTATAAGATTTGACGTAAATCGGCGTTCCCCTTGGTATGGCGACAACATTAGGGGGCGGCGTAGCAGCATTGAAATTACTGGCGGCTACTGCTACATCAAACACGTCAATGACGCCATTTTGGGCGGGTTTGTACACAGTAGGGTAAATGCCCATCCACATGTTTTCCAGACTGGGCGCTGGTTCTGGATAAAAAGGGCAAACAAAATAACCCCAACCTTGACCCGCTTTGAGGGTGCTGATACGTCCGCTGGTAGGAATTACTGCTCCCGGACTTAAAGATTGCGGACCGGTGTAGACGCCAAAATGCAAATGCGGATTGGAAGATGCTCCCGAACTACCCATGATGCCCAACAAGACTCCTACCGGGATTCTATCCCCCAGTTTGTATTTTTTCAGTACGCTGAGCCCTTTTTTTAAATGCGCATATTGGGTGATGAATCCATTGGCATGTTGCAGATAGACCACGTTGCCGCTGCCATCGGGGTAATTTTGAATGCCAAATACCTTGAGCGCCGGGATGATCTGGGTAACATTCAGCTTATTGGCAGGAGTGAATTTTTCCCAAAGGCCGGGGTTATTCATGCGGTCGTCCAAACTATCGCGGTAAGCTACCAGAATACCCGTTGCTGCTGCGTACACCTTGGCACCGTTGTTGTCCATGGGTCGGAAGGAATTAAACCCGATGTCGATTCCGTTGTGCCCTTTTTGTCCCATGAAGTCTTGTTCGGCAGTATTGAGTGCCGTGTATTGCGTAGGAAACAAATAAGGATCACCATTTTTGAATACGGAATCCACCTTGGGATCAAAGCGAATCGGCCAGTTTAACTTCAGCTGCCGCCAGTCAAAAGAGTAGGTTTTGGATTGGGAAAAAAGCGAGGAAAGTTCTAAGATAAGTAGCAACAGGATAAGGGAGGTTGTTTTCATAATTTGCAGTTAACTCATTTCTACCATTAAATTAAGATAATTTGGCAAACGAGTTAAAAAATGCATCAATAAAAAGTGTTCACTTGCGATTAGGAAGGCGTAAAATAAAAGCGATAATCCCCGGGTAATCAGTTTTTAAACAAAAAAACGGGAATTTCACGGCCCAGCCTGCCCTTTCGACACCCGTAACCCTAAAATTCCAGTACCCATTCCAAACCTTAGCGCTCCGCTTTCAACAAGTGAATGTCTTCGATCAAGCGGTCGACGTCAAAACGTTGCGTAGCATTGTAAATGCCGCGAATTCGCGATTGCGGGTCGATGAGTACAACGGTTTCGGTATGCAAAAAATCACTGGAATCCTTTTGTAAACCCAAGCTTTTTTCCGCAAAATACGATTATCGAGCCAAGGTGTAAATCCGATTTTTGTTCCCAGTTAAGAGATTCCATTTTTTGGAAAAAATGCCATTAGCGGCGGCGTAATCCTTCAAGGTGGCCACCGAATCCACCCAAGGCATCACCGAAAAAGATACCAATTGTACGGCTGTATCTTCGATAAATTGAGCCTGCACCTTGGTCAAGTTATTGGCCATTTTAGGACAAATGGAATTACAACTGGTAAAGAAAAAATTAGCCGCATAGATTTTGCCCTTTAAATCCGCAGAGGAGAAAACCCGCCCCTCTTGATTGTGCAAACTGAAGGTGTCAATGGCATGCATTGAGTGTTGCGATAATTGGGTCTCCTCGATCCACTCGGCAGTAAAATCAGACGTATTGTAAAATGGCAATCGCTCTACTGCTTCTTCTTTTTTGGGTTGACAGGCGCTGAAAGCCAACAATAACATACCTAATCCCAAGAAATTAATGACTTTGTACCGACATACAGTCGAAGCGACCAATAACACCATAGACTTTTCCTTTTTTTACTGTAAAATTAGTAACCATTGTTCCCTGCTGATTCCAAGCGCGTTGCGTTCCTTCTTCATAACCATGTAAATAATACCGTTCCTCCCATTTTTGTCCGTTGGGATAAAAACTGGCTTGCCGACCCTCGAATTTGTCGTGTATAAAATGGTTTTCAAAGCGCAGGCTATCGTTTTCCCACCAACCACGGTGCGTGCCTTCCCGATCGCCATTAACAAAAAACTTGGAGTAGCTTTTTTTACCGCTGGGATACCAGGCGTAAGCCCAGCCATTTTCTTTGCCCTGAACAATCGGCGTTTTAGACAGGAGTTTGGCGCTCTCTTTTTCCAGTACATAACCCGAAAAAACCTTTCCCTCATACGCCCAAGTTCCATTGTTGTTGTGCAACGCGGAATCCAGGCGATTCACAAATACCGCGGGCGCTTGAGGCAAATGAGGAATAACACCAACTGTCGATTTCGATTGTTCAGTTGAGGCGTTCTCTTTATTTATGCGACTACAATCGATAGAAAATAGTAGACTAACATTGATTAACCAATACTTCATGCTAAAAAAAAATTTGCTTGAAGGAATCAATCCCGATTGATGATTACTTTAAAGGATTTAACTGCTTGACCATCAAAAATAGATAAGAAATAAGTCCCATTATAGAAGGTATCCGTTTCCAAATGCAAGATGGTGCTGCCTTGATTAAACATTTTTTTAGCGACTACTTGGCCATTCACATTGCTTAATTGCACTTGCAGCGTATTTTTTAACAACTCTCCTGCTTGTAAAACAATCAAATCTGAACTAGGATTGGGGTAAATAGAAAAGCCTATTTGTTCTAAAAAATCATCAACCGCAGTTGTTGTTGGCGTATAAGTGGTGGTGGTCTCGCTGATGGAGGTGACCCGAGTTACATTTTTTACGCCATAAAAAGTAGGCCCTATAACGTAAGGATAAGTAGAATTCCAACTGGCATCTACCGTAGAAAAATAGCAATAAATGCCATTGGGATATTCTGGAGTAATACAAAATCGCCCGTTGTGGTCATCTAAATAATCGGGAGTGGCGGTAAATGTTGCGCTGTATTCATAATCTTCGCGGTAACGGCCCAGTGGATAAGTACTATTTATAGCAGGGCCATCGGTTACATCGGTACCATCAGCGTAAACGGTTCTAGCTGTAATATTGCGCAGCTTGTAGCTTGATTTCATGCGGGTGATGCCACCGCTTCCATTGACATTTTTATAGCCATAAGCGCCGTAAATGGGAAAACCGTCGTAGGCAAAACCCAATAATGGGGAGTGTTTGGTGGAATCTAATTTGTACAAGCCGTCGGCCAGGTATAAATTACATACGGTAGAAAGTACAGTTTTGTCCAAATTGAACGCACTTGGATTTTGGTGATGGTGATAATTGGTCATGGCCGGATGTCCTTTGGCACAGTCAAAACCCGCACGTTCGGCCACTACGGCGTCGCGATTCCATACGTTATCACCCATTCCGCCAATCGGACCTCCTTTTTCGCCGCTTGAAGAAAGTCTATAAGAAACGCCATCGCGGTAATCAAACAAGGAAACGCCGTTGATGAAAACGCCGATGGTGCCGCCAGTGGTGGGAGAAGCGGTTCCCGTATTTTTAACCGGCGTCAAGGGGATTTTATAAATGTTGCTGTTGTTTCCGCCCTGATTGGGGTTGCCATCCAAGTAAGGCCCAATGATATAAGCTGGTATACCACTACAACTCACATATACAGCACTAGTGGTATATTGAACCTTTTGCACATTGGCGGGATAAACATCGCTGATCGGCGTAGAATTGCCCTTAACAAAGTGCCGACCGGTAATGCCTGTCGTATTGATGAGCCAAGATGTAATCGCTGGACTGGTCTGTGCAGCAACAGAACTGGTGCTAAATGCCAGTGCAAAAATGATGGTAATGGTATTATTCATTGCAGTTTTTTTTGCTTAGACGCAAAAGTCATCGAAACCTTGCGACGGGTGACAAGCTTTATTCTCGCGGATAGCCTAATCGCTTGTCAAATAAAAAAGACTCGTCGGTTAAAGTCAACAGAAAACCCACAATATCTACTTTTTCATTGGGAGTGAGGACAATAGGTTTTTTCAATTGTTGGGTTGTCGCATAATGATTCACAACTTCGCGCAATTTCTGAAAACGCCCATCATGCATATAAGGGAAAGTAAATTGAATGTTCCGTAAGGTAGGGACTTTGAATTTTAAGGAATCACTTGATTTTTGAGTGATTTTCATTCTACCAAAATCATTTAAGGTAGTATCTACCGGTAAACCATTTTTTTCAAAACCATTGTTGGTAAACAGCGGTTCGGTATGACAGGATGCGCAATGCGTACGAAAAAGAGCCAATCCATTGATTTCTTGGCTGGTAAAATTGCCTCCCGCCTCTTTGCGCAGGTATTTGTCGTATTTAGAGTTGGAAGAATTGAGTTGTAAAACGAATTGCGATAACGCCAATAAGACGCGCTGCCCAGTGGCCATGCTGTCTTCAAAAGCCCGGTAGAATAAGGCTTTATATCTGGGGGAAACCTTGAGTTTTTTGACTAAACAGTCCAGTGTTTCGTCCATTTCTAAGGGGCTAGTTATGGGTGCCAATGGTTGCATATCCAAATGATTTACGCCTCCATCCCACATGAAATATTTACTCCAAGCCACATTCATGATCGTCATGGAATTACGGGTTCCGATAGCACCATCAATGCCATGGCTGAGGTCGTGGTCGACATGAGTAAAACCAGTAGCTTGCAGGTGACAACTGGCGCAAGAGATGGTCTGATCGCGCGATAAAATGGGATCATAAAACAGCCGCCGCCCCAGCTCAAAACCTTCTTGAGTCAATGGGTTTTTGGAAAAATCATAAACGGGTTTTGGCCATCCTGAAGGAATGGGCAAAGACATCGGAGTCGGTTTGGTAGCACTAAACGCGAAGATGACCAAGCTCAAGCCAACTACCAAACCAAAGGCTACCAAATTATTTTTGCTGCGCATGAAGGGAAAACATTTGGGTACTGAAATCTGCCAACAACATCGCCGCTTTACCCGGAATCATGATGCTGTTTTGCTTATTTAATGGTACTTTTTGAAAAAAAACCGCTAGATCCACCTGTAATTGCAGCACTTGGTTCGTAGCAGCTTCAATGGGCAGATCCACCCCGCGCAAAGCACAATAGGGCGCTAAATAACCACCGATATGGTATTGAAAGATGTTTTTACGGGTTTTGCACTGTGGGCTTATGCCTTCAATTTTAAGGTTAATGTAGCCGCTTTGCCACGCCCAATACATACCTTTAGTAGGATCCAAGTCTCCAGCTAAAGCTCCGGCAACACTGGTTGTGCTGTCGATACCTAGGTTGAAATGCAGTTTGTGGATGCTCGCTTTATCGCTTGTTGATTGATCAATAGGCAGCATGATGGTTAAAGTAGCAGGTTCAAAAACATCAATCAAGTGCGCCGCTAAAGGATCATTGATGACTTGTCCGTTGCTGAGTTGTAGCCTGAGGTTGGACAAATAAAACCGCATTTTAGTGCATCGAAGTGAGTCGCCAGCAGGGGAGACAAACCATTTTCCTTCCAGTAGCATTTGGTTGGCAAAAATGGGTAGAACGCGAATCTCCAGCATCGCTTTGTTGTTTTGGCAAATGCCTTGCCAGCCACAGCAAAGCAATACGATTGTAAACATATATTTGTTCATCAACCTCATTTCATACTATGCTTATTGGTAGGGGCTATTTCAATTTTATTCGGGTTAATCCTCTCAACGCGATATTTTGAAATATACCCTACTTTTTATTTTAGAAAAATTGGGGCTAAGAATAGCAGCACAACCTCCAGCCTTTCAAATCTAGGAAGATTTTTTTATCCTTAGCAATGTTTTTGCAAAGCACTCAATTCACCGTCCCCTTGGTTCCATAATACTTACCGCCATTGATCCAAGGCGCAGCTTTCACCAAATCGGCACTTTTAGAAGTAGCACTAC
>JBBRGN010000231.1:0-8123 GCA_038240665.1 Chitinophagales bacterium | reverse complement strand
ACGGAAATACGAGTCTCCCAAACGCACAGTAGCATCACCCAACAGCTGATTGGTGATTTTATCATTTTTGATGCTCCGCTGTCCACGCACAATACCATCTACGGCAGCCTGGAAAAAAGTACGGGCGCGCTCGTAATTGTTCAACTTGATGTAGTTGTACCCCTGGACGTAGTTGGCGGTATTGACCGAAGATTCATCGGGAAGATCAGTCAAAGAGCGAGAAAGACCCAAGAAGCGATCCATGTAACTAACACTTTCTGAATAATTTTTATCGCGGTGTGCGGCTTCGCCAAGCCAGTAGATGGCGATGGCCTGGGTACGCATATCGACGGGGTTATCTAGGGAGCGGGAAAAATTCTCGCGCCCCCGAACCATGTCATTGCTTTGCAACAACTGAATTCCCCGGTTTACCGCTACTTTTTGATAGGTAGCCAACATCTGCGGGTTCAAGTTACCTCCATTTTTGCGCCGAATGTCGTTGATGATGTCCAATGATTGCTGGTAATCGCGGTAATTCAACAACACATCAGCCAACAAGCGCTGTGCATCAGTGAAATAACGTGAAGCAGGTTGGATATCGAGTAAGTCGGCTACGGCGTCGCGGGTTTGGTTCAATTCATAAGCCAATTTTGCATGACTAAAGGTAGCGTCTTCTTTGATCGCCGGATCAAAATTGAGGCGTTTAGCGCTGCCCAAAGCCGATAAAGCATTGGCTTTTTGATTGCTTTTCAAATAGCAATCCGCCAAGAAAAACATGGCATTTTGACCAATAGCAGTTTCCGCGCTGGAAAGCGGTTTAAGCGTTTGGATGGCTTTGGGGTAATTACCAGTTTGATACTGAGCAAAACCGAGTTGGTACAATTCTTCTTCCCGAAGTTTGGTAGAATTGCCGGCATAGAATTCCAAATAAGGCAAGGCCCTTTTGTAGTCGCCCAATTCAAAATAAGATTGCCCCACCAACTGCTGGATCTCTTTAGAATCACGCAGCGTTTTGTTGCTTACTTTAGGTTCGGCATACTGAATTACGTCCTGAAATTTGCGTTGAGCAAACAAAATTTGGGTCAAGTAATACGGAATATAATTGCGGTAAGTAGCATCGTTTTCAACGATTTGGAGTGCCATTTGTGAAGCTGGATAATCCCCTTCAAAAAAGTAGCACAACCCCAAGTAGTAGTTGGCTGAATTGTAGTAATCGCTATCTGACTCCTGCGCTACATCTTTAAAGTATGACTTTGCTAAGCCAAATTCTTTTTGTGCAAAATTGGCGTAACCCTGACGGAAACGCATTTGCGTACGTTGCCCTTTTGAAGTTCCCAGGGTAGGAACTTGGTTGTAAAACTCCAGTGCTTTGGGGTAGTTGCGGGCGTTAAAAAAATAATCGCCCATGTCAACCAATGCTTGTTGGTATTCAGGATCGGGATGAAAAGAACGGATAAAATCCAAGGTCCGGGTTTCTCCTTCTTTCAATTGCAATTGTACCAAGCACTTAGCATGGTACAAAGCGGCTTTGGAGCGCAACATATCGGCTTCGGTTTCATTGACGGGTAGTACCATGTCGATGGTTCGCTGAAATTCACGTTTGGCTTTGGCCAAAACGCCTTGCTCATACAAAGCAACGCCTCGTTTGAAAGAACGGTAGGCCTCGGTGTAAACCGAATTTTGCTGAGCCCATAGTGGAATGGCCGTAGCCAACACCACGAGCAATAAGGCTAATCGTTTGAAGGTCATATGTAAAAGGAATTTGGTGGTCAAAATATTACGTCAGTTTTGGTTTGGGGAAAATGAAACTCCCTTTCCCTACCGCAAATTTAGGGCTATTCATTGTCTGTGGGACAATAATTTACAAAATTTTAACTATTTAAGTGGTTAGGAATGTCTCATTCCTATCGCCAATTCGGTGAAACCTTAAAAGATACCCTTCGATTCTATCAGTCGTGCCCCTTTTTCAGCCATTTCCGCTATTGCTCGATCCACATCGCCTGGTTGTAAATTGACACCCCGACAAGCATCAACGACTAAATTAACCTCAAAACCCAGTTCCAAGGCATCGAGCACGGTGTACTTTACGCAAAAATCAGTGGCTAAACCCAAAACATACAATTCCTTGACGCCTTGCTCTGTTAAATAATCTGCTAATCCAGTAGATTTGCGGTGGCCGTTGTCAAAAAAACCACTGTAGCTATCGATCCCCACGTCGGTTCCTTTGACAAAAACCTTGGTGATCTTATCCGAGTCGAGATCTTTTACAAACTCCGCACCAAAACTTTCCTGTACACAATGGATGGGCCATAAGACCTGTGGTAAACCATTGAGCTCAATCATGGCGCCAGGTTTCCGCCAAGGGTGCATGGCCGCGAAACTCCCATGATCAGCCGGATGCCAATCCTGAGTAGCAATAATCAGATCAAATTTATCCAACAAGGTATTGGCTATCGGTACCACCTGGTTGCCTTCATTTACTTCCAATGCCCCACCGGCACAAAAGTCGTTTTGTAAATCAACGAGTATCAGCGCTTTCATAAATTGTTTTTTTGGCAAAAATCTTGTTCCTTAAACCTCCATCAACAAACCATCCTTCATTTCCAGTCGACGGTCGCTCATTTGAGCCAATTCGTTGTTGTGCGTAACGATCACAAAGGTCTGTTGGAAATCCTGGCGCAGCGAAAAAAGCAATTGGTGCAATTCTTGCGAAGAAGCCGAATCGAGGTTGCCCGAGGGTTCATCGGCAAAAACCACTGCTGGCTGATTGACCAAGGCGCGGGCTACTGCTACCCGTTGTTGTTCACCACCTGACAATTGCGATGGTTTATGCTCCATGCGATCGCTTAAACCCAGGTAATCCAGAAGTTCTTTGGCGCTGGTTTTTGCTTGAGCTTCCGGAATACCACCTATAAAAGCAGGAATACACACATTTTCCAAAGCCGTGAACTCAGGCAACAAGTGATGAAACTGAAAAACAAACCCGATGTTCTGGTTGCGGAATTGCGCCAATTTACGCGCTGGAAGTTGAGAAACCTCTTCCCCGTTAATCAAAATCTGGCCAGAATCGGGTCGATCCAAGGTGCCGAGGATGTGCAACAGGGTGCTTTTCCCAGCGCCAGATTTGCCAACCACCGTGACAATTTCCCCTTTTTCAATCTTTAAATCAACCCCTTTAAGGACGCGCAAGTTGCCGTATGATTTCTGAATGTTTATCGCTTGGATCATGCTCGAAATTTAAGAGCCGCTGCACTGCCGCTCCATGAAGCGCAAGTTCAAAATTGAGTTCCTGCTAAACCTCTGCTGCAAAAGTAAGGATTAGCGGTGTTTTTGAGTCAAAAGAGCCGTAAAATAAAAAAGAGCGGTAGCAAATGCTCCGCTCTTGTAAGAAATCACCCGACTGTTATTATGAAGGATCTAAAAAAAACTTGTTGTAAAGCCACTAAAATTGGCCTTGTGTTAAGATTTCCTTAACATGATGGTAAAATATAAGATTTTACCAATACTCACAAAAAATTTAAAAAAAAATCGACCAAAGTGGTTTATTTTTTGGCAAACACTCCAAACCAATTATTATTTGGTCATTTTGGCAAATCTTCTACTTAATCTGTAGAAGATTTTACTAGTTCTTTTTTACCTGCTTGCAACAGGTTGTTTTTAGAACTTGAAACGGTTGATTTAATGTCCCCCGCCGCCAAATGAAGATACTTCCTCCACCGTATTGTTGGGTTCTTCTTGAACCAAAAAACAAGATGCTGCTGCAAAGAGCATACAAATACCCGCCAGAACAAGCGCATTGCGTGGATCGTCGCCCAGTATTGTTTTGTAATAGATGGGGACAGTGAGCATCCCAATGAATTGGGGGACACAGATAAACCCATTGAAAATCCCCATGTACACGCCCATGCGCGCGGTGGAAACAGCGTTGGCCAACATCAAATAAGGCATGGACATGATCGAGCCCCAAGCCAGACCGATCAGCGTCATCCCGCCAAAATAGACCCATTTATCGTTGCTGATCAATACGCTAAAAAAGCCCAGTGCGCCAATGGTTAAAAATAAAGCGTGGGTGGCCCGGCGGCTCTCCAAACGTTTGGATATCGCTGGCATAAAGATCGATATCACAAAACAGGAAATGCTAAACATAGCAAAACATAAGCTTCCCCAATTTTTACCTGCTTCAAATCCGGCCGGGTTGGCGGTAGGACTAGGAGCATCAAAGGCGTATTTGGCTACTGCTAAGGAAAGGTATTGCCACATCAAAGGCAAACCATACCAGGTAAAAAATTTCACCCACCACAACTGCCGCATCACCTTAGGCATCTCCGACAAGGAAGCCAAAATCTCTTTGAACACGGGCAGCAGCAAAAGTAAGTACAATCCGATGCCCATTCCAATACCCCAGTAGATGCCATTCACCCAGCCTCCCAAACGTACGGCGAAAAGACAGCTCATCAAAGCAGCCGCAATGACCAAGGCGAGGTGCCAAAAGGTGATGTTTTTTTTCTGTTCCGCACTAAAAGTTGGTTTGATCTTGTAATCTTCGTTTTCTGGCGGATATTCTTTGGTAGTGTACATGGTCCAGAAAACCGTGATCAAGATCGAAGCTGCGCCGATGTAAAAAGGAAATCGAACCGAATCAGGAATGCCATTGCTAAAGGTACCGGATACTGCCATAGAGATCCCAACTAAAGGCAGAATTAAGGGCATCAAATTGGCAAGGGTTTGTCCAAAGCCCACCATAAACGACTGTACTGCAAAGCCAGTGGGACGCTGTTTGGGGTTTAAAAGATCTCCTACAAATGCACGGAAAGGCTCCATGGAGGAGTTCAAACCCGCATCCAGCAGCCACATCAAACAAGCCGCCATGAAAACCGACTTGGAATTGGGCATCAAAACCATCGCAATACTTCCCGCTATGGCACCAATAAAAATATAGGGTCGGCGGCGGCCCCAAGAAGTTGACCAACTGCGGTCCGATAATGTACCAATGATGGGTTGTAACAAAAGTCCAGTTAGGGGGCCGGCCAGCCATAATCCAGGAATTGAGCTCTCTTCTGCTCCTAGGTAACGATAAATGGGGCTCATGTTGGCTTGTTGCAATCCAAAGCCGTATTGGATGCCCAAGAAACCGAAACTCATGTTCCATATTTGCCAAAAGCTCAAGCTTGGTTTTTCTTTCACGATCTGTTATTTGAAGTTTTGTACACTAAATGCTGTAACAATGCCGTAATGTTAGCCAATAAAACCAAAATAATGTAATGAAATGAGCAGCAATTTCCATTTTTTGTTGCTTTATCGCCATGATGTAACGAATTTTTTTCAAAGTAAAATTGCTGTTCTTTGACATTTTTTCTTATAAAAACAAGGATGTGGATAGCCCTGGTACAAACCATTATCCGCCGATAAATTTGCTCAAAAGTCGATGAAAATGGTGTACCCCTTGCTCCCGAGTGGGCGAAAAGCGGCCGCGTTCGTAAAAGCGTGATTGCAGACCCCGTTGTACATTTTCCACTACAAACTCATCCTCGCGTTCTACCTTATCCAATGCCGCGCCAGCTCCGCTATCGAGCAGATTTTCATCAAATACGTAGAGGATAAACGAGACTTTGCACTGTTTGATCGAGAGCGGTTTTACAATATTTACACTCAACCCCCAAGGATAGAAATTGAACATCATGTTTGGGAAAACCCAGAAATAATAGGCAGCGATGCGTTTTCCAAAATCCGGATGCCCTTCAGGAAGTTCAAAACTAGGCGTGGCAGCATCAGCGATGCCCACTTGTAGATTGCAATGCTCAAATACTTCGGTGTAATATTCGCCATAATCCAATACCGCATTCAAATCAGGATGTACAAAAGGGATGTGAAAACCTTCCAGGTAGTTGTCGCAATACAAAGCCCAATGGGCATTGACCAAATAATCGCGGGATAATTCCGGCGCGTACCGAAACTGTCGGATGGGCAAAAAACCTACTCTTTCGTTCATGATTCGCAAAACGGGCGCAAAATCAAACCCGGGTTGCAAGGACACAAACGCGAATTGTTCCCAGGAGTGCGCGGGTACGGAGGCAAGGTGATCGCAGGCGCGCGGAAAATCCTGCGCCTCTTTAAATTCGGGCATAAATTCCATTTTCCCTTGCAAATCAAATCTGCGACCATGGTAATTACACACCAATTTTTTGTAGTCCCCAGGATGATGCACCAGAATGTTGCCGCGGTGGGTACACACATTGCTAAAGGCGGCCAGGGTATTTTCACTTTGTCGGGTCAAAAAAAGTGGTTCCGATAAAAAACCGGGCAACAGTTGAAAAGGAAAAACCGCATCTTTTTTTTGCAAATGATCGCCCAGTTCTATCCATTGCCAAGATTGCGGAAAAAGTTCCTCGCGCATCCGCTCGAAGATAACGGGGTCGCGGTAAAACGAGGCGGGTAAAGTTTCGGCTTTAGAGATGTCAGGATGTACAAAAAATGGATTCATTTGCGGGAAGATTTGACGGTCAATTTATAAAGGTTTTTCTTTTTAGAACTAGTTTTGTTGGTACTACCAAAAAAGGATGTTTTCAGCCTTCCAAATGCGTTGGGAAATTTAGTATTGAATCCCGTTAAAAACTACAATTTCAATTTTCTCTTATTTTTCAAAAAAATCAAAATCCCCTTAATATTTTGTATTTTTACCCAGTTCTTTCGTTTGTACTTATTGGACGTAAATGGAATACAAATTCCATTTACGCTGTTCCATTTTATAAAAAAATTTCCGTTTACAAAACACCCAAATATTACCTTTATGGCTGTTTTTAACTTAAACATCAATGGAAAAAAAGTAACGGTGGATGTCGAGCCCGACATGCCGTTGCTGTGGGTTGTCCGTGATTTTGCTGGACTAAAAGGCACCAAATTTGGTTGCGGTATGGCCCAATGTGGTGCCTGTACCGTACACCTGAATGGCCAGCCCATTAGATCTTGCCAAGCGCCCGTTTCCGGTATTGCCAAAAATGCCAAAATTACCACCATCGAAGGCATTTCTGACGGTGTACAATTGCACGCTGTTCAACAAGCATGGGTTGAAGCGCAAGTACCCCAATGCGGATATTGCCAATCAGGGCAGATCATGTCGGCAGTTGCATTGCTCAAAACCACGCCCGATCCAAGTGACGCCGAGATTGATGCAGCCATGAGTGGCAACCTTTGTCGCTGTGGCACTTATGATCGCATCCGCAAAGCTATTCACCATGCTGCTGAATTGTCAAAAAGCCAGGCCATGCCCAAAGCGGGTAAAGTTGGCGGCAATTAATTCCTCACCCTCAACAAGCAATCAACATGACCAACAATAGCAATAGTCGTCGCGAATTCATCAAAATGAGTAGTTTATCGGGTTTGGGATTGGTGCTGGGCGTTTCGGCACTGGGCAAAAATGCCTTCCTGACGAAATACGGCGAAGCGGCTTTTCAACTCGAAATCAACCCTTTTATCATCATCGATAATTTGGGGAATATTACGCTGGTCAACCCGCGCCCCGATATGGGTCAAGGTTCTACCCAAGCAGTGCCTTCTCTGCTAGCCGAAGAATTGGAAGTAAGTTTGGACAAAGTCAAACTCATCCAATCCGATGGAAAATCAAAGTATGGCAGCCAGACCTCCGGCGGTAGCAGTAGCGTACGCGAACTATGGGAGCCCCTGCGCAAAGCTGGCGCTGCCGCCCGCGAAATGCTTACCGAAGTAGCTGCAAAGCGCTGGAATACCACTGTCGGCAACTGTTATGCCGAAGATGCGCGCATCCATCTACGCAACAGCGATAAAAGCTTCTCTTATGGCGAATTGGCCGACGAAGCGGCGAAGCTACCCGTTCCAAAAAATCCAAAAATTAAAGATCCCAAGGATTTCAAAATCATCGGCAAAAACAATCCTCGCTTGGACGTGCCTTCGCGCGTAACCGGCAAGGCCGTTTTTGGTCTGGATGTTGAAGTTCCGGGCATGGTATATGCTGCAATCGAACACGCACCAGCAGTACACAGCAAAATCGTAGCCATTGATGATTCCGCTGCCCTGAAAATACCTGGCGTGATCAAAGTGATGCGTGCCGAACGCCCCATGCCGCACCGCAAATCTGAAGCGGTTGCCGTAATTGCCTCCAACTGGTGGGC
>JBBRGN010000230.1:0-8135 GCA_038240665.1 Chitinophagales bacterium | reverse complement strand
CACATCACTTGGTCATAACCCTTTTGTTGGGCTTCCAAGGTTGGCAATAAAGCACCAGCATAGTTGCCCGCTGCTTTAGCTTCTCCAGTACCACCTTTTACCGCACGTACGTAGTGCGTTTCAGCCAACAAACGAACGGGTTTTGAATAATAAGGGCCTACTGGACAAGAAATGACGATGAAATGGTATTTTTCAGAAGCGCGAACACCGATAAATTCATCCGCTGCAATCATGAAGGGACGTAAATACAGGGCACTGTCTTCACGCTGTGGAATCCAATCAGAATCAATGCCAACCAGGGCATTTAAAGCGTCTAAAAACAGCTCTTCGGGGATTTCCGGCATGCACATTCTACGCGCCGAAGCGTTGATGCGTTTTGAGTGCATCTCCGGCCGAAACAACATGGGTTGCCCATCATGGGTTTTGGAAGCTTTCATGCCTTCAAAAATAGCCTGACCGTAATGCAGCACCATCGATGCTGGGTGGATCTGCATCGTCGCAAAAGGTTCAATGCGGGAGTTAACCCACTCGCCGTTTTCATAATCGGCGATAAACATATGATCGGAGAAAATCCGGCCAAAAGGAAGATGATTAAAATCCACCGTCCCTAACCGTGTGTGCTCCGTTCTTGTAATCTGGATGTTGTTTTTCATCTTGACAGGATTTTATACAAATATATTTATTTTTGTGAAAAAATTCTGAAATTTTAAATTTAACTTGTGTTTTATTTGGCAAATTCTAAAATTACCTGTAAAAAACAAATTATATTTTGGACTCTACGTTTTTTGACTTCAAATTGTTTGCCATTCCAGAAAATGACCAATTTGAAGATCGCTTGTTGGGGGCAAATGCCAAACAGCTGCTGCTGCTTTTCGATGCTGGTGATAAGGTCGAAGAGCTGCAAAGCTTTTTGGCGAAAATCCTTCAAGCCATTCAACTGGATTTGCTTCGCGATGCGCTACAATTGCGCTTACTACCGCACGAATCCCTACAATTGGCTGCTGTCCTCCACAACCGCAACTGCCATGTTGCAATCATTTTTGGACATCCTTTGTCACAATTAGGGCTTCATTTGGAACTTCCGCTGTATTATCCAACTTTACACCAAGGTATAACGTATTTGTTGACTGATCCGTTACTGGATATTCAACAAGAAAGACAAAATGGTGGAAAAAAAATGTCGGGCGCACTTTGGTCGGCATTACGTGAAATCTCTATAAAATTATGAAAACACTGATTTTTGCCTCTGGCAATGATTACAAAATCCGCGAAGTACGCCAATTGCTTGCCGGGAAATATGCCGTTAAAGGACTTACGGATATCGGCTGTACCTACGACATCCCCGAAACCAGCGATACTTTTGAAGGCAATGCCCTTCTCAAAGCGCAATATGTTGTAGACCAATACCATACGGATTGTTTTGCTGAAGATACTGGCTTAGAAGTAGAAGCGCTACATGGAGCCCCCGGCGTGTATTCCGCACGCTTTGCTGGTTTGCATAAAAGTAGTGCCGACAACATGGCTTTGTTGTTGGAGCGATTAAAAGATCAACCCAATCGAAAAGCCAGGTTTAAAACTATAGTAGCCCTGGTTTGGGAAGGAAAAACACATTATTTCGAAGGCATTGTCAACGGACAGATAACCGAGACACCGCGTGGTGCTGGCACTTTTGGTTACGACCCCCTTTTTGTACCCGATGGATATCACCTCACTTTTGCCGAAATGGGATCTGAAATCAAAAACAAAATCAGCCATCGGGGTCGCGCCATACAGGAATTACTGCGATTTTTGGAAATCCAGTAGTTTATTTGTAGCTTTAGAGCTTATGTTGTTGGGAGCTGAAATATTGTTGAAACAGCAGGAAAATGAATGCAGAAAGCTACGTAGAATTACTCAAGCAACATGCCAACCTATATCAGTTGCCATATGAGGCGCTTAAATCTTTGGCGATGCAATATCCATACAGCCAGAGCCTGCAATTGCTATTTCTGATCAAAAACGAAATGGAAGATCATCCTGATCGTTCTGTTCAGCTACAAAAAGCCGCACTTTATGCCCCTGATCGCAAAAAGCTGTACCGTTTGCTAAAAGAAATGGCTGAGAAAAAACAGCAAACCGGCGATGCTTTTCACTTGAAAGAGGAGTTTTTGGAATTAAAAGATTTGGCGGCGGTAGCAGCTGATTTAGAAAAAATTGCGCTGGTGCCTGAAGTGCCTGCAGCTCCCACCCTAGCCATCGAAACGCCGATTCCAACAAAAATGCCAACAACTGCTACTGAAATACCTGATGATTCCGTACCGAAATCATCAATAGACCCTTTTCCGATTGCTCCCATATTTCCAAAAATTCCGGAAAAACGAGTGGAACCGGTTATGGAAATCGTTGAACCGCTGGCATCTCCTACAGTTACTGAACCGGAAAAAGAAGAGCAGCTAACAGTGCATGAACCGCCGATTGCATCTCCAGTTTTAGCCCTACTTGATCATACATCCCTGACAAAATCAGCAACGATTGCCCCCATTGCAAATGCTACGCCAGTTTTTAAGCCTCTACCCAAAAGCGCTTTTAGTTCTTGGGCAAACCAGTTTCCTGCAGATCAACAAAAACCAAATCTTGCTACCTGGCCAGAGACCCCGGAACTGAATGAAGCACGTGAGCGCATCAAAACCAAAAAGAACAAAGACCATGATTTAGCGAGTTCCGAAGCAGAAGTCATCGAGTTTGCGCAAAAGAGTATCGAACTGAAAAACACTTTCGTAACCGAGACTTTAGCCGAATTACTGGTCAACCAAGAAAAATATCCTAAGGCCATTGCAGTTTACGAGCGATTAATTTTGTTATTTCCCGAAAAAAGTGCAAGATTTGCGGCCAAAATTGACTCGATCAAAAAATTATTATCATGACGCTTTTGACTGTGCTGATTGCTCTTATTAGTGTACTGCTGATGGCAGTCATTCTAATTCAAAACCCAAAAGGTGGTGGTGTGGATTCTACTTTTGGAGGAAACCAAGCCAACCAATTATTTGGTGCTGCTGGTTCTACCGATATTGTAGAACGTGCCACTTGGATTTTAGCTGGACTTTTGTTCATTTTATGTATTGTTGCCACTGTAATGGTAGGTAGCAATGTAACTGGCGCTGCCGAACAATTACTTTCTCAATAGTTTTTGTCTTCCAATGCTAAATAGAATGTAAGCAATGACGCATTATCAAGTTGAATGCCTTCAATTGATATTGTTGCATGGCTCAACAACGGCTGGATATGCTAATCTGTATCCAACCGTTGTTTGCATTTGATGCGTTTATGTCTTTTCTGGCTACTTCTGTCCGTTATTCCCTGACAAACCGTCAAATCATCGTCGATCCATGGTGATCTGACAGTAGAAAACTGAAAAAATGTCACAAAATTCGAATTGGCACGCGATGTGCTATTTGGAAAGTGAACTAAAAAATTTATGGTTTAACCAAAAATCATAACATCCAATATTATGAAGCCTATCAACGACCGAGTAGTGGTAAAGCCCGCTCCTGCTGAAGAAATGACAAAAGGGGGAATCATCATCCCAGACACTGCTAAAGAAAAACCGCAACGCGGCGAAGTAATCGCAGTAGGCCCTGGGAAAGATGGCATCCTAATGACCGTTCAAGTTGGAGACATTGTACTGTACGGCAAATACGCCGGACAAGAACTCAACTATCAAGGAGACGATTTCTTAATCATGCGTGAAGATGACATTCTCGTCATCCTTTAAGTATTTTTTTAAGTTGTTTTTCCTTTTTTTAAACCCAAAAAAAAGCTTAGAATTCATATGGCTAAGGAAATTAGTTTCAACCGAGATGCTCGGGAAAAACTGCGTGCAGGGGTAGATGCTCTTGCTAATGCAGTAAAAGTAACCCTAGGACCAAAAGGTCGCAACGTGGTCATCCAAAAAAGCTTTGGCGCTCCTCAAGTAACCAAAGATGGTGTTACAGTTGCCAAAGAAATCGAGTTGGAAGACGCCGTGGAGAACATGGGCGCACAAATGGTGAAAGAAGTGGCTTCTAAAACTGCGGATATTGCAGGTGATGGAACAACAACGGCTACCGTTTTGGCACAGGCGATGATCGGCGCGGGTTTGAAAAACGTAGCTGCTGGCGCAAATCCCATGGATTTGGAGCGCGGTATCGACAAAGCTGTTCGCAAAGTAGTAGAAGCGCTTAAGGAGCAATCCGAACAAATTGGCGATGATTTTGAAAAGATTCGTCAAGTTGCTGCTATCTCTGCTAACAACGACGACGAAATCGGCTCATTGATCGCTGATGCGATGAAAAGAGTAACCAAAGATGGCGTCATCACTGTTGAAGAAGCCAAAGGTACGGATACTTATGTTGACGAAGTTTTGGGTATGCAGTTTGACCGCGGTTACTTGTCTCCCTACTTTGTTACCAATGCGGAAGACATGACGGTGGAATACGAAAACCCACTGATCCTGATCACCGATAAGAAAATTTCCAACATGGCCGATATCGTGCCGGTTTTGGAAAAAGTAATTGGCGCAGGCCGCGCTTTGTTGGTTATCGCTGAAGACATCGAAAGCCAAGCGCTTGGCGTATTGGTGGTCAACCGCTTGCGTGCTAATCTCAAAATCGTAGCGGTTAAAGCTCCAGGTTTTGGCGACCGTCGCAAAGCTATGTTGGAAGACATCGCTGTGTTGACTGGCGGTACGGTTATCTCTGAGGAAAAAGGGTACAAATTGGATACTACCGGTTTGGAACACTTGGGTACTGCCGAGAAAATCTCCATCGATAAAGACAACACCACCGTGATCAATGGCAAAGGCAAGCAGGAAGAAATTACTACTCGCATCAACCAGATCAAACAACAGATCGGAACGACCACTTCTGACTACGATAAGGAAAAATTGCAAGAGCGTTTGGCAAAATTGTCAGGCGGGGTAGCGGTTTTGCATGTAGGCGCGCCTACAGAAGTAGAAATGAAGGAGAAGAAAGACCGTGTTGACGATGCGCTTCATGCAACCCGTGCTGCCATTGAAGAAGGTATTGTTTCTGGTGGTGGTGTGGCTTTGGTTCGTACCATTAAGGCGCTTTACAATTTCAAAGGCCTCAACGAAGACGAAAACATCGGTATTCAGATCGTTCGCAAGTCTTTGGAAGCTCCTCTACGCACCATCGTTGAGAACGCTGGCGTTGAAGGCTCGGTAGTATTGCAGCGCGTGCAAAACGGTAAAGATGCTTACGGCTACAACGCGCGTACTGACAAGTACGAAGACTTGAAAAAAGCCGGCGTAATCGATCCAACTAAAGTTACTCGCATCGCTTTGGAAAATGCAGCTTCTATCGCTGGCATGGTATTGACTACCGAATGTGTAGTGAATGACCGTCCAGAAAAAGAAAGCGGTGCTCCAGGTGGTGGAATGCCAGGCGGTATGCCAGGTATGATGTAATAGAAAATATCAGTTTATACGATATTCAAGGGCAGTTCGATAACGATCGGATTACCCTTGTTTTTTTAGCCATTGTTGAGTTTTTTCAAAAAAAATCAATGCGGGAAGAATTCGCCAGCCATGTCCAATGCAGCATTAAAAATAGCCAAGTCGACTCCCGTATTCTCCCCTTGTTCCACAAAAAAACGCAACATGTTTTCGGTGGGCATATTTCCCACCAAATCATCCTTGGCCATGGGGCAGCCGCCAAACCCGCGAATGGCTCCGTCAAATCTCCGGCAACCAGTCTCATAAGCAGCACGAATTTTTTCCTCCCATTGCAGCGGAGCAGTGTGAAAATGTCCCCCAATCTCCAGATCTGGATAACTAGCAGTCAGGTGACTGAATAAATATTTGATGCTTTCTGGACTGGCTACACCGATGGTATCCGACAATTGAAAAATGCGGATGCCCATGATGCGCAAGCGATCTACCCATTGCTGTACAATCTCCACATTCCAAGGATCGCCATAAGGATTGCCAAAACCCATGGATACATACAGCGTCATTTCTTTTCCACTGGCTACACAAATGTCCTGAATTTGCTGTACCCGCTCCAAGGACTCCTCGATCGTAGCATTGGTATTGCGCAACTGAAAGGTTTCTGAAATTGAAAAAGGGTAACCCAGGTAATGAATTTCGGGATGCTGAGCCGCTTCCTCAGCGCCACGGCTGTTGGCCACAATTGCCAATAATTTGGTGGCCGTTTTACTCAAATCCAATTGTGCCAGTACTTCGGCTGTATCGCGCATTTGCGGAATGGCCTTGGGAGATACAAAACTGCCAAAATCCAAGGTGTCAAAACCTGCTTGGAGGAGTTGATTGATGTAAGCGACTTTTACCGCTGTAGGGATGAATTCTTTTAGTCCTTGCATCGCATCTCGCGGACATTCGATTATCTTTACCATTGATTTTTTTCAGTCAGCAGTTTGCAGCCAAACAAACTTTTTTTTAAGGGTTAGTTCTTGGCTAGAATTTTCAAAGGCATTTTTTGAGCAGAAGCCAAAAATGATAATTTATTGTTGTCTCATTGCTAAACATGCCCCCATAAAAACTGTTTGTCTTAGGAACAAGTTGCTTCATTCTTACAGATTAAACAAGTCTTTCGTTATGACAAAAAATAAAACGTTACTGACCATCATTGGGTTTTTCATGTTCGTTTTTGGTTTTTCAACCTTGGTGCTGATGCTGGTTGGAATGAATCTAAGTTTTTTGACTTGGATCGATATAGGAGGAAAATTATTAGGTTTTGTAATCCGCTTGCTGCTGATTATGGCTGGCTTTATATTTTTCTATATTGCTCAGTCTGATTTCAAGGGAGAGGATTAGATCCTGGCTCTTTTCACTTCTTTTTTTAATCCGTTTTAAGGAATGATTCAACAATAAAACACCCCATTTTTGTGTCACTTGCTGCCCGTTCACTATGATTTTCGTTAAAAAAGCAGGCAGTCAAACACAATCAATGACCATTATTATTATCGGCTGACTACATAGCTAGACGATTCGCCTCAAATAGGTAGGGGACTCCCAACAAAATAACCTGGTCAAAATTGATACCTTACTATCGACTCATTCCTTAACTTTATAGCAAAAAAAATTTATGGAGGCTTTAGAAAATGCCGGTATCAGTCTCAATAAATACATCAGTCAAACCGGAATCTGCTCCAGGCGGGAAGCAGATCGGCTTATTGACGAAGGTAAAGTTACGCTTAACAATGAAGTAGCCAAAAAAGGCAATCGCGTGCTAGAAGGCGATGTGGTCAAGATCAATGGTAAACCGCTTCGCGCTGCTGAAAAAACAGTATACCTCGCTTACCACAAACCAGTGGGGATCACTTGTACCACAGATTTAAAAGACAAAACCAATATCATCCAGGCCATTAATTATCCCAAACGTATTTTTCCGATTGGTCGCTTGGATAAAGATTCCGAAGGGCTTATCTTTTTGACCAATGACGGCGATATCGTCAATAAAATACTCCGCGCCAGCAACAACCACGAAAAAGAATACCTAGTAACCGTTGATAAGCCCGTGACGCCAGTCTTTTTAGAAAAAATGGGCCGAGGAGTACCCATGCTTGGCGTGGTTACAAAACCCTGCATAGTCACCCAGGAGAGCAAATTCATATTCCGCATCATACTTACCCAAGGGCTTAATCGTCAAATCCGGCGCATGTGCGAATTTTTCGACTATAAAGTGATCCGATTGCAGCGGATCCGCATTATGAATGTAAGCTTGGATCAAATTGCGTCCCGAAAATGGCGCTACCTTACCCCATCCGAAATCAATACCATCAATAAAAAAGTCAAGGATTCGAGTAAAACTGGATAAGGAATATTTTTATTAAAAATGATCAATAGCGCTTCCCGTTCGTACTACTTTTTCTACTTTTACCAAAGGAATACTTCATTCCTAAATCCAAATCCGGCCAATGATCAAAGGGGATAGTGAAGATCGCTGCTACGTGCAGCCCACAGAAATTGCCCTCTGGAAAGATTACCTTGATCAGGGGGAATCCAACCTAGAACAGCGCAAAAAAGCGCTTCTTGCATTGGCTTTATGGTCAACTTCTCCTTTTTTTAATGGTTTTCGCGCCTGGGGTCGCTTGCCCACTCAATATGCAAAAGTACTTGGCGTTCACCAGCGGTTTTG
>JBBRGN010000229.1:0-8166 GCA_038240665.1 Chitinophagales bacterium | reverse complement strand
ATGTGGTCGGTGTATCTAGGGCAACATCACGTCCCTACGGGACTTAAATGCCATCAATCCTGCCTAATCTACCCATATTTTGCCCCTAGCGGGGCTTCTAGCGCCAATGGTCAATATTCGGGTTGATGCTTTCCCAATTCGGTGAGTCAATTGTTATTGGCGGCGCTGCCGCTGGGGGAATGATCCGGTTTAGGGATTTTCAATTTTCCTGCCGCGTATCGGGGGATCAACATCATCCATTCCTTCCAATTTAGCCCGATATTTTTTGAATGGAGCGATAGCGGCATAGCCACCTAAACGTCTGTAGATTGGTGTTTTAGGCTTTGCTCCAAAGGTGCGTAGCACCGCAACAAGGGTTCTGGCGAGGAGGTTGCGGTGCGCTGCACCTTTGGAAAAAATACAAAACCTACCCTGCTACAGCCGTTTTGGCTGCGCTGCCGCTGGGGAGATGATCTTATTTTGGGTTTGCAATTTTACTGCGGCGTATGAGGATCTACACCAGCCGTTCCGGGTAGTAAGGACAGCTCGGTGATGATGGCTTGTACTTTCGCTAGGGGTACAAAAAGTATTTCGGCTATCTCTTCGGCACTGAATCCTTTTTGGAGCAAAACAGGAACCGAGTGACGGAGAATTTCTTCCTCCCGTTTTACTTCGCCAGCCTCAATGCCTCTTTTTTCGCCCCTTTTTTCGCCCCTTTTTTTCGCCTTTTTCAATGCCTCTGGTTTCTACCTCATGCAATATGGCTTCACGAATTCCCATCGGTTTATTTGATTTAGTGATGATGATGATTTCCTCTTCAAATTTAGCTCGATTTTTTGAATTTTGAAAGGGCACAATCAAAGTTATAAAATCGACGAGTATATCGATTTTTCCTGGCGCAATGTTACGCGCTTGGAGCTTTTTTACCAAGTTCAGTTTAATTTCAGATAGTAGGTTTTCATCCTTGGCGGCCAGAAATTTTTGCCAAGCCGCTTCCATTACCGCCGCAAATGGATTGAGTTCATTGGTCAATTCTTCGATCGGGTGATCGCGCAGTACGTAGGTATTGAAACCATAAACCAGATAGGAACCAAAGAAGTTCTGCCTGTATTCAGTGAAATGGTGCTTCCTTCCCCAGTGGGTGTAAATCGCCAAACCAGTAACCAAGCGTTGGTATTTATCCCGGATGCGGTAAAATATTTCGTACATCCGGTAAGCAAAATACGGATCAGCATAACCTTGTACTTCTACATGTATCAGAAACCAGGCTTCCTCGCCGCTGAGTAGCCACACTTTGATGAGCTTATCGGCGTGGCGTTTTTTGGAATAGTTGGCCGGTAACAAGTGCTGTAACTCCGTGTCCAAAAATTCAAAGGGACGTGTAAAGTCTATCAAATGAACGTATTCCGGAAAAAAATATCGCATGAAATCATTAACCAGATTCTCGATGATGCCTTTCCACAGCGTATCCTTAGAGACCATTTGTTTTCTGTTTCAAATATGCTATTTTTTGTTTTATTTATTAAAAACATGCTATTTTTTTTCTACTTAAAACATTTCCCAACCTATTCCTCCAAAAACTCACTGGGATGCCAAAACACTTTCTTAAACCCGACCACGCGATCATTTTCAACCGCTACGCCTTCGTTTTCCAGCATTTCCTGCATAAAAGTAGGAGAGGGAAAATGATGCCTACCGCTCAATTCCCCTTTGCTGTTGACCACCCGGTGCGCAGGTACATCTCCGGAAATCATATTATTGAACAAAGCCCAGCCCACCATGCGCGCTGAACCCAAAGCGAGGAAATCGGCAATCGCGCCGTAGGTGCATACCCGGCCACGAGGGATGAGGCGGGTGATATCGTAAACCTGTTCGTGGTAATTTGGTTTCTCCATGATGACGCGGATTTGCTACATTTACAGGCCGAAGATAAGCTATTACAACCCGTGTAGAAAGATGACAACAACTAAAATAAAAGCCAGTTCAATCGCCAACCTTACGGATGCGCGCTATTTTGCCGCTTGGAACGTGGAATGGCTGGGATTTAACTTTAGCGCCGGAACCAGCGCCTTTATTGCTCCCACGCAAGCAAAAGCGATCCAGGAATGGGTGGACGGCCCCAAAACCGTAGGAGAATTTGACCTCGAATCCAGCAAAGAAATCTTGGCTGTAGCTGAAGTGCTGCCCTTGGATCTAGTGCAAGTAGGCATGTATGCTGGGTTGGATACCATAATGGCGCTGAATGGGCGTTTTCCCATTATCAAGGAACTGGTATTTGATCAGGAGACTACTCCGGCTACAATCGCACATTTACTCGATGATTTTGCTCCGCATATACAGTTTTTTTTGTTCAATTTTGATAAAAACGGGATCAGCTGGCAAGGTATTCAAAACGATAAAAATTGGACTCCTGCCTGGTTGCGGGAAACCTGTCGGCAGTATCCAGTATTGCTGAGTATGGCCATTCCTGCCGAACAGGCTCAGGAAGTGCTGGATGATCTACAACCTGCAGGCGTCAATTTGTATGGCGGCGATGAAGAAAAGGTCGGCGTAAAATCCTTTGATGAATTGGATGCTTTTTTGGAGCAGGTTTTAAAGGAAGAATGATGAATTTGGTGCCAATGAGCAAAACCTTGTTAAGCTGCCAGGAGGCAGCGATCGGATAACCATTGTTTGGATACCTGCCTTCCTGGCAGCCTTTAACGGCAATGATTTTTATGGCTAACGAGATACCTGCTCTCCCTGGTAGCTTATAAGAAGCTCTTGTTGATTGCTTTCACCAGCCCTGGGCCGGCATACACCAATCCGCTATACACTTGCACCAAATCCGCACCAGCCTTGATTTTTTCCTGGGCATCGGCAGCAGAATTGATGCCGCCAACACCGATGATCACCATGCCGGGTTGCGCGCGGTTGCGCAGGTAGCGGATGACCTCGGTTGCGCGTGCGCGCAAGGGTACGCCACTGAGTCCGCCCATTCCGATTTTTTCCACGGTGGGGGTAGCGGTGGCTAAACCCTTTCGGTCAATGGTGGTATTGGTGGCGATCACGCCTACAATGCCCGTTTGTTGTACAATTTCCAATATGTCGTCGAGTTGTTCGGTACTCAAGTCGGGGGCGATTTTGAGCAAAATGGGTTTGGGCTCGGGACGCGCCAGATTACGGGTTTGTAAAGCTTGGAGAAGGGCGGTAAGCGGTGCTTTGTCTTGTAGTTCGCGCAAGTTGGGGGTATTTGGCGAACTTACATTGACCACAAAGTAATCCACGTACGGGAAAAGTTTTTCAAAACAAAGCAAGTAATCGTCTGCTGCCTTTTCGTTGGGGGTAATTTTGTTTTTGCCGATGTTACCGCCGACGATCAACCCTGTGGGACGCGGTTTTTTTAGTTGTTCTACCAAAGCATCAAGCCCATCATTGTTAAAACCCATGCGATTGATCAAGGCTGCATCAGCAGGCAAACGAAACAAACGCGGGAGCGGATTGCCCTCTTGTGCAATGGGCGTCACCGTACCCACTTCGATGAATCCAAAACCTAGAGCTGACATAGCATTGAGGTAATGCCCGTTTTTGTCAAATCCCGCCGCTAAACCTACGGGATTGGGGAAAGTCAAACCCATGATTTGGCGCTCCAGTTGAGGGTGCTGTAACGTAAACAGGCGGCGCAACAACCAGCCTAAGCCAGGGATAAGCAAGGCAAATTCCAATAAAGCCACGGTAATGCGGTGTGCTTTTTCGGGAGAGAGCAGGAACAGGAAGGGTTTGAAGAGTTGGTACATCATATGGTGGTATAAAAAAAAAGCCAGGTAAGGTTTGTAAACCTACCCAGCGGTAATCATAATCCCAAAAACTATTTTTATGCTTCTTCTTCGGTCTTCACGAGCAATTGGAAACCATTGCCGTGAATGTTCACGATTTCGATGTTTTCATCGCGCTTCAAATATTTCCGCAACTTGGTTACAAAAACATCCATAGAGCGGGCGGTAAAGTAGTTGTCCTCTTCCCAAATTTTGGTAAGCGCTTCCGAGCGTGGCAGGACATCATTTACATTGATGGCGAATAAGCGGAGCAGCTGTGCTTCTTTTGGCGACAGCTTGTGTTTTTCTACTACTTCACCTTCGACGTCAAAGGTAAGAATTCTTAACGGAAAATTAAAGTGATATTTTCCGATGTTAAAATCTTTGACCTCTTCTTTAGGATCTGCTTTTTGGTTGGTGCGTTTTAGAATGACGTGGATGCGCATCAACAGCTCTTCCGAGTTGAAAGGTTTGGAGATGTAATCATCGGCACCGATCTTAAATCCTTGGAGCACATCTTCCTTCATGGTTTTTGCAGTGAGGAAAATGAGTGGTATTTCACTGTCTTTTTCGCGAATTTCACGCGCTAGAGTAAAGCCATCTTTTTTGGGCATCATTACATCCAGGATGCAAAGATCAAACTGCCCTTTTTTAAAGCTTTCCAATCCCTCAGCCCCATCTTTGGCTAAAGTAACGTCATAGTCATGCATCTCCAAATAGGAACGGAGTACATCGCCAAAATTTTGATCATCTTCAACGAGTAGAATTCGGTTGTTAGCCATCTGCACTTTTTTTACAGTCCGATTTCGAGACCCTCAGCAATGGCGTCGGCTATTTACCGACCATTCTTGAGGATCTTTGTTGGGATTATAAGGTGAAAAAAAATAGCCCTTAAACTTCTAACACTTCCACCTATTCGGAGGTTTTGTTAGTCCTTATTTTTTAAAACAAATGCCAATGATTCACGTGCATTTATCATTCATAATTCCCTACTACGCTTCTACGTGGAACGGAAAAGTCAGCATAAAACTACTGCCTTTACCAAGTTCGCTTTTTACATCTACTTGACCTTTGTGGGCAATGATCATGGCTTTGACATAGCTCAAACCCAGACCAAAACCTTTTACATCATGTATATTGCCTGTAGAAACGCGATAAAATTTGTCAAAAATTTGTTTCCTAGCCTCTTTGCTCATGCCAATTCCCTTGTCTTTTACTGTCACTTCCACTCCGTTGGGGACGTTGCGGGTAATGACAGTGATGTCGGGTTTTTCCGGCGAATATTTGTTGGCGTTGTCGAGCAGGTTGCTAACCATGTTGGTAATGTGGGTAAGGTCGCCCTCCACCACCGGGGATTTAGCATGTAGTTCTGCTTTGACAGTTCCTTCCTTTTTTTCGACTTGCAAACTGATGTTTTCAACGGCGGTGTTGATGACATCGTGTAGGTCGATGGGGGTTAGTTTGAGGGAGAAATCGCGTTTGTCAAGCAGCGCCATTTGTAGCACTTTTTCTACCTGACTATTCATACGATTATTTTCTTGTTTTATTATGTTGGCAAAGCGTTTGACTTTGTCGGAATTGCTAAGAATAACTGGAGTAGTAATGGAGTCGGCCGCTAAAGAGATGGTGGCGATTGGAGTTTTGAACTCGTGGGTCATGTTGTTGATGAAATCGGTCTTCATCTCCGACAATTTTTTTTGTCTAAAAATAACTGTCAAGGTATATCCAAAACAGGATAAAATGATGAGGGCAAAAATTAAGATCCAAAGGAAATTAATCCACAAAGAGCTCCAGATAATATTATTTCGATTGGGGAAATAAACGCGGAGTTCGCCTGGCGAAGGTTGATTGCTGGTGAATACTTTGACTTTGTAGTCGGGATTAAAGAGGTTTCGACCGGAATTTCCGGGTAAAACTTCTTGATTGCGTGGCGCCGATACCACAAAGTGCCCATCCGCAATAACCAAACTCGTATGAAAAAAAGAATAAATACCGTAGTGGAACTGAAACTTGAATAGATCCGAGTTGATGCCACGGTTTTCAAATTCTTCCTTAAGTACCGCGTCGAGGTACTGGGGTTTGATGCGCTCTTCAATTGGTCTGTCCCAAACGCCATGTCTGAGGATGGTCTCGATGGTATGGGTGCGTAAATCCTGGTAAAGTTGTTTTTGATCTTTGGATAAGTGATCTAGGTTCTCATTGCCACCAGTTCCTTTATCGCCAAGGACTTCTAAACTGGTTTCCTTTTGGATATAGGTAAACATGTAGCCGTTCATTGTAGACAGCGCTTCCGTACGTTCTTCCTGTTCCAAGCGTTTGGCTACTTCATTGAGCGCATTGTAGACGTTTTTGTCAAATCGATCTTCGTTTACCTGCATTGCAGTACGGATAAGACCCATTTGCAGCCAAACAACGCCGACTACTGCGGCGGTAGTTAATCCAATTATTGCCCAAATGGCTCTTTTATTCATGTTTAGCAGAGTTAGCGTAGGTTTGGAACATCCAAAATATACGCTTTATAGAAACGGTTGCGATGTAGATTAGGAATGATTCAACAATAAGATACCAATCTAGTCTGTCTCTTTTGTTGCTATACTGCCTATCTTTTTCGTTAAATAGCCCCACTATTCGCCTCAAAAGATAGTTGTCTGGCAACAAAATAAACTATTCAAAATTGATACCTTATTATCGACTCATTCCTTAGATTCTTACAAACGGAAACAGATACAAAATTAGTTAATTCTGAATCTACTATACTCGACTTTAACTAACATTTAACCTGTAGGCTATCAGCATACTTCGAGGTCTCGAATTTGGTGAGCTTATAAAAAAACCGAATGTCGTACTCATCGACATTCGGTTTTTTTAGCTAGAGAATTCTTCAGTGGCTAAATCCCGATTAATTCAACTGAAAACGCACCACCAAACCGCCATTCACTTCTGTACGCGGATAACCCGCGGAGGTTCTCGGTCGGTTGCGCCGGTAATCGGTAAACAAACGCAAGGACAAACGCTGGTTGATTTTATATTCAGCCGAGGGGGATATGCTCAGGGCAAAGTTACCACGGGTGGGTTCAATCACGTTTTGATCGAGCAGGTGATTGAAGGTCACGTCGTCGCGTAGCGAAAAGTTGAATTGCAAACGCAGGTTGTGCGGTTGAGCTTGGTTTTGATTGGGAGCGCCTCCGCCACCACCTAAGATACCGGGCAATGGTTTTTTAGCCGGACGTTTGGCTTTGCTTTTTTTGGCTTTGGCAAATGGTAAAGTGAAATCTGGAATGTTGTGCCCATACCCAATCAAAATTTCCTTAACCCGCGTTTCGGCCAACTGGTTGCTCA
Source organism: Chitinophagales bacterium (assembly GCA_038240665.1). Lineage (GTDB taxonomy): Bacteria > Bacteroidota > Bacteroidia > Chitinophagales > Saprospiraceae > Haliscomenobacter. Next base: position 1,054 of record JBBRGN010000229.1, on the reverse strand, counting down.
CAAAACTCATTTGCAAAGTGCGCGAGGTTTTGTATTCAAAGTTGAAGTTCATTCCGCTTTTTAGAGTAGCAGCCACCGCCACTAATGGGTTGAAAGACTCGTTGATGGAAATATCGGGTATTTCCAGACGCGGGTAGAAGTTACTGTTCAGCGGGTTGACTGCGCCCGTAGATCGCGTTCGCAGGAAGTCCAAACCCGTGATAAAAGAGTTGACGGTAAGGGTAGATTTATAGCCGTGTGTAAGCGTAAAACTTTGGAAAAGCGCTGCAAACAAAGGTAGTTTTGCCAAACCATTGTACGACAATCGCCAGTTTGCTTTGGGCAATAGCTTGAAGATATCAAGAGCAAAGGTACGGGCATCTTTACCGGTGTAGGCCGCTAGGAACGCTGGTACCAGCACTTGCTGCTGGGTGCGTCCGTAACCTTCTGAATAGGCGGTATCGGTGCGAACTTCTTGGCCTAAACGGTGCGAAATGATGGCGCGATTTTTTTCAAATTGACTAAATACCGCTTTGATGCCATTGACTTCGGATGTGCCACTGCCTTGGAAAAGCGTGGGCAGCGCGCCAAAACTCATGGTAAGTTGTCCGAATTTTTTTGGTACAGCGTGAACGAAGTTGGACGTATAATCCAGTACGGTATCTTTGAAATATTCACTGTGGTTCTCCGTATAATTTCGATTAAAATCAATGTCAATCCGGAAATCTTTGAGTGGTTCAATGGTGATCCGACCGTCATAGTTCCGGGAGACGTTTTGTTGCACTTCGCGATTGAGGAATACGCTCTTAGAAATCCAACCTTTGGCAGCGGATTGATAAAGCCAGTCGCGTTCGCTGTAGTATTCGCTTTCTTTAAGCTGACCAATACGCGGTTGGAAACCGCTTACAAATCCCCAGCCTGGCGAGTTAAAATTGGCCATCCCCAAGAGGGTCGAAGTAGGCGTATAGCCAGGTAGTACGGTCGTGTTTTTTTGCGGATAATTGTAAAGTGCTTTTGGCCGCAAAAACAATTGTCGGGTAAAATCAACCGCACCAAAACAAGGCACCCGGTACAC
>JBBRGN010000228.1:0-8183 GCA_038240665.1 Chitinophagales bacterium | reverse complement strand
CCAGTCGTTTTGAGGTGGATCACTTTTGCACCGTAATAGGTCATTTCGATGGCTTCGCGGAAGGAAAGCTGATCCAATTTCTCGGCGTTGTCAAAAAAACGTGGATCGGCACTCAATACGCCAGCTGCATCTTTCCAGATGGTCATGTCTTGAGCGTCCAGACAAAAAGAGAAGATCGCCGCGGAATAATCGGAACCATCCCGACCAAGAGTGGTGGTGTAATTGTCTTGCGTGCTGCCGATGAAACCCTGGGTAATCACAAAACCTGGTTTTTCAAAAAGCGGGAGCGCCGTTTTTTTGGCCTGTAGCTCGGTTTCCGACCATTGCACCCAACTTTCGCGGTACAATTCATTGGTGCGAATCACATCACGGGCATCGAGCCATTGAGTAGGTAGAGCAATCTTGTTGAGGTAAGCATGAACTATTTTTGAGGAAACCAGTTCCCCTATGGATACGATTTGATCGTACATGTAATCGTAATTGGGGTGCGGAGCCTCTTCTAGCACCCACTCTACCTCCACAAAGGTATCATTGACGGAGGCAAAAACTTCGTCGTTGGGATCAAATAAGTGCTGACACAAGTCGTAATGTGCCTGTTGAACGGCCTCCAGTAAAGTTAAAGCTTTCCCAGTTTGTTGGGCATGTGCCTCCACTACTTTTTCCAGGGCATTGGTGGTTTTGCCGATAGCAGAAACGACAATCAACAGTTTTTCCTGAGCATATTTACGCAGGATACCAGCTACATTTTTTATGTTGTCAGGGTCTTTCAACGAAGCGCCGCCGAATTTGAAAACTTTGATGTTTGGGTGCATTGATGACTAATGTTTTTCTTGTTTTTTTGTAATGCGCCGCAAAAATAGGGTATTTTTTTCGTGTTGTCACTGAAAAAACGAAGGACTTAGCCATCTCAAGGGCAGGGAGTACATTATTAAGAAATCTAGTATTTTAAAATAAATATCGGAAAAAAGACTAGCGGCAGCGCCACCAGAACGTCGGTAGCGAAACATGCTACCCCTCTTGCTATAAACTTTCTACAGACGTTCCGGCGGCGCTGCCGCTGGGGCCTTTAAATCAAAACTAAAAAAACCAACCAGCTTTAATCACTAAAAAACAGTAATAGAGCATACTTAAATCCTTGATTAACTGTAATTTATTTTCCATTTTTTTATGCAATAAAAAAAGTGTACGTCTGCAAATCCTTCAGGACAGACCCATGAAGACCAGAAGTTACCTCGGAGAGGTCTAACGTTTGTAACATGCCCCCAAACACGCAAATCTTAGACCTCTGCTAGGTTATTTTTACCAACCATAGACCTCTCCGAGGTCTGTACTAATTTCATGCTTTTGCCCTTTGCCATCACAAGGCGGCCAAATTTTTAAAGCTAGATTTTGTATCTTTTCTTTTATATTTCCAAAAAAATAGAACCATGTTGCGATTGCAAAAAAACTTAAGTATTGGAGCCTTACTGGCCTTCGTTTTTGTATTGGGCGCGTTTACCAACCATTTTTGGGAGGATAAAATCACTGCCGATGATGTACGCAGCGCCGCTAAAATGTTTGGCCTGGACATGACCCAAATGGAGATCGATTCTATGCTCTCCGGGTTGGAAGAAAACAAACTGCTGTACCAAGCTTATCACAAAATGTCACCCGAAAATTCGGTAGCACCTGCGGTAGCTTTCAGCCCCGTTTTACCAGGTTTTCCAGTGCCCAGTGGCGAAGGGAAAGTATCCTACGGCCCTTTGGCTAAAGTGCAAATGCCAAGCGATAAAAACGAACTCGATTTTTACACCGTCCGACAACTGGCGGAATTGATCCGTACCAAGCAGATTACTTCCTTGGAACTGACCCAGTTTTTTTTGGAGCGTTTGAAAAAATACGATCCCAAACTCCTCTGTGTGGTGAGCTTGACCGAGGAAACGGCACTGGCGCAAGCCAAACGGGCGGACGAAGAAATCAAAGCGGGCAAATACCGGGGTATGCTGCACGGGATTCCCTACGGTGCGAAGGATTTGTTGTCGGCCAAAAACTACAAAACCACCTGGGGCTCCGTTCCTTACAAAGAGCAGATGATCAATGCCGATGCTACGGTGATCCGCAAATTGGAAGAAGCTGGCGCAGTCTTGTGCGCCAAATTGACCTTGGGTGCCCTGGCGATGGGCGACGTATGGTTTGGCGGAATGACCCGTAACCCTTGGGATCCCACCACTGGTTCTAGCGGTTCATCGGCAGGTTCGGCTTCATCGGTTGCGGCAGGTTTGTTGCCTTTTGCCATCGGAACCGAGACTTTGGGCTCAATTGTATCACCTTCCACGGTTTGTGGCACCACGGGGTTGCGACCTACGTTTGGTCGGGTGAGCCGTTCCGGAGCCATGGCCTTGAGCTGGTCAATGGACAAAATTGGACCCATTTGTCGCAGTGTGGAAGATTGTGCCATCGTTTTCAACAGCATTTATGGCCCCGATGGCAAAGACGGCTCGGTGATCAAAGCGCCATTTAACTACGATGGCAATGCAGATCTGAAAAAAATCCGCATTGGCTATGACAAAAAGAGTTTTGAACGTACCTACCCTTTCAAAGCCAATGATAGCATCGCTTTAGCAAAAATGCGCAGCATGGGCATCGAACTGATACCAATCGAGTTGCCGGTAATGCCTGATCTGGGCATCATTCTCTCCGCCGAGTGTTCTGCCGCTTTTGAGGAATTAACCCTCAGCAACCGCGATGATCTGATGGTAAGACAACTGCGCAATGCCTGGCCCAATACCTTCCGCAAGGCGCGTTTTATTCCCGCAGTGGAATACATCCAAGCCAATCGCCTGCGCACCAAATTGATGATGGACATGCAAAAAGTATTTGAAAAGGTGGATGTGTATGTACACCCCTCGTTTGCTGGCCCTACCCTACGGATTGCCAACCACACTGGACATCCTTGTGTGGTATTGCCCACGGGTCTGCGACAAGGCAAACCGACTAGCATCTGCTTTACTGGCCAGTTGTTTGAGGAAGGTAAAGTGTTGCGGGTAGCAAAGGCTTTTCAGGATGCAACAGATTTTCATCAGAAGCATCCTGCGCTGTAGATGAATGAGGAATGATAAATGATGAAAAGATGGGGAGTAGGACGCAGGTTATTCCTTTTTTTTCTTAACATTGATAGATTTAAGGGAGCCGCCCCAAATTCATCTTTCATCATTTATCATTCATCAATTATGAGAATTACGTTTTTATTCAGTCTTTCCTTCATTGCAGTACTGAGTGCTGGTTTTTTGTTCAAAAAGTCGATTTTGCTCTTCAACGGCAAAGATTTGACAGGCTGGCACGTTGATGTGCCAGACATGGACAAAGATCCCAAAGCCATCAATCCTTTCATAGTACGCGACGGACAGCTGGTCAGCCTGGGTACGCCCAATGGCCACTTGATAACCGACGCCATTTATGAAAACTACCGCTTGGAAGTACAATACCGTTTTGTCGGCGAACCGGGCAACTGTGGCGTACTGGTGCATGCTTCTAAGCCGCGGGCACTGTACCAGATGTTTCCAAAATCCTTGGAAGTGCAAATGATGCACGATAACGCCGGTGATTTCTGGTGCATCGTGGAGGACATTACCGTGCCCCATATGGAAAAACGCCGTGGCCCTAAAGAAAAATGGGGCATCACTGAAGGCAAAGAAAGAAGAATCCCCAACCTTACCGACACCTCCGAAAAACCCTTGGGTGAATGGAACACCATGATCGTGGAATGTGTGAAAAACGGAATCAAAGTCTGGGTCAATGGCGATATGGTCAATGAAGGTTACGATTGTACCACTTCAAAAGGACAAATTGCCGTACAAGCCGAGGGCTCGGAAGTGGCTTTTCGCAAGCTGGAACTGACCCGGATCCGCAAATTTTCGAAATAATCCATTTTTGGCATCTATGACCACCTACGATCAACTGCTCATTTCCGAACAGCAAGCGATGCAGATCGCGCATACTTTTTTTGGCCTTAGCGGCAAAATTACGCGACTCACGGGCGAGCTGGATTTCAATTTTAAGATCGATACTGGCGAAACAAGCTTTGTATTGAAAGTAGCTCGCCCTGATGTTGATGAAGCGTACATCGATTTTCAGCAAAAAATCATTGCCCAGGTCGCCGAGCGCAATCCCCTGATCCGCACCCCGCGCATCATCCCTGATCGCGGGCAACAAACGGTTAGCACTTGGATGGATGAAGCCGGATTGGCACGCAAAATAAGGCTTTTGACTTGGACGGATGGCCGTTTGTGGTCGAGCGTGCATCCCCATACGGAAGGCTTGCTGTACAGCTTGGGCGAACAAGCCGGTTTAATCACCCAGGCTTTGAGCGGTTTTGATCACCCTAAGGCGCATCGATCGATCCATTGGGACATCGACCGGGGGGATTGGACTTTTGAACACATCCACCTTTTTTCTGATCGACAAGCCGAATTAGCGGCTTTTTTTCAAAATCGTTTCCGGGAATTGCTCCCTGCCCTAGCACGACTGCGCAAGGGCGTGATCCACAATGACGCCAACGACAACAACATCGTGGTATCCAGCGATCTGGTTGACCCGCAAGTGTTGGCAATCATCGATTATGGCGACGCGGTTTTTTCCAGTCTGATCAATGACTTAGCCGTAGCCATCGCCTACGCCATCATGGACAAACCCGATCCCTTGGCCGCAGCCTTGCTGATTTTAAGCGGTTACCACCACCGTTTTTCTTTGTTGGAGGATGAATTGGAGGCCTTGTATACCCTAGTGGCCATGCGCTTGATCATCAGTGTCACCAAATCAGCCATCAACAAAAGATTGGAACCGGACAATGTTTACCTGCTGATCAGCGAAAAATCAGCTTGGGAGCTATTGGAAAAATGGGCGCAGATCAACCCTACCCTAGCCTATTGCCATTTCCGTGCTGCTTGTGGATATCCAGCGCATCCTACCGAAAATGCCTTCCACCATTGGGTCAAAGCCCATCCGGTGGCGCTGGGAACCTTATTCCCCGGTTTGGACATCGCCGACATCACCCCTGTTGACCTCCATGTAGGCAGCACTTGGCTCGGAAACCGCTCCGAATTCAGCGACAATGACTGGATGACCACCAAATTGCTGCATTTGCAAAAACAACATCCCCGTACGGTAATTGCGGGCGGCTATTTAGAAACCCGGCCATTTTACACCACCGATGCCTTCAAAAAAGAAGGGATTCAAGGCCCAGAGTACCGAACGGTGCATTTAGGCATCGATTTTTGGTTGCCAGCGCAAACGCCGATCCACGTGCCCTATCCTGGTAAGGTTTTTTGCATCACCCACAACGATTTTGACAAGGATTATGGGCCGACTTTGATTGTGGAACATTCTTTCGACGGCCATCCTTTTTATACCCTTTATGGCCACCTGACCTTTTCCAGTTTGACCCTCCTACAAGTGGGGCAAACGGTACAACAAGGCGACCTGATCGCCTACATTGGTGCCGACCATGAAAATGGCAACTGGTCGCCGCACCTACATTTTCAGTGTATGCTTGATCTATTGGGCAATACCGCTAACTTTCCAGGAGTCGCTTTCCCTAAACAGACGGCGGTTTGGAGCAGCATTTGTCCAGATCCAAATTTGTTTTTTCAACAAAAAAATTTGCCCCCCGCTGTTGCTAAAATTGACCCCGAACAACTGCTAAGCGGGCGCAAAAAACACTTGGGGCGCAGTCTTAGCATTTCCTACCAAAAACCCCTGACGATGCTGCGCGGCGATGGCGTTTACCTCCTTGATCATCAGGGGCAAAAATACCTAGATACGGTCAACAATGTGGCACACGTAGGACATGAACACCCCCACGTGGTGCAGGCCGGACAGCAACAAATGGCTTTATTGAACACCAATACCCGGTATTTACATCCTGCCATTGTAGCCTTGGCCGAGACCCTCTTGGCCACTTTTCCACCCGAACTGTCGGTAGTACACTTTGTCAATTCCGGTAGTGAAGCCAACGAACTGGCGCTGCGCATGGCCAAAACCTATACCCGCCAACGCGATATGATTGCCGTGGAAGTCGGTTATCACGGCAACACCAATGCCACTATCGACGTAAGTTCTTACAAATTTGACAGCAAAGGCGGTAGCGGCAAACCGGCGCATACCCATCTTGTACCCCTACCAGACACTTTTCGTGGCCGCTACCAAGGCGAAAACACGGTTTCGGCCTATGCTGCACATGTACAAACCCAAATCGAGTACATCCAGTCACTGGGGCGCAATGTGGCCGCCTTTATCTGCGAAAGCATCATCAGTTGCGGTGGACAAATTGAATTACCGGAGAATTACCTGCGCCTAGCTTATGCCGCCGTCCAAGCAGCCGGCGGATTGTGCATCGCCGATGAAGTACAAGTTGGCTGTGGCCGCGTAGGCAGTCATTTTTGGGGATTTCAACTACACGGCGTAATCCCCGACATCGTCACCATTGGCAAACCCCTGGGCAACGGGCATCCCTTGGCTGCGGTAGTTTGCACCGCTGCGGTAGCCGACGCTTTCGCCAATGGTTTAGAGTTTTTCAATACTTTTGGCGGCAACCCGGTTTCCTGCGCCATCGGCAAAGCTGTTTTGGATGTCGTTCGCGCTGAAAACCTACAACAGCAAGCCTGGGAAGTAGGGAATTATTTAAAAAATGCTTTACGGGAATTGCAACATCTCTTCCCGATCATTGCAGTCGTGCGCGGACAAGGGCTCTTCCTAGGTTTTGAATTGACTGATGCCCACAAGAATCCCTTACCCCAGCAAACTGCCTATTTGGCCAATCGGATGCGGCAATTGGGCGTATTGATGAGTACCGACGGGCCTGATCACAATGTGTTGAAAATTAAGCCACCGATGGTCTTTGGATTGGAACATGCCGATGAATTGATCGATCGACTAGCTGGCGTATTCAAGGAAGATTTTATGCGGGAGTTTTGAACACAGAAATGATTTCAGGGTAGGAATTCCTTTTTTGCAATAGGTTTTTTAAGTCATTTTCAACAAACGCCTAACATGAAAAAAACAACCAGCACGCTGATGCTATTTTTTGCTTTGTTTGTCGGCCTTTCCCTCCATGCCCAACCCACTGTTCAACTGGTGAGGGTAATGGTAGGAATGGATCATGACAACTGGACTTACAAAGTCGGTGAAAACGCCGTTTTTTCAGTATCCGTGTTCCGCAATGGCAATCTGCTCAAAGATGTACGCATCCGTTATGAAATAGGGCCAGAAAAAATGCCTGCGGTAAAAAAGGAATCCCTTGCCCTCAAAACGGGCATGACCACCATAGCGGGCGGTACACTGCTGCTGCCCGGTTTTTTGCGCTGCTCCGTCATCGCGGAAGTAGACGGAAAAGAATACCGTGGATTGGCCACCGCCGGATTTGATCCCGAAAAAATACAACCTGCCGTGGAGGTTCCCGCAGATTTTGTTAGTTTTTGGGATAACGCCAAAACCGAACTCGCCAAAATTCCGCTCGACGCCAAGATGACCCTGCTCCCCGAACGCTGTACCGAGAAGGTCAATGTTTACCACCTCAACCTCCAAAACTACCGGGAAGGCACCAGGCTATATGGCATTCTTTGTGTACCCAAAAAAGAAGGCAAATACCCCGCCATGTTGTTGGTTCCTGGCGCGGGCGTAAGCGCCTACGCGGGCGATGTACGCGATGCCGAAAAAGGCATCATTACCTTACAAATCGGCATCCACGGCATCCCCGTCACTATGGATCCCAGCGCATACACCGACCTGGCGGCGGGTAGCCTGAATGGGTACTGGAGCTATAACCTGGACGATCGCGATCGCTATTACTACAAACGCGTATTTATGGGCTGTATCCGCGCCAATGATTTCGTAGTCAGCTTACCACAATACGACGGCGTCAATTTGGTCGTCACTGGCGGCAGTCAGGGCGGCGCATTGAGCATCGTTACCGCCGCGCTGGATCCCCGGGTAAAATGGACGGCGCTCCGCTATCCAGCAATGGCCGATATGACTGGGTATTTGAAAGGCCGCGCGGGAGGTTGGCCCCATATTTTTGACGCCACCAATCCTCAAAACAATACCGAGGCCAAAATCAAAACTGCAGCCTATTATGACGTGGCCAATTTTGCCAAACTCGTCAAAATCCCAAGATTTTTTGCGATGGGCTACAATGATGAAACCTGTCC
>JBBRGN010000227.1:0-8203 GCA_038240665.1 Chitinophagales bacterium | reverse complement strand
TACAGGTCGCTTTCATTTATTGTATTACTTAAAAAGGTTAGGCCAAGTCATTTTTGGTTTGCATTTCCTATTCAATTGGTGGTTTATCACTTGCGCAGCAATTTACTATTACTTTTGATGTGGGTAGTCACTGCATTGTTGATAAACGGTGATATAGCGGCAAAATTTGGTTTTAGATATCTTTTTTTAAATCCTGAGTATTTGGGAGAAACCAGCTATTGGAGTTTCTTTTTCTTAGGATTAGCTTTTGGATGTTTTTTTTTGACTTGGAATTTGACCTCTTATTTGTTGTGCGCGCACAACTTTCCATTCTTGGCTACCTTGTCGCAGCCCTTTACCAAATTTTGCCTCAACAATTTTTTGATACCTCTAGTGTTCATCGTCTTTTACGTCGTTTCGATTATTTTGTTTCAGGGTAATTATATAGAAGCTGGTATTCTAAACGTATTCCAATATTGTGTTGGGATCATTGCCGGATTTTGTGCCATGATTTTGCTATACCTGATGTACTTTCACTATACGAATCATGATATTTCTTATTATGAAAAACGACAACCTTCGCTGGTCAGCTTATTGCCACATATTACGCCAGGCTATCGCACGTTGAATTGGGATCATGCGAAAGCAGATCATGTACGTTGGCGGGTAGAGACTTATATGAATGAATCCTTATTGCCACGTCGAGTTCGTAGCGTTGCCCATTACACTTCTGAAACGCTTAAAAAGATATTTCGCCAAAACCACTTGAATGCCTTAGTCATTCAGTTGTTCACCATGATGGTATTGACCGCACTAGGCTGGCTGATTGATTACCCAGCATTTCAACTTCCTGCCGGGGCGAGTATTTTTTTTCTGTTTAGTATTATTATAGCAGCGATTGGAGCCCTGAGCTACTGGTTTAATTTGTGGAGGATGACGGCGATTTTATTTATTTTGGTTGGAATCAACTATCTGACTGGATATGACGCAATCCATCCAAAAAATAAAGCTTATGGTCTTGATTATCAGCATCAACCAGCAAACTATAGCTATGCTTCTCTCCAGGAGGCTTGTACGCCGGAGGGGGTTTTGGAAGATAAAGCCAAGACGATTAGAATTTTAGAAAATTGGAAAAGAAAGTGCCTGGCCAAAGATCCCAGCGTTAAGCCCAAAATGGTTTTCATCTGTGTAAGTGGTGGCGGTCTACGTGCTGCGACTTGGTCAATGAAGGTTGTTCAGCAATTGGATAGCCTTTTGGATGGCCAGTTTTTTGAACATACCGTTCTTATTTCTGGAGCATCTGGGGGGATGCTGGGAATGGGGTATTTTAGAGAGTTAGCTCTACGAAAAAAAATGGGGGCTACCATTACGCTCTATAATCCCAAATATATTGATGTTATTTCAAAAGACATGCTCAATGGGGTTGCCTTTACCCTGGTGGCCAACGATGTGCTTTGGCCTTGGAGCAAAATCCACATCAATCGCCAAACATATTCACGGGATAGAGGTTATATGTTTGAAAAAAAACTAAATGAAAACACGGGCTTAATATTGAACAAAACCCTAGCGGATTATCGACTACCCGAGCAAAGGGCATTGATCCCGATGATGTATATTTCTCCTTCTATCGTCAATGATGTACGAAGGTTAATTATCTCTCCCCAAAATGTTTCCTTTATGATGGCTGCTCCAGGAGCAATTGGCCGTACCGATGAATTGGCAATTGATGCTGCTGATTTTGGGCATATGTTCAAGAAACAATTATCCGATAGTTTGCGTTTTTTGACTGCCTTAAGAATGAGTGCGACCTTCCCGTTCATTTTGCCCAGCGTAAATCTACCTAGTAACCCTAGAATCGAAGTAATGGACGCAGGTTTTTTAGATAATTACGGATTACTTTCGACTACTCGGTTTATTCAGGTGTTTACTAATTGGATACAAGCCAATACAAGTGGAGTGGTCATAGTCCAAATTTCTAGTGCTGACAAACATGAAAAGATACCGACAAGCGACCAAAAAGGAGTCATCAGTAGCATGTTAAATCCGTTTTCTATTGTTGGCCAAATTTTAAAACGGCAAGAATTTGAACAAGACAATGCGTTAGCTGTATTATTCCAGCGTTTTGGTAAGGAGCGGCTTCTGCTAGCGCCGTTTATCTATGATCCCGGGCGGGGAAATAAGACTTTAGCTTCTATCTCTTTGCATCTTACTAGTAAGGAAAAAGAGGCAGTGGTGGAGTCTATTGACGACCCCGACAACCAAACAAGTTTGCAAAAAATCATACATCTATTTAACCCAACGAAGGGTAAGTAGATCGCAACCTGTCAGGATGGTTTTTTTGAAAATCCTTATTTTTTGTAAGTCGAGTCAAAAAACGTATCCTACTGCGCTGCTGTTGCGAGGTTTTTTGATGTAGGGTGACGAAAAAAAGGCTGTTAATTCACATTAATTATTTTTGTCTCAGCCCTAAAATAAGCAGAAGAGATACATTTTAGTGTAGATTTGAAATGAATTTGCTTCTATTTTGAAGATTTAGTTGAACGTACGCTGTATTACGATAACGTAAAAAATTTTTAGGTTCCCATGCAAACACTTAAAAGGACGCTAATTGAGCAAAGCCTAACCTATGAAGCTTATGCCCAACACAATGAAGATTTATTGGCTCAATACCACCACCGAAACCCGGACAGCGTAGATGATCTTATTCATTCTACGCGTATAAACCTCATCAGTATGGAGCGCTTGGACAAAACCGCTAGGATGATGGCCATAACTAGGGTACAAATGGCCAAAGCCGCTCCCATGACTTGGCTGGTTTTGACAGAAAGCTGGTGTAATGATGCAGCACAAGTGTTACCTGTACTCAATAAAATGTCCAAGCTTAACGACAAGATTGTTTACCGTATCTTATTTCGGGATGAAAATCCTAAGCTGATGGATGCCTTTTTGACCAAGGGAACCAGGTCTATTCCAAAACTTATTTTACTCGATTCCGAGTCATTAAAAGTTTTGGGTCAATGGGGACCAAGGCCGGCGGCTCTACAGGCATTTGTCTTAGAGGAATTGGCTAAAATTGCGGAAATCAAAGATCTCAATGCCAACAAAAAACGCTGGGATGAATTGCATACCCAGGTACAACGGTGGTATGCGAAAGATAAAAGCTACAGCGTGCAACAAGAAATATTAGCCGAAATAGGCAAAGCATCTTTGCTTATTGTTTAGAGTTGGTTCGGGATTTAGTTTTTTTCCTAAGGACTACATTCCGGATTAGCCTTGTCTTATGGGTTTGTTGATTTTATTACCTTTGGCACGCATTTGAAATATCTCTTTAATAAAAGGGAACTACCATTAGTTTATCGTTGCCATGAATAAGTTAAATAAGCTGCAAAAATTTGCTGCATTACTGAGTTATCCCAACGTCTTTGAAAACTTCAATGTACAGCATCCAGTTTTGATAGGAGCTAACGGAGCTGAAGTGGATATGAAGGGCAAGTGGGGGGAAAGTTTTTTTAAAAATAGCAAGCCTATAACGTTGGAGTTGGCATGCGGTAGGGGAGAGTACAGTGTAGCATTAGGGCAAATGTATCCTGAACGTAATTTTATTGGTGTAGATATTAAAGGCGCCCGGATTTGGAAAGGTGCTGATATCGCCTTGAAAAATAACTTACCGAATGTTGCTTTCCTACGTACACGCATAGAACAGATACCATTCTTTTTTGTACCCCAAGAGGTTAGTGAAATTTGGATCACCTTTCCAGATCCATTTTTGCTGGACAACAGATCGGTAAAACGACTTACTTCGCCATTTTTTCTCGAAAAATACCGGCAGGTACTCAAAAAAGATGCCTCTATACATCTCAAAACGGATGAAATTAGACTGCATCAATATACTTTAAGCGTACTCAATAAGGATCAAGAAGCTACCTTGCTTTATCAAGACGATGATATTTATTCCAGACTGCTCCCTCTTCCAGAATTGGCCATCAAAACGCATTATGAAAAAATGCACCTCGCCGAACAGAAGACGATCAAGTACATTCAATTTAAGCTGAACTGATGCTTAGATTTTTTTCAAAAACAGATAAAGTTTAGTACTTTTCTAAAGCTTGAAAACTGAAAAGGTATGCGTATTTCTTTCCAACTTCCGGATGCAATCAGGCTTGATCGCTTTTTGGATCAGCAAAAAAAACTCATCTATAGCTATTCACAGGTAAGAGCTACTGCGGGAATATTTCCACCACAATTTGATCACGATCGCAATTCAATTCAATTGGGTGAAGGGAAAGAAATTTTTGAAGCCGGAAAAAAAGCAATGATAGATTGGCGAATGTTTCCTGAAACATGGACAAAGATATTACCGGAACATGCACCGATAATTGCCGGTAATACGGTGGCCATGTATTTCAAATTAGGAGGGCTTTGGTGGAGAAATTCCTGCCGGATTGTATACACCATTGACGAAGAACGGCGATTTGGATTTGCCTATGGCACCTTACCAGCGCATATAGAATGTGGCGAGGAGGTATTTTGGGTGGAAATGAGATCTGATGATACGGTATGGTATCACATTGAAGCTTTTTCTCGACCCGCAAAATGGTACACTTGGTTAGGTTATCCATTTGCGCGCCACATGCAAAAACGATTTGCCAGCGCTTCAAAAAAGCAAATGTATCGGCTAATCAATATAAAAGGCATCATTGAAAAATGATTCCAATGATGCCTTTTCTTAAGCAAGTAAATTGAAAACGATAAAGCGGAATTAGATGCCTAATTTCTTTTTCACTAAAGCGCTAATATCGGAGCTTGCTTCAAAATACAACAGTACACCTTGATCAAAAATGTATTGAAAACCACCTTCAGTAGCTACTGCTTTAATGGCATCATTCACTTTGTCGTAGATTGGTTTGAGTAAAGTTTCGCGTTTGGTTTGAATTTGAGTGGTCATGTCCTGCTCGTATTTACCAAGCTCTGTACGCACTGCTTCCAAGCGTTTTTCTTCCTCTTCTTGTTGTTTTGGAGAAAGTTCTCCAAGTTCAACCTTCTTTTGGTAAACTTGTACCTCTGCCTGAAACTTAGTAACCATATCCTGGCCTTTCTTTTGCAATTGCTTTTGAAAAGCGTCAAGATTAGATTCTGCTTGTTTCACTTCTGGCAATTCTATCAAAAGCGCAGAGGAATTGATGTAGCCAAACTTTTGTGCTTGAACAGCTACGGTCATAAGTAGTGCGATGATTACCAAGCCACCGGCGTGCATCCAGTTTTTCATTGTTGTTGTCTTTTTCAGTGGTTTTCCCATTAAAAATTTAATGTATTCTAATTCAATCGTTAATGAGCGGGGCAAAAATACAGTTTTTCCAGAAAATTCCATCAATTGCAATAAATGTTCCTGATATGTTTTACTCGATTTATTTCAAGCGAGCAATAACATCGTCGGTTTTATCATATTGAGGATTGGAAAAAATCATTCCAGCTGATCCGCCTTTATCAAAAATGAAATCGTAACCACGCTCTTTTGCATAAGTTTCGATTGCTGCGTAAACTCGATCTTGGATGGGACGAACTAGCTCTTGACGTCTTTTGTAGAGTTCGCCTTCTGGACCAAAGCGTACCCTTTGCATGTCGCGCACATCCTTTTCTTTATTCATGATTTCATCCTCGCGTTGTTTGCGAGCTTCGTCACTCAAAAGGACTTGTTCAGCCTGGTAACGGTTGTACATCCCTTTAATTTTATCGTATTCCAAGGCAATTTCTTGGCGCCAGCGTGAGGCCAACTTATCCAATTCATCTTCCGCTACTTTGTAATCGGAGATACTAGACAATACTCTACTCACATCAACAGATGCAATGCGCTGTGCTTGAACGGTAACGGCCACTGCTACAAAAAAGACAATGGTAAGCGCTGTATGCTTGAGCAGGGAAGAAAATGTTGTTTGCATGATTGAAAACGGATTAATGGTGATGATTTAAATTCTTCCAAAGTTACAATTGTTAGTCTTTCGACGTGATCAACCGCACTTTGTAACCGAAATTTAGTGCAATCTTCCGGCGACTGCACCTGGTTTAACTTAGGTTTAACGGGAAATTGGTTTTTTTAAGAAAAAATAACTACCCAGCTGGCATTTTTTTTATTGATACTTCCTGTTGAGGGAAAGGAATACTAATATGATGCTCGTTAAAAAGCCTTACAATATCAAAACGGAGATCGCTTTTCAAGTCATCAATCCGCATGAACTGCTCCGACCAAAAGTGAACTTCAAATAGAAGAGCAGAATCTCCAAAATCGGTTAAACGCACAATAATGTCTCGATCAGAAAGGATTTTTGGATGTTGGTTATGTGCCGCTTGGATTAATAATTTTTTTACCAAATGAACATCTGATTCGTAACCCACTCCTACGGTTACAAAAAAACGGGCTACATCATCGCCATGACTCCAGTTGGTAACATTGTCGTTTACCAATTTTGAATTGGGAACAATGACCGTGCGATTGTCTTGGGATTGGATAATCGAAGTGCGAAGGCCAATGCGTTTTACATCCCCAATTAATCCTTCAATTTCTACCACATCTCCAACCTCTACGCTGCGCTCAAACAAAAGTAGAATCCCTGAAAAAAAATCATTAAAAGTTTGTTGGAGCCCAATCCCTACACCTACAAGTAAAGCAACCGTACCACCCGCAATAACTGAAACGTCGACACCCAGCAAATGGAGCGCAATGATTCCGGCAATAAAATAAATGAAGTAGCTGATCAACTGGTTGATGGCATACTGGTAGCCGATATTTAGCTTTCTTTTTTTGTAAAAACCAACCAAAAATAAATGGATGGTTAGCCAAGTAAGCAATCGGGCAAACATGACCGCCAATGCGGCGAATAACACATTAGAAGCCCGAATAGAATAAATCGATTTGCCATATTTGCCTTCAAAAAGGAGAAAATCGACCTGAAAAACTTGAACCACTAGTAAAATGGCAAAAAGATAAACAACATACCGGAGGTAGAGATTGGATTTTTTCCAATCATTTTGGGTAGCATTTTTGCCACCACTTAGGAATGTGCTTCCTTGTTCCCTTTGTTTTTGCAAAGAATTGAGGATAACTACTCGGCCGATTAGGATATCAGCAATTCGAGCAAATTGCCAGATGATCAGACCTCGAAGCAGCGTAGAAAATCCAATCCACTGTGTACCTTTTTGATAAAAAGTAAAGTCAATTCCGGTGAAAACCACCCAGATGAGAATGGCTAGGTATAAGAAAAAAGGCTGTATACGTCGGGCAACTTGTCTTCTACGCGCCGTTTCAACCTGAAATTGTGTGAACAAAGGGGGTAAAAATCGAGCAACCAATATCCAATCCAATACCAACAACAAGAATAGAATAGCTATCGCTAGTAATACGTGCCAAATGGTAATGGAAAAACCTCCAAATTCAACCAGGATCTTTTGTAAAAATTCATTCATTGCCCAACAATCGTTTGCTCGAAAATAGGAAATTTTGAGCAAACAGTACTGTGAGGAAGAAGGAGTTGGGGCTAATTGTTTAATTTGTGCGGGAATAGACTCGAAAAAATACTAAATGATGTACTACCTGGCCAGATTGATCTCTTTTATTTTTCATCCTCTTCTGATGATTACCTATATGTTGGTCATTCTTTTATCGGTTAATCCTTTCTTATTTGGGGTCAATAGTTTAACCGAGGCCAGCTCTCGGTTATTGATTTTACAAGTCTTTTTGTCCTCTTTTTTTATTCCAGGAATGGCTGTAGCCATGTTGCGTTTTACCGGGCTGGTTAAATCGATAGAACTTCCCGACAAGCAAGATCGCATCGGGCCTTATATCATTAGCGGTATATTCTATTTATGGCTGTTTAGAAACCTGTTGAGCAACACTCTTATCCCAAACATCTATAGCAGCTTTGTATTGGGTGCAACTATTGCCCTCTTTTTGGCTTTTTTTATCAATATTTTTTCAAAAATCAGCGCGCATTCTACTGGTATGGGTGGATTGGTGGCTATGATCATCATTACCATGACTTTTTTTCCGGAGTACCCCACTTTTACACTTCCTTGGTTCAATGGCGAAAGTTTGCAGATAACCCTTAGCGCCTTACTTATAATCGGTATTGTATTGTCTGGATTGGTTGGTGTATCGCGACTGATGCTCGAAGCACATGAGCCAAAAGATTTGTATGGCGGTTATTTGATAGGATTTATTGCCCAATTTATT
>JBBRGN010000226.1:0-8235 GCA_038240665.1 Chitinophagales bacterium | reverse complement strand
AGGGCGGCAAAGATGTTGCTTTTGCGCTCGTACTCGAGTACTTTAAAGCCGTTGAGCCAATGTTGAATGATGTTGTTGGGTAAGGCTACAATCCGTGCCTGGCACCATTCGCCAATCTTACGCTGAAACCGGGGTTCCAACTTATAGGAAGGGATCAAATCGTACAAACTGGCTAGGGTGCGGTTGCCAGCAGCACCCAATTTGGCGTCGGGATGCAACTCATCGTCCAGCACCTGGTATTCGAGGCCAATGGCCGAACCCTTGGAATCGTATTTTTCACTCACAAAATACTTAACCCCGGAGTTGGCACCCGGAGTAAGTTTAAATTCAAAGGTCAATTCAAAAGCTTTGAATGCTTCTCTGGTGACCATATCGCCAAAACTGCGCGCTTCAGAGCCGTCGCTGCCCTGAATAAAGATGGCACCATTTTTTACACCCCAGCCTACTTCTGGAGTAGTGGTTTTAAATGCGGAACGCCAACCGTCCAGGTTTTTCCCGTTGAACAGCAACTTCCAGCCTAGTTTGGTTTCCGCTTCACTCAAGTCATTGAGGGTAAGATTGATCACCGGGCAGTTGTCCAAGGGTTTCTTGACCATTTGACTGCCCGTTTGGATCCGGATGTTGCGCCAGCGGATTTTTTTGCCAACATCTGCTTTGGCTCCAACCGCGTGTACTTGTAGTGCAATAAAACCTTTGTCGACCAAAGTATCGATCAAATAGGCTACGGGCACATCATTGATCCAGGTCCGGATGGTATTGCCGATGGCTTCAATATGGTATTTGTTCCATTTCCCGCCCAGATGAAAAGCTTTTTTGCCCTCCGGGTTGATGTTGGGGATGTACAACCACTGGCGGCGTTGCTCATCGTAGATTCCCCCCGACCAAGCCCGCGCCGAAGGATCGACTTCAATCTGCGGGCCAAAAACAACCTCTTTGCCATCGGTGTTCCGGGTATTGCTGCGGATTTGAATGCCGGAGTTGATGTTGTCTTCTAAGGCCAATTCCAATTCCAGTACAAAATCGCCGTACTGTTGTTTGGAGCACAAAAAGGAATTGGGCGTATCTCCCAAGCAAGTTCCTACAATTTCGTTACCGACTACAGCGTAGAGCGCTTTGCCGCCTTTTTGCTCCCAACCTTGGAGGGTTTTTCCATCAAAAAGTGCCGTCCAATTGCCTTTTTGGGCAAAAGTAGAACCAGTGGTCATTACCAAAAGGCTAAAGAAAATTAATGACTTTTTCATTTGCGTACGAACTTGTTTTTTGCCTGATGAATGAGTCAACTTAGCATTGACTCATTCCTAAAGACTGGTTTTGTTTTTCTCACCCTTAACACGGGATGAAAAAATAAGGAAGGAGTCGATAATAAGGCATCAGTTCACCTTCTTCATCGTCGATCCGTCGGACAATTGAAGCGAGGCTACTTTCCCATCGCTATCGAGCTGAAAAGTGACCCATTCGCTTCCGTACCAGGCACGATTGAAAGCCCCCTTGAACGTATCAAAATGCCAATGAGCAAGCGTCATGGAAACCGTAGAACTCATGTCGGCTTTAAGCACTCCAT
The DNA here is from genome assembly GCA_038240665.1 of Chitinophagales bacterium. Taxonomy (GTDB): domain Bacteria; phylum Bacteroidota; class Bacteroidia; order Chitinophagales; family Saprospiraceae; genus Haliscomenobacter. The sequence continues at coordinate 6,674 of JBBRGN010000226.1, read as the reverse complement.
CGACCAGACTAAGTTTGACTGATCCGTAAAAAGGATCGCTGTAGGTTCCGGCATATGCTTTTAAAGCAAGGCTGGGTTGGGTATTCATCACCCGCTGTTTTTCCTTTTCGTCGGTATAGGTTTTGGTTTTTTGCTCTATGCCTTGGTACAATTTACGGAACTCCGTGCTCCAATCGCGTTCCACAGCATTGCCATTACCAAACACGTCAAATGCTTTGAACATCAAGGCGTGACGAACTTCAGCATGATCGAGGTTGCCATAAATATAAACCCCCATCTTTTCATCCAACAAAAGACCATGAATCGCCGTAGTGCCCGATAAACTGCCGGTGTGAAAATTGACAAATTTGCCTTGATAATCTTGTTGAAACCAGCCCAAAGCATAGGTTTTCCAGTGCGGTTGGGTGATGCTGGCGGTTGGGTAAAAACCTTCGGTACTTACCATTGCTTGGGGTTTGAACCACTCGGCGTAAGTCTCCGGTTTGAGTAGTCGTTTGCCGTTTACTTTAGCGCTATCTAGTGCAAATCGCATCCATTTGGAGATATCAGAAACACAAGACCAAACGGAACCTGCCGCGCCGATCACATCTGCGCCTTCATCTTGAATGGCGGTTACTGCGTCTTTGATGATGTAGTGGGGCGTAGAACGGTTTTTTTCAGCCTTGGATGCCGCCGTAGTAGGATAGGTACGGGTCATCTCCAAGGGTTTGAAGATGCGTTCTTGCAAAAACTCGGACCAGGGTTTTCCACTCACCCGGGTGATCACTTCACCAGCAAAAAAATACATGATGTTCTGGTAGGTATACCCTCCGCGGAAAGGATAAGCCAATGGGGCGTATTTCATGCGCTCAATGATTTCCTTGGCACTGAGATCGGCACCAGCCCAAAGAAAATCAGCGTTGCCCAAGCCGCCATTATGGGTAAAAAGATCGCGAATCCGCATGTTTTGGGTAACATAAGCATCAGCGATTTTGAATTCTGGGAGGTGGTCAATGACCCGATCATCCCAAGAGAGTTTGCCTTCGTCCACCAGCATGCCCATGGCGCAAGCGGTCATGGCTTTGGTAGTAGAAGCACAAGCAAAAAGCGTTTGCGGATCGACGGGTTCAGGATGATTGATGTTGCGTTTCCCATAACCTTTTTGTAGCAGTACCTCGCCATTTTTGACCACTACAATGGCCAATCCGGGTTCGTTCCATTGTAGGCGAGCTTGATCTACATAAGCGTCAAAAGCTTTGATTTTTTGTATCCTATCCGCTTGGGAAAACAAAGAAAATCCACCAGCAATAAAGAGGAGGATAAGTATACTTTTTTGCATGTGTACTATTGGTTTTAAAGATTTTTATGACTGTAAAGTAATGGGACTGAAATTCCCATTACTTATGAGTTGGCTTCGTTCCGTAATTTAGGAAGGCTCGATTAATAAGCGGTAATTTTTTACAAGTTATTTCGTCGAACGGAATAATCCCGAGTTTTCCTTTTTCGATTGGCTTGATTTGGCCAATTAATTCCAGGTAAAATATCTACTTTTCAGCTCGATTTTTTGCACACCTTAAAAATTCAACACCAAATGAAAAGACGTGATTTTGTAAAAAATGCTTCTTTGACTGCCGCAGCGCTGGCTTTTCCTGGTGCAATGACGGCCATGAAAGGCAAAAAAGGGCACTTGGGACTTCAATTGTACTCCGTTCGCGACGACATGAAGACCGATCCCAAAGGAACCTTGAAAAAATTGGCTACAATTGGCTACAAGGAAGTGGAAGGCGCCGGTTATAACAATGGCAAATTCTACGGGTTTACGCCCAAGGAATTCAAGTCAATCTTGTTGGACAATGGCTTGACCATGCCCAGCGGACACACGGGTTTCACCTCCGACAATATGGTGGCACAGGGATTGAACGACAATTGGAAAAAAACGGTGGCCGACGCCGCCGAAGTAGGCCAAAAATTCGTCATCTCACCCTGGATGGCCGATAAAGACCGTACGCCAGATGGATTGAAAAAGCTTTGCGAGGGCTTTAACCGGGCGGGCGAATATGGCAAAACCATGGGTCAGGGTTTTGGGTACCACAACCACGATTTTGAATTCAAAAAATCAGGAGAGGAGTTGATCTACGAAACCTTGCTCAAAAACACCGATCCTAAATTGGTGACCATGGAGATTGACCTCTACTGGGTAGTGTATGCCGGCAGCGATCCATTCGATTGGTTCAAAAAACATCCAGGACGTTTCGAGTTGTACCACGTGAAAGATTTGGCAAAAACCGAGAAACGCGAAACCGTTGAAGTAGGCGAAGGCAGCATCAACTTTGCGGAAATCTTCAAAATGGACAAGTTATCGGGCGCTAAATACCACATCATTGAATTGGAAGATTACAAAACGACGCCGCTACAAGGGGTGGAAGTTTGTTATAAGAACTTGGCGAAGCTGTTGAAATAAACTCTAAAAATGATTAAAAAAATGGGATCATCCACAATGTTGAGCGTCTTCAACATTGTGGATGATCCCGTTTTTTTTTGAGTCCCTTTTAGAATTTCTTGATTTTTGTGAGCCGGAGAAGTGCTGCTTCCACTGATCTTTGTGTGGTCATCGAGGCACAAGGACTTTTATTCTTTTCAATGGGTACTTTTTAGCAATCTGGGTAAGCGTAAAATAAAGCCCCTGCCAAGTAAAGATTTTCTCTATTCCCGATGAATTGATTATTTTGTACCAGTCGGGTTTTCGACGACCCATTTCAAAAATTCCGCTATGAGAAATTTCCATCAGTTTTGCCTTTTTTCCTTGCTGCTTACGCCATTTGCCTTATCCGCACAGGGCGATTTGGATCTACCCCAACGCATTCAAAATAAGGCTTTTAATCCTGCTATCCTACTCTGGTATTCCGCGCCGGCAAAAAAATGGGAAGACGCCCTACCCGTAGGTAATGGCCGCTTAGGTGCAATGGTTTTTGGCAAAAATGGCGAAGAACGCATTCAACTCAACGAAGAAACCTATTGGTCGGGAGGCCCCTACTCTACCGTGGTTCCTGGAGGTTATAAAGTGTTGCCGGAAATCCAAAAAATGGTTTTTCAAGAAAAATACCTCCCTGCTCACAACCTGTTTGGCAGAAATTTAATGGGTTATCCAGTAGAACAAATGAAGTACCAAAGTTTGGGCAACCTGCATTTGTTTTTCAAAAACCAGGATTCGATTCGCAATTACCACCGTTGGTTGAACTTGGAAACCGGGACAACCAATGTGGAATACCAAGCCAATGGCATCACCTGGCGACGCGAAGTATTGGCTTCTACCCCAGATCAAGTGATCGTGGTAAGGATCACAACCGATCGTCCGGGTAGCGTATCCTTCACCGCCAATTTACGGGGTGAGCGCAATCAAACCCATTCCAATTATGCTACCGACTATTTCCGCATGGATCCTTATGGCGCAGATGGGCTAGTTCTCACTGGTAAATCTGCCGATTATATGGGCGTAGAAGGAAAAATGCGTTACGAAGCCCGCATCAAAGCTGTGTTGGAAGGCGGCACTGTCCGCACCGATGGCGTTGACTTGGTCATTGAAAATGCCGATGCTGTAACCCTCTATTTTGTAGCAGCAACGAATTTTGTCAATTATAAAGACGTAAGTGGCAATCCTCATCAACGCGTCGAGGATTACTTAAAGGGGATTGCTAATAAGTCCTTTGGCGACATTCGCGCAGCGGCTTTAAAGGATTATCAAGGGTATTTCAATCGGGTTGCTTTGACCTTACCTACTACCGACAACTCTTTTCTCCAAACGCCCGAACGGATCCAAAAAATCCAAACCAGCCCCGATCCTGCTTTTGCCGCGCTGAGTTATAATTTTGGGCGGTATTTGATGATTGGGTCGTCTCGACCTGGCACACAACCTGCTAACTTACAAGGAATTTGGAACAACGACATGAACCCTTCTTGGGATTCCAAATACACCACCAACATCAACACCGAGATGAACTACTGGCCCGTGGAAAGCGGGAACCTTACCGAATGTTCGGAACCGTTGGTAAAGCTAATCAAAGAAATTACCGATCAAGGGACGCAAGTCGCCAAAGAACACTACGGTGCTCGGGGTTGGGTATTGCATCAAAATACGGATCTTTGGCGCGTTGCCGCTCCCATGGACGGTCCAACTTGGGGAACTTTCACCGTAGGCGGTGCCTGGCTGTGTACGCAATTGTGGGAGCATTATTTGTACACTCAAGATGAAACTTATTTACAGGAAATATTTCCGCTGATCGAAGGCTCGGTACAGTTTTTTATGGACTTTTTGATCCCTCACCCCAATGGCAAATGGCTGGTAACCAATCCTTCCACCTCCCCGGAAAACTTCCCCGATGGCGGCGGGAACAAACCCTATTTTGATGAAGTAACGGCCGGTTTTCGCGAGGGAACCACCATCTGTGCAGGTTCTTCCATTGACATGCAAATTTTGTACGATCTCTTTGGCTATTACGCGGAAGCGGCGGCTATTCTGAAAAAAAATGAAGCCTTTGCAGGGCAAGTAAAAACGGCCAGAGACAAATTGGTGCCGCCACAAATTGGCAAGGATGGTTCCCTACAAGAGTGGGCTGATGATTGGAAATCCTTGGAAAAAAACCACCGCCATTTTTCACACATGTATGGTTTGTATCCGGGCAAAGTGTTGTACGAAAAACGTACCCCCGCTTTGATTGAGGCCTATAAAAAGGTTTTGGAAGAGCGCGGCGACGGCGCAACTGGTTTTTCAAGAGCTTGGAAAATGGCTTTATGGGCCCGTTTGGGAGATGGCAATCGCGCCAATAAAATTTATAAAGGCTATTTAAAAGAACAATGTTGTAGCTCTTTGTTTGCTTTATGCGGCCGCGCCTTACAGGTTGACGGCGCTTTTGGGGTAAGTGCCGCTGTGACCGAGATGCTGATGCAATCGCAAGATGGAGCGATAAAGTTATTGCCCGCTGTACCCGACGAATGGGCGGACGGTGCGTTCAAAGGCGTGTGTGCTCGGGGTGGTTTTGAATTGGATTATGCTTGGAAAAACAAACAAGTCACGCAATTGCATATCCGTTCCAAAGCTGGAAAAACGTGCAGAATTGACGCCAAAGCCAATTTAAAAATCAGCAGCAATGGCCAAAAAGTTAAGTACAAATTGTTGCCCAACGGTTTGGCGGAATTTGAGACGGTAAAAGGGAAAGAGTATGTGATTGAGTAATCATTTTAATCCAATCTCCTTGAAAAACGATTCCCGAAACTGATCCCCTACTGGAATCTTATGATCCGCGATTAGCAGTTGGTTGCCTTCGATGGCGCTAATGTGCTGCCGAGCTACGATATAGGAGCGGTGTACGCGCAATAAATCCGCTCCTATTTCCAGCAAATCGGTTTCCATCTTTGACAAAGGAACCAGTGGAAGAAGTCGATCGCCATTTTTTAAATACACCTTAGTGTAGTTTTTCATGGCCTCGCAAAAAAGGATATCACTGAGTGCTACCCGATAACTTTTGCCATCGGATTTGATAAAAATGGGCGTTACGGATTCGGGTTCAGGCTTAGTTGCCGTTGTGGCGGTTTTTTTTTCCAATCGGTCGATGGCTTTGAATACACCTTTAGCGAAGCGTTCAAAAGAAAAAGGTTTGAGCAAATAATCGACCGCATCCAATTCATAGCTCTCTACGGCAAATTCGTGATAAGCGGTAGTAAAAATAACTTGCGGTAGCTTGGGGATACTTTTCACCAAGGAAATCCCTGATAAATTGGGCATGTTGATGTCTAAAAAGATGATCGCAATGTCGGGATTGGATCTTAATTTTTCTAAAGCTTCGAAGGCATTCTTACATTCTCCAGCTGGTTTCAACAAAGACATTTGCTCGATGTACGTACGCACAATTTGGCGGGCAATCGGCTCGTCGTCAACAACCAAACAAGGGTATTTTTGCAGACTCATTGAAGTTTAATTTGTAAATTCACTTTAAAAAAATGGCCGTCATCAGCAAAAGACAATACGTGTAAATCATGTGGATACAATAGTTCTAGCCTTTTTTTTACATTTCCTAAACCGATTCCACCATCTGAATTGATAGAATTAATCCCACTTTTTGAAAAATCATTGCTTATTGGGGTGTAATTATTTTCTACCTTAAACTCCAGCCAACCAGTATCATCCAAATGGATTTTGATCTTGATGTTGATGGCCGTATTTTGAATAAGACGAGAATGTTTAAAGGCATTTTCTACAAAAACAATCAAAATTAAAGGAGCAATTTGGACATTTTTATCATCTAAAATATTCGTCAGAAAATCCAATTGCAGGGTATCTTCGAGGCGAATTTTTTCCAATTCCACATAATTTTTTAAATAGCGGATCTCATCCTCTAAGGGTACCTTTTCGCGGTTGGTTCCGTAAAGCGAATACCGCATCAACTCCGACAAACGCAGCATCAAACTTGGCAATTGTTTGGATTGAGCAACCGCCAATCCGTAAAAATTATTCATGGTATTGAACAAAAAATGTGGTGAAAGCTGGGCTTTTAAGTTGTTCAATTCTGCTTGTTTAGCAGCGATCGTTTTTTGGCTATCAAATTGTTGTTGAATTAAGCTGTCTTTAAAAAATTTACACATCGTTACCAAAAATAGAAACAGCGGATATACAGTAAAATCAGATAAAAAAGTACCTACCC
>JBBRGN010000225.1:0-8259 GCA_038240665.1 Chitinophagales bacterium | reverse complement strand
CCCGCCACCGTAAAGGCTGGTAATTCCTCCAAATTTCCCACCAGCAGCGGACTATCGTAAAGGATGTCAAAATTGGGCGCGTTGAAACTAAAGGGTTTTCCAAGTAAAGGTTCCAGTCCAGTGGCGATGTTTTTCCAATCGGTGAAAGGAACCACATTCAAAGTAGAGGGATGATCGACTTTCCCCGCCAGATGCATCAACAAAGCAGCGGGCAGGATGTAGCCATGGCCTTCGTCGAGGTAGGCCGTGCCCACAAAAGAGCGGATGGTTCGGATGTCGTATTCCAGCACCACCGTGCTTCCCGGGCGAGGCTGTACGCGCCAGGTGTTGTCGTTGGTTTTTGCCCAAACCAGCGCATTTACTTTGGCATCATGCGCTTGAAAAGCCAGTACGTTTTCCGGAAAATCCATGCGCTGGTAATACCCGGGACTCCAAACGGGAAGCTTGAAGTCGATGGCGGCATCCCCAAAACCCTGGCATTCCATCTTGACTTGAAAGGTGTGCGTAGCCGGATTGGGCATGCTCACCGTAAAAACAATGGAACTGGCGTAAGCTGGTAAAAAAGCGATCAGAACAAAAAGGAGCGCGCCCAAAAAGCGCTGAAAAGGTGCTGGTTGCATACGATGATAGGTATTTTATAAGCCCTAATTTACATCTTCTCGTGTAACCTCGGCACAATCCAGTACAAAATCGGCGCCATAAGCCTTACCTGGCGTTTGAAAACCAGCAGGAGCCTGACCAGCCAATACTTTGTCCACTACCGCCAAGGCTGCATTGACCGTCCACACCACGCCAGCCTCCGGGCCATGTAATCGGGCACTTACGGTGTTTCCCTGCGCATCGCGCGCCTCCCCCCATACGTGGGTGCGGGTTTGCGCGCGCTTGGCAGCGGATGGGCCGGGGCGAACGCCGCGCAAGAGCAGTTTGCGCATAAACGCCAACCGGAACAAGGGACGGATGTAATCCAGTAGCGCCAACTGCCGATTGAGTTCAGGTGGCAAAACGGCGTAATTTTCAATATTGGGAATTCCGGTACTGTAAAAAGCGGTAAACACATCGCCCCAGGTAAGTCGAATGGCCGTTTCAGCGCCCTGTCCAAAATCAATTTGTCGGGTTTTTACGCCGCGTTCGGGGTGCACCAACTGGCCATCGCGCCGCACGAAATTGCCAAAAGGAATGAGTTCGATCACGGTGCGCTGGGTTCCGGGAGGAAGTCCGGCCGGGCCATCCCCTTTAAATGCCAAGGTCAGGTGGGTAGCGGAGGGCAAACGCTGTTGTAAATATATGGCCAGACAATCAGTGGGTACCACATCAAAACCGACCCCCGGGAGTAACATAACGCCGCGGGCTTTGGCTTCGGCATCACGGGAAGCCACGGCTTGGTACACCGGGATTTCGCCAGTGAGGTCGAGGTAGTGCACGCCAGCACGTAAACAAGCCTCCACCATGGGTTGCGAGGTGTACAGGTATGGCCCGGCGCAATGCAGCACCGCTACCACGCCTTGTAAACCTTGATCCACTGCTTGGGGATCATCAAGACTAAAGATGCGGAATTCCAGTCTCAATTCTTGGGCTAGGTTTTCAATCGCTTCTACGGCGCGGCCAGCCAAGATGGGGCGCAAACCCGTTTGTACTGCTTGACGGGCGACGACTTCACCAACATATCCGTTGGCGCCGTATATGAGGAAAGTGGACATGGGTGTAGGTTTTTTGAGTGTTTAAACTAGGTATGATTGCTGCTTATTTAAGCTTTTTTACATTTTTTTTCCTAAAACCGCTCCGAGCCTGGCAAGGCCGATTTATTGATGGCTGGCCCGGCGCTCCAGGGTTTTTGCAACCCAAAGCCCGCCGGTGGATGTGCTAAACCGTTCAAATTACCGGCCATAAATTTTTGAATCCGTGCTTCGATCTCGGCAAATTCAATCAAAAAACCATCGTGGCCGTACAAGCTATCGAGCAAAGTAAGTTCGGCCTTGGGTACGTGAGCCGCGATGAATTTTTGTTCAGATACCGGAAAAAGGAGGTCGGATTCGATGCCCACCACCAAGGTACGCGCCGTAATGACGGCTAAAACCGCTTCCAGTGATCCCCTACCCCGTCCCAGATGGTGACTGTCCATCGCCTTGCTGAGCGTGAGATAAGCAAACACATTGAAACGGTTCCACAATTTCCACCCTTGGTAGCGCTGATAAGTGCTGGCCCGGAATTCCTCCAGTTTGTCATCGTCAGCATCCAATTGGGTTTCGTGGTAAGTACTGTAAGCGCGGTAAGAAAGCATGGCGATGGCGCGGGCAGTTTCCAGACCTTTGCGACCCGCCTCGGGCGTATTGTCGTACAAGGTGCTATCGGTAAGGATGGCCATGCGTTGACTCTCGTTGAAGGCGATGCCCCAGGGCGAGTGCCGCGCGTTGGTGGCCAGTAAGATCAGGTTGTCAAACAAGGAAGGTTGTTGAACTGCCCATTCCATTACTTGCTGTCCGCCCATCGAACCACCGATAGCGATGTAAATCCGTTGGATGCCCAGGTGGACGCGGAGCAATTCATGCGCCGCTACCATATCGCGGATGGTTACTAAAGGAAACGCTTGCCGATAAGCTTGGCCAGTGGCGGGATCAATGCTGCTGGGGCCAGTAGTACCATAGCAAGACCCCAAAATATTGGCGCATACGATGAAGTACCGTCGGGGATCAAAAAGCTTGTCTTCGCCCACCAATCCCGACCACCAGTCCATGGCATCAGCATTGCCGGTGAGGGCATGACAAATCCAAACCACGTTGTCGCCAGCGGCTGACAGCTGTCCGTAAGTGTGGTAAGCAATGTCCAAAGTGGATAAGGTAGCGCCGGATTCCAGCGTGAAGGGTTCATTCACCTTCCAAATGATGGGTGCTTCTAAAGCCATTAATTTTTTCGATTTTATATACCCAAAAAATTGGCGGGAATTGGCACCGTTGCATGCGCATGGTTGCCAGAGGTTCACAGAGCCCGACTCTCCCCTCTTCTGTATAAAATCCCGTTGTTGTCCAAAAACTTGATCAAGAACGTAGAATATTCTCGCAAAACTAGGAATTTCACAAAAAAATTTCCCTATTGATCAAGAAATATTTGATTTTTGTGTCCCTTTTTTGATTGAAGTTGTTGCGAAGGCTAGGTAGTGGGTTCAATCCTCCTAATCGCAACCACGTATTTTTAAACAACCCAGCTGGCCCTTTGGGTGTTCAAAAATTGAAAAAAATGAACTTGCTGCTTTGGTAGCGGTTTTGAGCCAATCCTTTTACCTTCGCCCCAGATCTAATAAAACACAAAAACCATGACCATCACCTTTGAGCGGTTGGATGATGCGTTTCATCTCCGCGCCAGCAACGAAAATGGCAATTCAGTAGAAACCGATGCATCGCCGAGCATCGGCGGCAACAACTTGGCCATGCGACCTATGGAAATGCTCTTGTCCAGTTTGGGCAGCTGTAGCACCATCGACGTCATTCACTTATTAAAAAAATTCCGCCAGCCGATTCAGGACATCAAAGTGACCATGGAAGCCGAGCGGGAAAAAGACAAAACGCCTTCGCTTTTTACCAATATCCATATGGTTTTTACGGTTTATGGCGACCTTGACCCCGAAAAAGTTAAGAAAGCGGTCGATATGTCATTGGAAAAATACTGTTCAGTAGCCAAGATCGTGGAAAAAACCGCGAAAATCACCTGGGAATCCAAAATCGTTAAATAGATACATGAGCAAAGAGATGCATCCCGAAACAGCAGCCATTCGCGGTCAAATGGATCAAACCGGCTACCGCGAACACAGCATGCCGCTGTTTTTGACTTCTAGTTTTACCTTTCCCTCTGCCGAGTTGATGGCGGATACCTTTGCCGGCGAAGGCGAAGGCATCATTTATACCCGCTACAACAACCCCAACGTTGATGAATTCATCGATAAGGTATGTGCTTTGGAAGGCGCGGAAGATGGTTTTGCTACCGCTTCCGGCATGGCGGCCGTTTTTGCCAGCATTGCTGCTTTTGTAAAAACGGGGGATCACATCCTGGCTTCCCGGGCGGTTTTTGGTTCTACGCACCAGATTTTGACCCAAATCCTCCCCAATTGGGGCGTGAGCCATACCTATGCCGACCCTGCCGACATCGACAACTGGGAAAACCTGATTCAACCCAATACCAAAATGTTGTTGTTGGAATCACCGGCCAATCCGGGTTTGATGTTGGTGGATCTGGAAAAAGCCGGTCAATTGGCCAAGAAACACAAGCTGATCTACAACGTCGACAACTGTTTTGCCACCCCTTACCTGCAACAACCGCTGCAATACGGTGCCGATTTGGTGGTACACTCGGCTACCAAGTGGATGGACGGTCAAGGACGCGTGCTGGGCGGAATCGTGGTGGGCAAAAAAGAGTTGATCGAGCCCTTGCGCTTTTTTTGTCGCCATACCGGCCCGGCCATGTCGCCATTCAACGCTTGGCTGTTGAGCAAAAGTCTGGAAACTTTGGCGGTACGGATGGATCGCCACTGCGCCAATGCCCATAAGCTGGCGGCGTTTTTGGAACAACATTCGGAGGTTCAAAAAACCTTATACCCGTTTTTGCCGAGTCATCCCCAACATGAACTGGCCAAAAAACAGATGCGCCAAGGCGGCGGGATCGTCACGTTTGAAGTCAAAGGTGGAGTAGAACGCGGACGGCGTTTTTTGAATGCCGTAAAAATGGTTTCTCTATCTTCCAACCTCGGCGATACCCGTACCATTGTCACCCATCCAGCTTCTACCACCCACAGCAAATTGAAAGACGATGAGCAGTTGGCGGTAGGTATTTTCCAAGGTACGGTAAGGGTTTCAGTGGGTTTAGAACACATCGACGACATCATTGCTGATATAGACCAGGCACTAAACGCCTCCAAATAAACAGGCGGGTTGGTTTGGGAATTTAGGTTGAAATCGCAAACTAAATTCCCGAACAAATGCCTTGGGCTGGAATATTTTACTAATTTCAGTCTTAGGAACGATTCAATAATAATACACCAATTGTATCTGTCTCTTTTGCTGCCAGACAACTATCTTTTTCATTTAAAAAGTAGACAGCCAAAAATAATCAATGATCATTGATGGCCTCTTTTTTCGACTGTCTACTTAGCTAGGCTATTCGCCTCAAAAGATAGTTGTCTGGCAACAAAATAAACTATTCAAAATTGATACCTTATTATCGACTCATTCCTTAAATTAGCCGCCATGAAAAAACTCAATCACGCCATCATTTTGGGAGGATTATTTTTGCTTGTATTGAGCATGGGTTGCAGTCCTTGTTCGGGCTTAATAAACGTTGATCAAGCTTTGCAAAAAAGATTTCAAGAGCTCAAATTGCGTTTAGCGAATCGCAAGGTGGATGCTGAAGCCTACCGTTTACAACTCAACAAGCTGCGAGCCAAAGAGTTGGAGATGTTTGAGGCGGTACGTCAGTGCGATTTAAAAGACCCAGTTTCGGTACAGTATTGGTACAACAACCGCTTGAAGTATCCGAGCTTGATGGAGCAGGAGCTGGATCGCTTGACGAATCGGAAGTGGTATAAGCAGTAGATTTTTTTTCGAAACCCTTCACACCAATTTCCCCAAATCTCGAATCAAAATACTGCGCCGATTGAAGTGAATAAGGTTGGACTTTTTTAGTTCATTGAGCACCGAGGTCACCGTTTGACGTGAAGTGCCCGTAATATTGGCGATATCCTGTTGAGTAAGACAATGTTTGATGAGTAGCTCGTAACCAATTTTTTTACCCTGACTTTCTGCTGAATCTTTTAAAAAATCGATGATCCGTTCCCGAGCATCCTTAAATATCATCGATTCCAAACGCGATTCCACTTTCCGTAAACGATCCCCCATCCAATTGACCAAACTCATGGAAAGTTCTAAGTGCTGATTGATGTACTTTTTGAATGCATCAACGCTCAGGATTAAATAACTTGCTTCTTCGCTGATGTTTATGGCAAAATCTTGACGCTCAATTTCCCCTACCAAACCCAGTTCACCAAATAGATTAGGAGCATACAATACCCTTTTGATGATTTCCCTTCCTTCATCCGCCAAGGAAGCGATCTTTACAACGCCTTCTAGTAAAAAAAACAGCTTATCCGATGGCATCCCCTTTTGGTAAATGAATTCGTATCGCCCCAACTGAACGAACTGCCCAATACCAATTACTTCTTGAAGCGCTTCGGGAGAGAGGCGATCAAAAAAAGGTAAGCGCCCCAATTGGCTTAATGCTTGTTTTTCATTACTTTTATTCATTGGGCATTTTTAGATTCATGCAAATTGATAAATAAGTCGCTCGCATACCAAAGACGGTTGTTATTTGTCGATACTGCATTTGTCTATAATGATTTGAAAAGAAAATTGTTTACAGTTTCGACTCATTCCTAAAATTTCAACCAACTTCAAAAGACTGTCGAGGATCCAGTAAAAACTGCATGCGCAAAATCATCCACATTGACATGGACGCCTTCTACGCTTCCATCGAACAACGCGACAACCCTGACTTACTGGGGCGTCCGGTTGCCGTTGGGGGGAGTGGTCGGCGTGGCGTGGTGGCATCGGCCAGTTATGAAGCCCGCAAATTTGGGGTACGCTCCGCGATGCCTGGCAGTGTTGCTGCGCGTCAATGTCCTGATCTGGTGTTCGTCAAACCGCGTTTTGAAGCCTACAAAACGGTATCTCAGCAAATCCGCGCCATTTTTTTGGATTATACAGACTTAGTAGAACCGCTTTCCTTGGATGAGGCTTATTTGGATGTTACGGAAAACAAGAAAAACCTGCTCTCCGCTACTTTGATTGCCCAGGAAATTCGCCAACGCATTTTTACCGAAACCAATTTGACCGCCTCAGCGGGGGTTTCTTTTAATAAATTTTTGGCCAAAATAGCTTCGGATATCAACAAACCCAATGGCATCAAAGTGATTACGCCGCCTGAGGCCATCGCCTTTTTGGAAGTATTGGAAGTGGAAAAATTTCATGGCGTGGGTAAAGTCACTGCTGATAAAATGCACCGTTTGGGAATTTTTACGGGTGGGGATTTGAAGCAAAAAAATGAAGCCGAAATGATCCGACATTTTGGAAAAGCTGGACGGCATTATTACCGCATCGTTCGTGCCGAAGATGAAAGGGAAGTAAATCCGCATCGCATCCGTAAATCCATCGGTTCGGAGCGCACTTTTGCGGATGATTTGGAAGACCCCAAAGAGATGAAAGCGCGGTTGGTCTTGTTGTGCGAGCAGGTGCATGAATACATGGAGCGAACCAACAACTTTGGTCGTACGCTGACCTTAAAACTCAAAACACCCGATTTTCGCTTGTTTACGCGCAGCAAAACTTTTGAGCAGGAGCTCCGCGATCTTGAAGTGATGAAAACGGCAATTCAGGAGTTGCTAGATGCCAATATTGAAAACATTCCAGCGGTGCGCTTGCTCGGGGTTACGATGTCAAATTTGACCGCTAAGGAGGAACCAAGAGAAGGGATTCAGTTGGAACTAGATTTGCAATAAAATGAAAGCGACGGTAGACGGATTGGCTCAAAAATGATCTCAATCGCTACCGTCGCATCAATCTACTATTTTTCGTAAAACTTAAGGCTTAGGCCGCTTATACCGAATAGGCGAAGCCGGCTCCGGTTTAAGTTCAATCGCCTGGCTAGGCATCAATCTAAGCGCTTCAGAAATGGCGCGCTCCAATTGCGGATCAATCCCCTTGATCACGGTTGCTGGATCTTGTAGCACTTCAATATCCGGCGCAACGCCTTCGTTTTCTACCGACCACTTGCCATCGACGTCATAAAAACCGCCCCTTGGTGCTACCATGCGACCACCATCCACAAATGGAGGGGTATCCCAAGTACCAACCAAGCCGCCCCAGGTACGGGTACCGACCAGTGGCCCGACCTTGTAGTCGCGGAACAAGTAAGGCATTAAGTCCCCGCCGGAACCCGCAAGTTCGTTTACAATCATCACTTTTGGGCCCCAGATGGCCGCATTGGGCACAGTAAAAGGCCGGTGATCGTTGGCATTGCTGTTGAAATAGCCATGTAGTTTGCGGGCCAGGACATCTACAATATAGTCGGCAGCAGAACCACCGCCATTGTTGCGCTCATCGATTACCGCGCCTTTTTTGTCCAATTGGGCAAAAAAGTAACGGTTAAAATAACTGTAGCCGCCATTTCCGGTGTTGGGGATGTACACATAAGCCAATTTTCCGCCGGAAGCTTCATTTACCC
>JBBRGN010000224.1:0-8284 GCA_038240665.1 Chitinophagales bacterium | reverse complement strand
TTTTTTACGGCCCCAAGGCCATATTTTTCATACTGTTTTGTAAATTTGTGGAAGTGCGAGGAAGACATGGATTTTTGGATTTTTGGTCAAACTCAAATATCCCGTTTTTCTCGCCTTTTTCAAAAATGTCCAGTAGTATGGATTCATACCTTCATTCACCACCCCAATATGTTCAACGCTTATGTTGCCATTGATCCCAGCATGTGGTGGGACAAACAAAAGCTATTGAAAGAAGCCAAAAAAACCTTGGTGTCGGAAAAATATCCTGGTAAAGCCTTGTATCTAGGCATCGCCAACACCATGGATGAAGGCATGGACATTAAAAAGGTCGTCAAAGACACCAGCCAAAACTCTGAACACATCCGTTCTATCTTAGAATTGGATAAGTATTTGGCAATCAATAAACAAAATCAGCTCCATTACCAATCCAAGTACTACGGAAACGACAGTCATGGCTCGGTTCCGCTGATCACGGCGTACGATGCGTTGCATGCTATCTTCGATTATTACCCTTTAAAGCTAAGTGGAAAGGATTACTCGGACACACTAATGGTATTGGCCGCAAAAATTGAAAAAAACGCCGAAATCCGCACCAAACACCTAGGTTATGACGCCAAACCCGCAGAGCTGTACATCAATAGTTTAGGATATCAAGCCTTAGGCGGCAAACATTATACCCAAGCCGAGCGGTATTTTAAAATGAACATCGGCTATTATCCCAAGAGTTCCAACGCCTATGATTCCTATGGCGATCTCTTATTGGCCAAAGGTGATAAAGCCAATGCCATCCTAAATTTTCAAAAAACCTTGGCGATAGTAGAAAGAGCCGATACCCGTCAAAAACTCAATGAACTGCTGGGTATACAGTCGACCAAGTTAAGTGCCGCAGCATTACAGCAATACGTGACCACGCTGGATGTAAATGGCATGACCGTAAGCACCAAGGTAAAAAATGATGCGCTGTGGATGATGGTACCTGGGCAACCAGAATTTGAATTGGCATCAATTAAAGAACACGAGTTCAAAATCAAAGCCATGTCGGGCTACACCATTCGTTTTGAAATGGCAGCTGGAAAAGTCGTTGGTGCTTGGTCAATCCAGCCCGATGGAACCTTTAAAGCAACCGTGAAGCAGTAAAAGTACTAGGATTGCTTTCCTCGGAGGGGTATTTAGAATCCGCTTTGAAGAAAACAATCCTAGATCTTACTTTCTATACCTCGAACGCTTATCTTTAGGTCGGAGTGCAAATCTCGATCTCATCAGACCTTATAGATTTTGAATGTATGGAAAGCACGAAAATCCTCATTGTTGAAGATGAAATCATCATCGCCGCCGATATCTCAATGATCCTTGGCGGCTTAGGGTATGAGGTGACAGGTATTACCCCCCGTGGAGAAGATGCTTTAAAAAGCATCGAAGCTACCCGTCCAGATCTTATTTTGATGGACATTTCACTCAAAGGAAAATTAGACGGCATCGAAACTGCGCGTCGCATCCATACCGAACATCAAATACCGCTTATTTTTCTAACGGCCAATGCCGACGACACTACTTTTGCCCGTGCCAAGGAGGTTCAACCCTATGCATATATATCCAAGCCTTTCCGCCAAGCCGATTTACACCGAGCCATCCAATTGGCGCTACAACAGGTAGATGCTGAAAAAAATCAAATTCCAGTAAGCGATACCCAGGAGATTGTGCAAAAAGAAGACAGTATTTTGTCCGATCGCATTTTTGTGCGCCTCAAGGATCGAATGGTAAAGATCCTATTGCAGGAAATCCTTTTTGCCGAAGCCGACCGCAGCTATTGCAAAATTTATACCGCCAATGCCGAATACCTGATGACTTTGCCCCTAGGCGCTTTTGAAGAAAAACTACAATCGGATGATTTCATGCGCATCCATCGGTCGCACATCGTCAACGTCACCAAAATTGACGCCGTGATTGACAATTACAATTATGTAGGAATTGGGAAACATACCTTGCCAGTAAGCCGTAGTTTTCAGGAGGCGCTGGCCATGCGGTTGAAGGTAATCTAAAAAAAGCTTTACGGTACCCATTGCCGCTGCTTTCGAACTTTACCCGCACTTAAACCCCATTGCTTCGCTCCATGCTTTTCCATTCGGAGTTCAAAACCCACCATTCGGAAGACCCATTCTACCATTCGGAGGATTTACCTTGTCTGTTTGTATTCGCTCCTGCATCTTTACATCAAGCGCTAAGCAAATTTTTTTAGCCAGCTGACCTTAAAAACTTAAATGCCATGATTAAGACAAGAATCAATTTTATCCCCTTTATGACTTTAGTAGTAATCCTATTGTTTTTAGTAAGCTGTAGCGTTCGTCCAATGGGAAGAAAAGTCGAGCTTATACAAAGCGAAACATTAACACCATCTAATCCAGCTTATGCCAATGCGACTTATTATCATTTGGAGGATTGCCCTTTTTCGAGCAGCTCAAAATCATTTGACCACAGCCAGGCAATATTCAAAGAATACCTCCCTAATTGTCGGTATTGCAAACAGAAAATGGCACCAGTTAAGCGCTAATTGAAAGGGATTGGGCTTCATCATTCATCATTCCTTTTCATATCTACAACTTTGTGCCAATACACACTTATTCACTCCCGGTTAAATACTCATTTACACCTTTATAAAAGCTAACTATTATGAAAAAATTGACCTTTTTAATGACTTTAGCCTTCTTTTTCTATTCCTGTATCTCGACTCTGATCATGGCGCAATCAACCATCAAAGGAGTAGCGAAAAAAATCGATGGCAATCCGCTTTCAAATGCGAATATAATGTTGTTTTCAGCAATTGATAGTTCCTTTGTTAAAGGCGAAGTGACTGGGGATGACGGCAGTTTTCAGTTTCAAAACATCAATGTAGGAAGCTACTGGATCAACATTAGTAGGTCAGGTTTTAAGGATCAAGGATTGACAAACGTAAATATTGATCGCGAAAACAGCGTAATCAATTTAGCAGAGGTAATCCTTCAGAAAGAAACCCATGAGTTGGATTCCTATACGCCTGTCCTAAAAAAAGCGATCACGCTAAAACACCTAAAACCCATTTTTGCAGACCACTAAGCACCAACTTTTTTTCCAAGCAGTACGACTAAACCCCATTTTTCTTACCTTGAATAAATTTAAACCAAAAAAATTCAAGAATGATGTACTTTTCAAGGACTAAGTTTTACCTACCGATTTATGGGCTATTTTTTTCGCTATTGTTTAGCGCCTGTACCCAAGTGCCGAGCGCTTCTCAAGCAGGCGGTGAAGACTTAAAATCCTATTTTTCAAACGCTGACGAAGCCGCGCCCAAAAGCGGCGGTATTCGCTTGATCCCCATCAAAACTCCCAAAGGGGAATTCAAAGTCTGGACGAAACGCTTTGGCAACAACCCGACTACAAAGGTGCTGCTCCTACACGGCGGTCCGGCCTGTACACATGAATATTTTGAATCTTTTGAAAGCTTTTTGCCTCAAGAAGGCATCGAGTTCATTTACTACGATCAGTTGGGTTCCGCTTATTCCGATCATCCCAATGATACCAGCTTGTGGAATTTGCCGCGCTTTGTCGAGGAAGTAGAACAGGTACGTGTGGCCTTAGGATTGAACAAAGACAATTTCTACCTGCTCGGGCATTCCTGGGGCGGTATATTGGCCATGCAATATGCCCTCAAATACCAGGACAACCTCAAAGGATTAATTGTGAGCAACATGATGGCCAGTTGTCCGAAATATGGCCAGTATGCCGACGAAGTACTTGCCAAACAATTAAAACCTGAAGTACTAAAAGAGGTCAATGATTTGGAAGCCAAAGGCCAGTACACCAACCCGCGCTACATGGAGCTGTTGATCCCCAATTTTTATGAAAAACACATCCTCCGCATTCCATCAGCACAGTGGCCAGATGCATTTCAGCGCTCCAATGCTAAGGTAAATCAGCAAATTTATGTATCGATGCAAGGCCCAAGCGAGTTTGGTATATCCGGGAAGTTGGAAAAATGGGACGTAAGCGCCCAACTTTCGGCCATAAAAACCCCTACACTGGTGATTGGGGCTACGCACGACACGATGGATCCCGCCTATATGAAATGGATGTCAACGCAGTTTTCTAAGGGGACTTTTTTACTGTGCCCCGATGGCAGTCACATGAGCATGTGGGACGACCAAGCGCATTATTTTCCGGGCTTGACCGCGTTTTTGAAGGAGAAAAAATAAGTAATTATCGGTTGATTGCTGGGTCGATACCAGTCAATCAACCGATTTTCATCTTTAAAACCATTGCAATTACCTCCATGTCAAAAACTAGAATTGAATCAATCGATGTATTGAGGGGGATCGTCATGGTCATCATGGCCTTGGATCATACCCGGGAATATTTTTACGCTGGTGGATTTAACATCGACCCCTTGGACGCTGTGACTACCACGCCCGGATTGTACTTTACCCGCTGGATTACTCATTTTTGCGCCCCAATCTTCGTATTTCTTTCTGGAACGTCCATTTACTTGCAAAGTATGCGAAAAACTAAAAAGGAGTTGAGCCTTTTTTTGCTCAAAAGAGGAATGTGGTTGATTTTTGTCGAACTGACCTTGATCACTTTGGCCTTGACTTTTAATCCCTTGTATTCGGTCTTTATCCTTCAGGTCATTTGGGTGATTGGGATCAGCATGGTGTTGATGAGCGCATTGATCTATTTGCCTTTTAGGTTCATCCTTATACTGGGTGTATTGGTTGTATTTGGCCACAATCTGCTGGATATTCCCGAAGCGGTAAAAGACTTTAAACCCGGGTTGGTGTGGAGTTTATTGCATCGTTCTAGCGGGTTTCCATTTTGGGGTCATTATTTGTACATTCTTTATCCATTTTTGCCCTGGACGGGTTTGATGCTGGTCGGGTATTGTGCAGGTTTGTTTTTTACGCCCCAATTCACCCCGGCGCAAAGACGAAAAGTGCTGATCTGGACTGGTACCTGTTTGATGCTGAGCTTTTTCGCATTGCGATTGATCAATCTATACGGAGACCCTGTTCCTTGGAGTTGGCAAAAAGAAAGCTGGCGCACCCTTTTTTCCTTTTTCAATGTCAATAAATACCCCCCTTCTTTGTTGTACCTGTGCATCATGATCGGCCCTGCTTTATTGGCTTTGGCATTTTTGGAACCGCTTCAAAATGGCTTTACCCGCATTGTGCGCGTGTACGGGCGTACGGCATTTTTTTATTACATCGTCCATTTTTACGTCATCCATTTTACGTCCATGCTTTGTTTTTTTGGACGAGGACACGATTTTCAGGAAGCCATTGATTATACAACTAAAAATAATTTCCCATTTCTATTTGCAATTCCTGGTGAGGGATTCAGTCTCGGTGTGACCTACCTCATTTGGGTAGTTATTGTAGTTGGATTGTACCCAATATGCAAAAGATACGATCGATATAAAACAAATAACCCACAAAAATGGTGGTTGAGTTATTTGTGATTTTTTTTATCAAACGCTCATTTCCTTAACCTAAAGTTTACTAAAATGAAACCAAGCAGCTGGAGATCGCTCCTTTTTACCTTTATCTTTTTACTTGGAGTGATTCAGTCAAGCGCTTATGCCCAAATCCCTGACGATCAGATCCTCAGTGCGGAATGCGACAAACTCCTTTCCGCGCAATACAAAGCCAATGAAACCGGCGCAGCTGCCTTGATTGCCCGCAACGGTCAAATCATTTACAAAAAAGCCTTTGGGATGGCCAACTTGGAACTCAATGTGCCGATGCAACCCGATATGGTCTTCCGCATCGGCTCCATCACCAAGCAATTTACGGCTGTCGCCATATTGCAATTGATGGAACAAGGCAAACTGAGCTTGCAGGACGACATCAAGAAATTCATTCCCGATTATCCCACCCACGGCTACAAAATCACCATTGAACATCTGCTGACCCATACTTCGGGCATCAAGAGCTATACGGGTATGGAAAATTTCGGCACCATCGAGCGCAATGACCTGAAGCCAGAAGAGGTGATCAATTTTTTCAAAAACCAGCCGATGGATTTTGCACCCGGCTCCAAATGGATGTACAATAATTCGGGGTATTTTTTATTGGGGTACATCATCGAGAAACTCAGTGGCAAAACCTACCCACAGTTCGTAGAAGAGGTCTTTTTCAAACCCCTAGGAATGACTAATTCCTACTACGGCAACGACTCCAAAATCATCAAAAATCGCGCAGCCGGATACCAGAATGATGAAAATGGCACTGAGAACGCCGATCCCTTAAGCATGAACTTGCCCTTTTCGGCGGGATCAATACAATCAACGGTTGAAGACCTGTACAAATGGAACCGTGCAGTTCATTCTTATAAACTGCTGAAAAAAGAAACCCTGGATTTGGCCTTTATCCCCTACAAACTCTCGGATGGTAGTGCTACCAATTATGGCTATGGCTGGTTTTTTCAAAACATTCAAGGCAGCCCTACCATCGAACACGGCGGCGGCATCAACGGCTTTTTGACGATGGCAAAGTACCTACCCAAGGAAGACGTATTTGTAGCCGTCTTTTCCAATTCTACCGCCAATCCACCCAATGATGTGGCTACTAAAATTGCAGCACTTGCGATTGGAAAACCTCAGGTACGCGCTGCCATTCGCGAAATTGCACTATCGGGTACAGGCTACGAACTTGGCCTCCAACACGGCAAGCAATTGCAAACTGAAATTGCCGAAGTGGTGGGCAAATGGAAAAAAAGCGCCACCGATCAATTGGGCAAAGAGGCCAACCAAATCGTAAAAGAATTTTTTGCCTACGCCCATTTTGACGCCGACATCAAAAAATGGACGCCCGAGCTGTACGAAGAAGTACGCGGCATTGCCGAGGGTTCCGGACAATCCTTCAACGACATCATGGTGCTCAACCTGCTGGATGAGTTTTGGGTCTACGTGGATGATCCCGCTCATCACCATTGCAGCGGCATGGGCGTGCCTGCGCGCAACGGCAACCCCGGCTACATTGCCCAAAACATGGATTTGGAAAACTATACCGACGGGCATCAGATTTTGCTGCGTTTGGCACGCAGCGCTAAAACGCCGGAACAACTGATCCTGACCCACCCGGGTTTACTCGCTACCAACGGCCTGAACGAAGCAGGAATTGGCGCTTGTATGAACACCCTGATGCAGTTGAAAGGAGCTCCCAGCGGTTTGCCCGTGGCCTTCATTGTGCGACACATCCTCAACTCGACCAGTAAAGACGACCTCCTGAAGTTTATCCAGACCGTGCCGCACGCCTCCGGACAAAACTACATCATTGGCATCAAAGGAGAAGTGTACGATTTTGAAGCTTCGGCCAATAAAGTGGTGCGTTTTGACCCTAAAAATGCCAACGGCACGGTGTACCACACCAATCACCCCATCGTAAATAACGACATCAAAGCTTGGTACAAAGCATTTGACCCTACGGCATCGCAACTGCCCATCACCAAGAACAGCTACGTTCGTTTGGCGGCGGTACAAAAACGCATCGCCAGCGCAACCCCGATCCAAGACGCCCTGATCAAAGAGACCTTGCGCTCACACGATGATCCGCAGAATCCGGTTTGCCGCAGTTTTGGCAGCTGGGGCGGTACTTTCGGCTCGGTGGTAATGACCCTTACCGGGAAGCCAAGTTTACAGATTACTGCGGGCCCGCCGGATGAGTCGGAGTATAAGTTGGTGACGTTTACGGGAAAGTAAATGGGGTAGGGCTACAAAAAAATTGTGGCTCTACTTCATGTTAATTCTGCTTTTTGGTGAGAGCTGAAAAGGTAAAACTGGGGTTTAGTTCTGCCGTATGATATTGTGACGAAAAGCTATGGCGGGACATTAGAAGTAGAGGGTATGGGAACTGAAGGGAAGTACCTATACCGTGAAATTTATGGAGCAATAATTCATTTTTAATGAAAATAGCGAAACTTTTTCTATCCTTTATTTTTTTGCTGCAAGGTTTTCATTTGTGGGCACAAGGAGAAGCAAATGAAAATTACTATTTGGGTGAAGTCAACGCTTTTTCAAAAATACCCATCAACTCCCACTGGGATTATTATTCCAAGGGAAGCGTCTCGTTTGATAGTTTAGAAAGACAAGCGCATTGGCAAAAAGCCAATCCAGCATTTTTGCAAGATGCAAAAGGCAAGCCTTTGCAATGGTCAGGCATAGGGTGGTTCAAACAAACATTTACGGTACCCGATTCATTGATCGGCAAATCAATTGCCTTAAAAATGGGTCATTTGGGGGCTTCGGAAATACATGTAG
>JBBRGN010000223.1:0-8304 GCA_038240665.1 Chitinophagales bacterium | reverse complement strand
CCCTCCTGCTGGGTTCTAGCGTGATGGGGCATGGTAGCGTGGAGCAATCCATCGGTACTTGGGTCGCAACCGCCAGTTGGTCGGTAAACTTCGGTTTTTTGGTTGACCCGCTTTCCTGGATGATGATGTTGGTCATCACCGGTGTTGGAGCCTTGATCCACGTCTATTCGGCGGGATATATGCACGACGATGATCGGCACAACTACTTTTTTGCCTACCTCAATCTTTTCGTCTTTTTCATGTTGTTGTTGGTCATGGGCAACAACTACCTCCTGCTTTTTTCCGGTTGGGAAGGCGTTGGGTTGTGTTCCTACTTGTTGATCGGTTTCTGGTTTGATGTAGATGAATACAATGAAGCGGCGAAAAAAGCTTTCGTCATGAACCGGATCGGCGACTTAGGCTTTTTGCTAGGACTATTCTTGCTGTTGAATACTTTTGGCGCACTGGATTACAAGACCATTTTTAGTGGGGACTTATTGAGCCATGCTGTTCCAAACGTTATTCTGGCAATCGCGTTGCTGTTTATCGTCGGCGCAGCAGGAAAAAGTGCGCAGATTCCTCTATATACTTGGTTGCCTGATGCGATGGCTGGTCCTACTCCGGTATCGGCGCTTATCCACGCAGCGACCATGGTCACTGCCGGCATCTACTTGGTGTTGCGCAGCATTGATCTTTTCGAATTGGCTCCGCTGAGCTTACAAGTATTGACCTATCTTGGTTTGGGCACTTCAATTTTTGCTGCAACCATTGGTTTGAAGCAAAACGACATCAAAAAAGTATTGGCTTACTCCACCGTTTCTCAGTTGGGCTTGATGTTTTTTGCCTTGGGATTGGGTGCTTACACCGCTGCTTTTTTCCACTTGGTGACCCACGCTTTTTTCAAAGCCTTGTTGTTCCTCAGCGCAGGTAGTGTAATCCACGGGTTGGACGGCGAGCAGGACATTCGCAAAATGGGTAACTTGCGTAAGTTGCTTCCGGTTACTTTCCTCGTTTTTGCCATCGGTACGCTGGCTATTGCCGGTATTCCGCCATTCTCTGGTTTCTTTTCCAAAGATCAAATTTTGCTGGCTGCTTATGAGCACAGTCTTTTGCTTTTTGCCTTGGGATTGTTTGCCTCTTTGCTTACGGTATATTATATGTTCCGCATGTTCTTCTTGGTTTTCTACGGAGAAAGCCGTACCGATCACCATGTGTTGGAACATGCCCATGAATCCCCTTTATCGATGACGGGGCCTTTGGGTATTTTGGCAGCATTGTCCTTAGGGGGCGGATTGCTCAACATACCGGCCATCTTTGGTGGCGGCGATTGGTTGCAGCATTTTTTGGAACCCGTATTGGGTAAAACCCATGAGGCGCACATTAGCGCTTCCATGGAATGGATCTTGATGGCCTTGGTAGTGGGATTGGTGGTAGTTGTTATCTATATGGCTTATCGGACATATGCGGTACAAAAACAGGTACCCGGTGCAGAAGCCGATGAAACTGGAATAGGAAGCGTATTGAATCATAAATATTACGTTGACGAAATCTACAACGCCGTTTTTGTAAAACCCACCCAACAGCTTTCCGCATTCGTTGGTAGAGTGATTGATGTTGATTTCTTAGATGGGTTGGTCAACGGTGTTGGCAGTTTTACTAAAAGATTAGGTCGCATCATTCGCAAAGTTCAGGAAGGTACTGTTGGATTTTACCTGTTCGTTTTTGCCTTCGGCGTGTTGTTGTTGCTTGTTTTAGAATTGTTTTCCTAACGATTGTGCTCATGCTAACTAGTATACTACTTTTTTTACCCATCCTTTGCGGTTTGCTGCTGTTCCTTGCCAAAGGCAGCCAAACCAAATGGATTAGTCTTGCCCTTTCTTTGGTTTGTGGCGGAATCAGCGTGGCCATCCTCGCTGGCTTTGATCCCTTAATGGGCGTGCAATTTGCTGCCGAAATGCCCTGGTTGCCAACTTTGGGCATCAGCTATCACGTCGGCATTGATGGCATCAGTTTGGTATTGGTACTGCTGACCAATCTCTTGTGCCCCTTGATTGTATATTCTACCTTCAAGCAAAATCCCGAACACCCTGGCTTACATTATGGCCTGATGCTGATCATGCAAGGCGCGATGACGGGCGTATTTGTTAGTTTGGACATCTTTTTGTATTATATCTTCTGGGAATTGGCGCTGATTCCAGCTTATTTCTTGGTGTTGCTTTATGGTGCTTTTGAACGCAACCGCATCGCGATGAAGTTTTTCTTGTATACCTTGGTTGGTAGCTTATTGATGTTGGTAGCCATTATTTATTTGAGTCAGCAAAACAGCCCTGCGTCATTTGATATTTTTGACATTTACGGCGTCCGTCTTACTCCAAATGCCCAATTGTTGGTGCTGCTGGCGTTTATGTCCGCTTATGCGATAAAAATTCCAATTTTCCCTTTCCATACTTGGCAACCAGATACCTACACTTCAGCTTCCAGCGGAACAACGATGATGCTTTCGGGCATCATGTTGAAGATGGGTTTGTACAGCATTATTCGTTGGGTACTACCTATTGTACCAGCAGCAGTAACCGCCAACCAAAACTGGTTGATTTGGATCATCGTCATTGGGGTGGCATATGCTTCCCTGATTGCCATCCAGCAAACCGACTTAAAGCGATTATTTGCTTATGCTTCCATTGCACACGTTGGCTTGATCGCCGCTGGTATTTTGACGATGTCAGAAGGCGGCTTACAAGGATCATTGCTACAAATGCTATCGCACGGGATTAACGCGGTCGGTTTATTCTATGTATGCGCCATCCTCAGTGAACGCCGAGGAACCAACAAAATCAGTGAGTTGGGTGGTATTCGAAAATTGGCGCCTTGGTTCGCCACCGCCTACTTTGTGGTACTTTTAGGAACAGTAGCACTGCCCTTGACCAATGGTTTTGTGGGCGAATTTTTGTTGCTTTCGGCACTATTTAAGCAAAACTGGGTTTGGAGTTTAGTAGCAGGTAGCGGTGTCATTTTAGGCGCAGTTTACATGTTTAAATCATATCAAGGCGTTATGCTCGGTAAAAGTACCAATGGTGTTTTTGCTGATTTGGACAACCAAGACAAAGCCGTCTTGTTGCCGATTGGCATTGCCATCATCGTTTTTGGCTTGCTGCCTTCATTGATTACCCATTTATCGGGACCGGCAATAGAACAGTTGCTGCAACAAATTAACCAAGCGATTCAAGCGAACTGATTATGATACCGATCATTATACTTTCTATTGCGGGCATTTTGTCCATGTTTATTGGAGCTTTTAAGTGGAAAAAAGCAGCCCTACCTGTTGTTTTGTTGACAGGTTTAGCAGCTTTGGTTGCTAACTTCCTTCCACAAAACCACAGCGATGTCCCCCAATACAGCGGCATGATCCAGTTTGACGGATTTGCTGTAAACTTCTCTGGTGTATTGATTGTCGTTACGCTGCTCATTTTGGTGTTGAGTCGCCGGTATTACAAAGATGCTGCGGAGCACTTGGGAGATATTTACGCTTTGTTTTTGTTTTCCTTGGTTGGTGGTATCATCATGGTAGCCAGCAACAACTTGGTCATGTTTTTTGTCGGCATCGAGATCTTGTCCATACCCCTATACATCCTTGCAGCTAGTGAACGCAACAATCTTTTGTCGAACGAAGCCGGTTTGAAATACTTTCTACTAGGGTCTTTCATTACGGTTTTTTTGCTCTTAGGCATCGTATTGGTGTACGGTATCACCGGATCCTTTGAGTTTGATAAAATCTACGGTTACCTCGAACAATCAGGCGGGCCAATTCCGGTGATGTTGCGTTTAGGCATCTTGTTGATTTTGATCACCTTTATATTCAAGATCTCCGCGGCGCCATTTCACTTTTGGGCGCCCGATGTATACCAAGGTTCACCGGCTGTAATCATGGTATTTATGGCAACTGTGGCAAAAACCGCGGCATTTGGCGGTTTTTTGCGTTTCATCAGCTATGCGATTGCTCCAGTAAGCGAGCTTTATGCGCCAGTGATTGGCGTATTGGCAGCATTAACGATGACCGTAGGCAACCTCATGGCTTTGAATCAAACCAACTTAAAGCGACTATTGGCTTTTTCTAGTATTGCCAACGCTGGTTATGTACTATTGGCTTTGGTACAATTGGGCGACAACTCGAATAGTTCGGTACTTTATTATATGCTGGTGTACAGCGTAGCCAACGTATTGGCCATCGGCGTTTACCTTACTGCTAAAGAAACAACCGGATCAGATAACATTGAAGGACTTCGCGGATTGTACAAATCCAATCCCCCTTTGGCATTTTGCTTGGCATTGGCCATGCTTTCGCTGGCCGGGATTCCTCCTTTAGCTGGCTTTGTGGGGAAATACGCCATCTTTGCTGATGCCATGCAGCACGGTCAATTGATTTTGGTAATCATTGCCGCGCTTAACTCCGCCATTGGTATTTTCTATTACTTCCGCGTAATGATGATGGCATTTCAAAGTCAGGAAGAGTTCCCTAAAACCATACCACATGTGTTTGGCTACAGCGCGGTGTTGATCATTTGCATTCTTGCGTTACTTGGACTAGGAATCATGCCGAATTTAGTATTGGGCGTATTCCATTAAGACATATGGAGCGAGAAGAAAATTGGATTGGCCTTTTGTGCAAGTCCATTTTAGCCCCTAACAAAAAATTTATTGTTGAAATCATTCCCTAGATTAATTTTGGCCTCCTTTAACGTTATGCCAGAATTAAGATTACCAAAAAAGTGTTAAAAAAACCGCTTAGTCAAAATTTTGGCTGGCGGTTTTTTTATTTTTCTCTATTTTGCCTTTGTAAATTTATGAAAACCCCAAATAAGGGTCATCCCATCGTTACTTTCCCAAAAACTAAGAACGCTCAATTGGATATTTTGGCCATAGATTGGAGACCGGAAAGTTGATCAAATCAAAAAAAAGCAGTTTTTTTGCAAAAAAGTGCAGTTTTTGTAGGAGAAAAATTCAAAAATCCCTTTAAATGCTGCAAAATTTTGTGCTTGCAAAGAATTTTCTTTTCTTTATCTTCAAGGCCATTAGCTGCTATTGCAGTGGTTCGTTTTAGAATGCATTTTGTTAACCCAATTATAATTGTTTACGCAATCGTAAGTAAAATCCTGATTAGCCATGAGTAAATCAAAACAAGTTGCTGCTAAGCCTGCAAACAATGCATCTGGTCAATTTAGCTCCATCTTTGCGGTGGTAATGATTCCAGTATTGTTGGTAACGGCAATTCTTATTTTTCAAAACGTTTTAGGAGCTGGCTCCAATTTTGAAGGTGGTGACAACAAAAACCACCCAATTCCAGGAAACTTCCTGGGTATGATGTACAAAGGCGGTTTCTTGGTGCCTATTTTGATGATGAGCTTGATGCTGGTAATTGCTGTTTCTTTGGAGCGTTTGTTCACTTTGACCGTAGCAAAAGGTAATGGTTCTATCCAAAACTTGGTTAAGAAGGTACAAAATTTGTTGACTTCTGACCAAATTGATGCTGCTATCACTGAGTGTAACAAGCAGAAAGGATCAGTTGCCAATATCATCCGCTCTGGCTTGGAGAAGTACAGAGATGTAGCTAGTGCTACTGATATGGACAAAGACCAAAAATTAGCTGCTATCCAGAAAGAAGTAGAAGAAGCAACTTCTTTGGAATTGCCTTCTTTGGAAAGAAACTTGGTTATTTTGTCGACGATGTCTTCAATTGCTACCTTGTTGGGTCTTTTGGGTACCGTATTCGGTATGATTCGCGCATTCTCGGCTATCGCAACCAGTGGTGCTCCGGATGCAGTTGCGCTTTCTTCTGGTATCTCTGAAGCCTTGATCAATACCGCTTTGGGTATCAGTACTTCAGCGTTTTCGATCATCCTTTACAACTACTTCACTACGCGTATCGACAAGATGACTTACGCTATTGACGAAGCAGGTTTCAGCATCGCGCAAAACTTTGCTGCGAAGTATCGTTAATTTTTATCAAAAAAATTGCTCTGCTCGCACACCATTTTTAAGCACAATTGCATCATGGTGGATAGAGCAATTTTTTAAAAAACAGCTAAGTTATGCCAAAGGTAAAAATACCACGGAAAAGCACGGCTGTTGACATGACCGCGATGTGTGATGTTGCCTTTCTCTTGTTGACGTTCTTTATCTTGACCACAAGATTCCGTCCGCAAGAAATAGCGCAGATCAATATCCCCGCGTCGACAGCCCAGATTCCTGTTCCGGACAAAAACATCATGTCGATCCAGATCGATCCCAAAGGGAATGTTTACTTCGGAGTAGATGACCAGTTCACCCGTGAGAAGCTGCTTTTTGCCATCAAGGAGCGCTTCAATCTGCCTGCTTTTAATGAAAAACAGGTAAAAGAATTCAAGTTGGTTGAAATCTTTGGTTTTCCGTTGGAACAAATGGGGCAGTTTTTGGGTACCAAACCCGAAGAACGCAGCAAGTTTCCACAACCAGGAATTCCAATTTCTGAAGAAAAAAACCAATTGATTGACCTCATTCTGTTGGCGCGTCAGGCCAATCCCGAACTGCGGATTGCCATCAAAGCGGACAAGCTCACCAGTTACGAGGATGTCAATGCGGTTATCCAGACATTGCAAAAGCAGAAAGTCAACAAATTTAACTTGATCACTACTGGTCGTAGCGCAAGCAGCGATAAGGAGTAATCGAAGGCCACCCAATTATTGACCTCTTAAAAAATTGCAACAATGGCAGAAATGATTGTCGCCGATAAAGGCGGTAAAGGCGGAAAAAAACGCGCGAAGAAACAGTCCACCCGGGTGGACCTTACAGCAATGGTAGATATGGCCTTCTTGTTGTTGACTTTCTTCATCTTGGCTACTACTTTCAATAAGCCTAAAGCAATGGAAGTAAACAAGCCAGCTAAAGATGAGAATGAAAAAAAAGAAGATCTACCTGCTATCAAGCAGTCGAAGACGTACAACATCATGATGGGGAAAAATGACATGCTTTACTGTTATGTGGGTAGTGATGACGACCCAAACGTAAAAGTAGACAGTACATTCTTCTCGCGGAGTGGGTTGCGTTCTTTGATCAAAGATCGTCAACGTGCAGTAGCGCAGAAATGGGGCAACCAGGATGAACTTTTCATTTTGATTAAACCGTTACCGGACTCTAAATTCCGCAACATGGTTGATGTGCTTGACGAAATGGCCATTACTGGCGTAAAACGTTATGCGATCATCGATGATTTCAACGAAATTGATGAGTTGATCATCAAGCAATCGGGTAACCGTAAGCCTGATGCCATCAAGACTGCGAACGTTGTGGTACCCTCTTCTAAATAAGTAAACAAACCATCACGCATGAATACCAATGAATTGCCCAAAAGTGGCTTGCCAGCGGATCTCAACAAGGTGGATCTGAACGACATTATCTTTCAGAATCGGAACAAAGAATATGGCGCTTACCAGCTCCGCAAACTTTACGATCGCTACATGACGAGAGGTGGTCTTTTGACCATTGCCTTTTCTGTTTTATTAGCGTTGCTTCCGACTATTATAAGAATTGTTCGTTCAGCTCTTCCTAAAACTGAAGATACGTTGAACGTATCGGTTGAGCTTGCTGAGCCACCGCCATTGGATCCCAACACGCCGCCGCCGCCGCCGCCGCCGCCTGTTGAACCTCCACCAGCGAAACCAACCATCGCTTTCGTTGCGCCAGTCGTAAAGAAAGATGAAGAGGTGATTGAAGAAGTTCCACCGCCAACGCAGGAGGAAATCAAGAACGTCGAAATCAGTACCGAGACCAAAGAAGGTGATGCGAATGGCGTAGCCAGTGGTATTGGTGACGAACCAACCGAAGAAGCGCCACCACCAGTGGTAGAAGAGGTAAAAGAGAAGCCACAAGAAATTTTCAAAGTGGTGGAACAGATGCCGGCTTTTGAAGGCGGTAATGCTGCTCTTTTTAAATACCTTGGTGAGAACCTAAAGTACCCAGTAATGGCACGTGAAAACGGTGTTGAAGGTACGGTAGTGGTTCAATTCGTGGTAAATGAAGATGGTTCTATCGTTACTCCTGCAGTAGTACGCGATATCGGCGCTGGTTGCGGCGAAGAAGCACTACGTGTGGTAAAAGGTATGCCCAAATGGCAACCTGGAAAACAACGGGGTAAAGCAGTACGGGTACAGTTTAACTTGCCCATCCGTTTCAAACTCGAGTAATCTATTTGATTTGTATAAGATACCCAGAAGAAGTGATTTCAACTTCTTCTGGGTTTATCTTCTAAATCTTTCATCCGCATCCGACTATGAATAATTACCTGCAAACCGC
>JBBRGN010000222.1:0-8310 GCA_038240665.1 Chitinophagales bacterium | reverse complement strand
CACAACAATTCACAAAACGGCATGAATAAGTCAACAAGACCTTTCCCTTCAGCGCTTAGCTTTGGAGTAATCAAATCTACTTGTTTTTTAAGTTCTGCAAAATTCATGGCTCTAAGGTAATTGTTTTTTTTATTTTTAGTGTTTCACCCTGAATAGTTACACTTTTTGTAGAAAATATTTTTCAATGTCACTGAATCAAACCTTTATGAATCATTAAATGAAAAATTACATTTCAAAAACAATACAAAATACGTAATTTTTTTTGTATTTTTTTTTGTTTTATAATACAAAATGCGCAATTCTTTCACCCCTCTTTCTGTCCAGCACCCGGATTTGCTTCCCCGCTAGTACAAGTCGTGAGACCTGGTTCCAACTTATAGCTTTGAGAATATCCCCCATGAATTATTCACTTCCCTTTGTACCTTTGATTTTTTTAAGCAATTTTATAAAGATTCAACCCCTGCCAGGATCTTGGCTTTTTTGAATGATGCTACCACCCAAAATCGGTTGCAGTGAAGCACAACTTTTCCCTTCCATCAACGTATTGATAAAAAAATTACCAGACCATGTCCAATATTTCCCATTCTACCCAAAACCCCTGGAAAACACTGACCAACACCGAGGTTTACGACAACAAATGGATCCAAATTTCTCACCGCGAAGTCATCAATCCCTCGGGTAATCCGGGAATTTATGGCGTGGTGCATTTTAAAAACCTCGCCGTGGGAATTGTTCCCATTGACACCGATTGGAATACTTGGCTGGTGGGGCAATACCGCTATACGCTGGATTTGTATACCTGGGAAATTCCCGAAGGGGGATGCCCGGTAGGTGAATTGCCTCTGGATGCTGCTAAAAGAGAACTGTTGGAAGAAACGGGTATCCTGGCCGAGCATTGGACGCCGGTGCTGGACATGCACACTTCCAATTCGGTGACCGATGAGGTGGCTATAGCTTATTTGGCGCAGGGTTTGACTTTTGGGGAAGCTGAACCGGAAGATACCGAAGCACTACAAGTGCGTAAATTGCCTTTCGATGAGGTGATTGATATGGTTTTAAATGGCGAGATTACGGACGGCCTTTCCGTGGCGGCATTGCTTCAGGTGGAAATGCTACGCAAACGGGGGCGTTTTTTATGATGTCATCTTCGTAGTGCTTTCGCAGCGTACCGGAAAATTGACCGAATTGGCGATAAAACAAAGTTCATGGGCGCGTGAATGCAAGATGTAGGCCAAGGCGCTTTTTTCTTCCTCTTGAATGCTTACTTCGGGGTGTAGCGTCACTTCAGCAAACCGACCGCCACCATCTGGGGTCTCAATCATCGTTCCCGTAGCGGAATCGCTGTAAGCTACCACCACAATGCCCGCTTCTGCGCACAGATGCAGGTACCAGAGCATGTGACAGGAAGACAAGGCAGCGACCAATTGTTCTTCGGGGTTGTAGCGTTGGGGATCGCCTCGAAAAGCCGGATCCGAAGAACCTAAAATAATGGGTTTGCCCTCTACCTTGATTTCGTGGTCTCGGCTGTAGGAGCGGTAGTTGGAAGTCCCTTTTCCTAAATTCCCCGTCCAGCGTAATTGGATCTTGTATTGGTGTTCTTTTGACATAGGGCTTATTCTTCAATGCGGTATTTTTCGGAAAAATTGTTTTGTCGCAGTGTTTGCCACTGCCATATTTCCCCCTCGTCGGGATCCATTAGCTCTACCACAAACTTCATTCCGCACTTTTTTAATACGCTGACCGATGGATTATCCTGTGCTAATGTATGTGCCATTACTATTTGAACCGAGCGATCCAAAAAGGCGTGATCAATCAATACCCGGGCCAATTCGGTGGCAATGCCTTGGTTGCGGTATTCGGGTATGATTTCGTAACCAATCTCTACGCTTCCTTTGGCATTCGGCCTTCCTTTGTAACCACAGGCACCCAATAGGCAGTTGTCGTCGCGGTGAATGGGTAGGTACATCCACCAAGGAAAGGCTTGAGGATCCAACTGCACTTGACGGTAGGCGGATAGCGTAGGATCGGGGCCGAATTCACTCCAATTGGGTTGCACTTCTACTTGCAAATAATCCGAAAGGGCTTCATCTCCATCAAAAATAGCTTGATACAGCGGAATGTTGCAGGCCACTAAAAACAGTCGTGGCGTTTCGAGTACGTAATCAAAGTGAAATCGACGCATGATGAACTCGTATTTAAGTAATGGACACTATAAATTCCCATTTTCAACTTGATCTTTTGAATTTCATCTTCCCTATTTTTTCGTTACTATACGCTGCATTGTGCCTCAAAATAAGTCGCTGAAATCCAAAATTTCGGCGTTGAATGCCATCAATTTAAAATGTCCCGTTTTACAGCAGTACACTTTTTTATTTCACAAAAAAATGGATAATTAAAATGAAAGTGTATTGCTTCATCCGTTCTTAAATCCGCTTGTAAAATCGATTATGGAAGCATCAAGTGGACATTGTTACTTTTTGTCTTGATACAAAAAGTAACCAAAAAAATCAAGGGCTGTATTGAAATCCAACGATTTTGCTTGAAAGCTGCGGCGGCGCGAAAAAAACTCGCACCTCCTGCGTCGGTACTCAAACAGTTTTTCGCTTCATCCGCCTCCGCTTTCGCAAAATCGGGATTACAATAAGGCCCGCGATAGCGCCAACTAAAATGCTTAGATAAGCTTGGTATTTATGGATACTCAAGGCCTATTAATCAATGATTTTTTCCTAAAACACGGAGTTTCTAAAAACTCTACATCCCACAAAAACAAAATATTTGCTCAAGAAAAAAAGTGTACGCCTAAAAATGCCCCCTTACTTATTGCTACATAAAAGGCCTTCCAGCTATGAAAAAAAGCTGGAAGGTCTTTGCCTCATTTTATCCCATGAATGGATAACGGTAATCTACTGGCGGATTGAAGTTTTCCTTCATGGCGCGGGGGGATACCCAGCGCAACAAATTCCAAACCGAACCCGCTTTATCATTGGTACCGGATGCTCTAGCTCCGCCAAAAGGTTGTTGGCCAACTACGGCTCCAGTGGGTTTGTCGTTGATGTAAAAATTACCCGCAGCATGGCGCAAGGCGGTATTGGCTTCCAAGATAGCACCGCGATCTTGTGAAAAAACAGCCCCGGTCAGCGCATAAGGGCAGTCGTTGACCAATGCCATGGTTTCCTGCCATTGGCTGTCTTCGTAAACATAAATCGTCAACACCGGCCCAAAAATCTCCTCTTGCATCAAGCGGTGTTTGGGATCAGTGGTGACCATCACGGTTGGAGCAATGAAGTACCCTACGGTTTTGTCGTAGGTGCCGCCTACAATAATCTCAGCATCGGCCGCATCACGCGCCAATACGATGTAGCTGGTAATTTTGTCAAATGCTCGTTCATCGATCACGGCATTGATGAAATTGGAAAAATCTTCCGGCGATCCTTGTTTGAAACTGGATACCATGCCCACGAGCTTTTCCTTTACTTCCGGCCAGATGCTAGCAGGAATATAGGCGCGCGAAGCTGCTGAACATTTTTGCCCCTGGAATTCAAAAGCGCCACGGGCTAAGGCTACTACCAGAGGATCAACCGCAGCGGTAGGGTGCGCCAAGACAAAATCTTTACCGCCGGTCTCCCCTACTACCCGGGGATAGGATTTAAACTTGGTGATGTTTTTTCCAATTGTTGTCCACAGGGTTTGAAATACTTTGGTGCTGCCAGTAAAGTGCAAACCTGCAAAATCGGGATGTGCAAAGATCATATCGCCAGCTACGGGACCGTCTACCATCAGCAAATTGATCACGCCCGCTGGCAAACCAGCTTCTTCAAAGATATCCATGATCACGCCAGCAGAATAAATTTGGGTTTCGGCGGGTTTCCAAACCACCACGTTGCCCATTAAAGCCGGCGCAGCAGGTAAGTTTCCGGCAATGGAAGTGAAATTAAATGGCGTCAAGGCAAAAACAAAGCCTTCCAGGGGGCGGTATTCCATGCGGTTCCAGGTCAGTGGCGCACTATGAGGCTGTTCTTGATATATTTGCGCCATAAACGCGGCATTGTACCGGAAAAAATCAGCCAATTCTGCAACGGCGTCAATCTCGGCTTGATAGATGTTTTTGGATTGCCCCAACATGGTGGCGGCGTTCATTCTAGCGCGATAAGGGCCGCACAACAGATCGGCAGCTTTTAGAAAAATGGCAGCCCGATCTTGCCAAGGCATAGCCTCCCAGGCTGGTTTGGCCTGCATGGCAGCAGTTATCGCTTGCTGAACATGCGGACTAGATCCTTTGTAATAGTACCCTAAAATGTGTTTGATGTCATGGGGAGGATGAATCGGCAAACGATCTCCTTCTTTGATCTTTTTACCGCCGATGGTCAGCGGAATTTCAATTTCTTGGTTTTTTAACTTTTTCAGTTCGTTCATCACCGCTTCGCGCTCCGGTGATCCAGGTGCATAGGCCAATACCGGCTCATTGACTACGGTGGGAAGTTGAAAAAAAGCGTCAGACATGGTTCTTTATTTTTGGTTATGGCTAGCAAATTTGAATTCTTGTAGGCGTCAAACCTTTTCATTAATCCTGGGTACATCAATTTGGGGCGGCAAAAACGGCGTAGCGTCGCCGCCGCCTTTGATGATTTCGCGTACAATGGTGGAACTGATGTGGGAAAAACCAGGTTGACTGATCAAAAAAATGGTCTCCAGCCCTTCACCGATGATGTTGTTGAGTTGCGAGATCGTTTTTTCGTAATCAAAATCTGAAGCGTTACGCAAACCCCGCAACAGGTAGCGCGCACCGATTTTTTGACAATAATGCGCAGTTAAAGCTACAAAGTAATCAACTTCGACTTTGGGTTCATCCGCAAAAACTGTTTTGAGCCAGTCCATGCGTTGTTCCAATGAGAAAAGGGATTTTTTTTGGGAATTTACCCCCACGGCAACAATCACCTTATCAAACAAGGGCAATGCGCGTTGCACCAAGTCGACATGTCCGGTCGTAATTGGATCAAAAGATCCTGGAAAAACTGCAATTTCAGCCATCGCCTAGGAATTTCAGCGCCAAGATAAGGGTTTGTTGGAAAGTGTAGCTTGGGATTTCATTTTCTCCCTAAAAAAAGGAGCTAGACCCAATGCCTCGATGAGGCAAGATCTAGCTCCTTTTGTATTAAAAATGTACTGCTGATTGGTTAAAACCGTGCGGTCAATCCCACCATTCCATTCACGGGCAATACCGAATAATACTGCCAACGCTGACGGAGGTTGTTGAGCATGTTGTTCACCCGGATAAACCCACCAATGTTTTTGGTAAATTGGTACTGCGCGCCTACGCTCAAGTCGTACAGCGGTTGCAAGTTCTTAATTTCACCTTTGGTACCTTTTACGGGTACGCCATTTTGCAAATACAAATCCGCGCGTATCTTCAATTTGTCATCCAGCATACTCAGCACGCCGCCTACATTGAAGGTCAAAGAAGGCAAATGCCAAGGCTTGGCGTTGGTATTTAGGGTGAAAAAATTCTGGGTAAAATTGGCGGACAACACAAAATTCTCCATCAGTTTGGTATTGAGTTCACCACTTATGGTGATGATGGTTGCTGTATCGTAAACCACGTTAAAGCGCGGAATCGAGTCTTTGGTGGTAGTGAACAAAGCGAGGTTATCTACTTTTTTGTACCCCACTTGACCGCGGTATTGAATGCCTTGAAATTCTCCTTTGATCCCTCCGAAAAAGTTGTTGTAAGCCGAGTTGCGGATGCGTACCCGCGAAGAAACAAAGGGGTTGTATTCGGTGAGTGATTTGAAGTTGTTTTTTTGCAATCCCCCGTCAGCACCAACAAAGGCGGTCAACAAGTTTTCAACTACAATGGCCGAAACTTCCAAATCGGGAAATATCTTGACTTTATCGCTGCTCGATGCAATCACGCCCCCTACTTTTACCCGCAGGCGATCGCCGTGAAAGGTAAAACTGGGTTTCAAAAAAATGTTGTTCAAACTTTGGCTGGCCGTGTCTTGGTAGCCCGTAAAGTCCGTTTGCAAAATCAGCGTTAACGGGTGTTTCTCTTCAAACCATTTGGTGCCGCGAAAATCGAGGTTCAAACCGGTTTCTCTGGCCGCGTAATTATCCGACAAGGAATAAAAATCGCCCTGCGCGCTGTAACTAAAATCTGCCGCGGTACGCTCGCTGTTGTAAATCTTAGCCGAACCAAACAACTTGGAAAAACGCTGGGCTACATCCTTGGCAGCATAGGTCAATTTAGGCGAAATCTCGTTGTAGCCATAGAAGTTAAGCTTGTTCAGCTCATACCCCAAAGTTGCATTCACTGAATAACCCGCATCATCGTTGTAGATCCCGTTGATGGCCACTTTCGTGTCGCCGAACCGTTGATTTTCAACTAACTTAGAATTATTAGCCGAGTAGTGGTAAATGTCCACGCCGACATTGATGTTGGTCTGCGTCACAAAATCGTAGGTTCCGTCCAAATAAAATGAATTGGGAGTTCCATAACCGGTTTGCAAATATCCTTTGTAGATTTTTTGCGCATCCTGGGTTTTCCATTCCAAAGGGCGAATCTTCGGGGCCAAATAGGAAATATTCATGGGCCGCACCAAGATGTTGTAAAACTGCTTGCGGTTGTTGGTGTCCAACAAGGGAAGCATGGGCGGCAACACATAGCGTTCTGCATCAATCAAGCGGGCGTTGAACTGTTTGATGATGTCCACCTGTCCGGTGGGCAGTGTTTTTTGTGCTTGCAGCGCTACAGTAGCAGACAGCACAACAAACAGGACAAATAAGCTATTTTTTAGGTTGATCATAGTTTTTTCGTTGATGGTCTGTTGAATAAAAAATGGGTCAAAAAAATCGCGAATTCCCAACAGACTAATTTTTGTCGTTTTGTTTGATGATCGTGCCGTTACCCGATTGGAATTCCAATTTGTTGGATTCTGGCGTCCGGTTGAGAATGCTGTTCTGATCAATCTTTTTGTTCAGGTCAGTCAGGCGCTGTTTGGCTTTTTTTACTAAATCTTGATCCTCTTTGTAGTTCTCCAACAAGGCTTCGAGTACCGCTTTGGCATTAAAGAGATCGTTTTTCTCCACCAATACATCCGACAACAAAATGACGCTATTGGCCACCCAGAAGGGATAAGCTGAGCTTTTTTGGTTGGCTTCCATACACAGCGACTGCGCTTTGTCGAGGTTGCGTTGTTTGAAGTTGATGAATGCGACCAAGTACCGCGCTTCAGCAGTCTGTTCGTTGTCGCTCAACTGGATGACCTTGTTCAACGCGGGAACGGCATTGATGTAATCGTTGGCATCAAAGGCTTGTTTACCGATGTAAAAATTGGCGGTGGCTACCTGCGCGCTGGTTGCCCGTGGGTTGTTGGCTACTTTGGCAGCTAGTGTTGATACCGCCGCATTGTTGCCCGAACGGTAAGCACTGCGCAGGGCGCCCAATTGGGCTTCGTAGGTCATTTCTTCATTGACCGCTACTTTTTCCAGGTCACTGTAATAGCGGTACGCCTTGTTGAAATCCAACTCATAGTTGTAAGAAATGATGGCTGCTTTTTCCAAAGCTTTGACGTAGCTTTTGCTTGGCCCCTGTTGTACCACGTATTCGTAGTCTTTCAACGCCAGGTTGAATTGTTTTTGAACGCCATAGGCCTCCGCGCGGTGGTAATAGGACTGAAGTAAGTACAAACCTTGTGGAAAACTGCGGATGTAATTGCTGTAGCCCTCGATTGCACTCGGATAATCGCCATTTTCAAAGCGGATTTCCGGTGCCCGGAAGTTGACCGAGTCGCGTTTCATGTTGTCGAGTTTGTAACCTGGTACCGTTTCGACAAAGGCAAAATAATCACCCGGGCGATTGAGGTCGCGCACGTAGATTTCCTCCAAAGCTTCCATCGAGAGGTTGGCTTCGTTGGGATCAGGATTGTTTTTGAAAATCTGTTTGTAGTAATTAATGGCACCGTCTACGTTGCCCAAGTTGTAATTGATCAAACCCAGCGACAAAAGTGCTTGGTTGGTCAAAGGTGATTTGCCCTTGTAGCGCGTTACCAAGTTTTGAAGCGGGACAATGGCATCGTTCAGGCGGTTGATTTCCTGGTAAGCTTGGCCAATGCGCAACAAAGCATCGTCGGCAAATTCTGAATTGGGGAAGTCGCGGGCTAAACGTTCTAAAGCTGCAATTTCTTCCGTTTTGCGACCACGCAAGCCTTCGATGATGGCTTTTTGATAAATCGCGTAATCGTAGTTGGCATATTTGCGGTCAATGGCATCGTTATAATAACGGATCGCAGAATCGTATTGGTTGAAACGGAAATA
>JBBRGN010000221.1:0-8365 GCA_038240665.1 Chitinophagales bacterium | reverse complement strand
AAGCTCCCAATCGCTTTTTTTGTGGCTGAAAGTTCCACGGCTGTATACTTTTAGGAACGCGCTCACCGGCAAGTTGATTTTTTTCTCTATTAATTCAATGCTCCAGCGGCAGCGCCGCCAAAATGGCTATAGCAACCCATGCTGCATTTTGCTCCAAAGGTGTGTAGAACTGTAACAAAGGCCCAATGAGCGTGTTGCGGTGCTATGCACCTTTACATGCCTGACTATTAACTTTCTACCGACGTTTTGGCGGCGCTGCCGCTGGAGTTGCTCTAGACGTTTTTTTTAACCTCTATGTTCTTAAACAATTTACTTACCTAAATAAAAACCCGGTACTTTTTCAAGAAAAAAAGCGTGGGTATAGAAAAATGAAAGTTTAAAAACATCCTCCATTACAGGTGTATTTCAAATTGTCGCGTTTAGAAAGTTGTATTCAAAAAAAATCCACTGTTTCCAATAACGCTGCCAATAACTCTGGCTAAAAATGCTGGTATCATGCCAGCATTTTGAAATACACCCCCCAGAATATTGATTATTGGCGCTTGGAGCCACGATAGGGGCAAAATATGGGTAGTTTAGACCGGATTAATGGCGTTTAAGTACCGTATGGGACGCGATATGGAAGGTTAAATCTAAGGCCACACATTACGTCCCATACGGGACTTAAATCGAGGAAAACCGATCGTTTCTACCCATATTTTGTCCCTAATGGGGCTTAGCTTTTGCCAAAAACTGGTTATTCAGCATAACTCATTTTCTTAGGTCAATTTAATTTTCAGGAATCTGGAGTTCTACTGCGCAAAAAACATCACAACTATTTGTAAAAAATATTTTAAATAGGTACCAACAACTTTGAGCAAACCTGATTTTAATGCGTTTGCTGGGGGTGAGCTCGGCGGCTTGGCCTCCTAGCTCACCCCTCCTAAATTTTTACAATTAAAACGCTAAAAACTCCTCCCCATGCTGCCCCATCGCTTTCAGGGTCCCCACATCAACCACTTTTCCATCCTTATCCACCAAATCCTTGACCCCCGAGATCGGTAACTTATTCGGCATCACGATCGTACCCACGTGGTGCAACACCCCCGTCAAATGATCCATCCCCCGCAAATTACCCGCCCGGCCACTGGCCACACCTACCAGCGCCGCTTTTTTGTTTTTGAAAGTCGCCTTGTACTGCCGAATCGAACACCCATCGATGAACAACTTCAAGGCTCCGGGAAAACTGCCGTTGTACTCCGAGCTGACGTACACAAACTTCTCAGCCGGAATCATGAACTCCTCTTGAAGCTGCGCGAGCGAAGGCGTCTGGTAATCTTCCTTGTACATCAAAGGGTGAAACCAATCGTGCGGAATCTCTTCGAGCAACAACAACTTCACCTCCTCGCTGGTCAAGTTGCGCAGGAGCTCGGCGTAGGCCTTGGCAAAATGAGCGGTGGCGCTATGGGCACGGTTCGAACCGGATATTACTGTGATCATGTCAATTGCGATTAAGCGCGCAAAATAGCGAGAATAGGACATCCTCCCTCCTATTTGCTGGAAAAATAAAATCATCGGTGTACAAATGATTTTGGAGGGGTAAAAGTTCAAAGAGCGGAAGAAAGGCTTTCATTACCACCATTTTTCAAAAAAAATCACCACCTCCATGTACCTGCAACGCTCTACTCTAAAAAAAATCCCCCTCCACCCCAAAAAAAGCGCGCAAAAAACCTCCGTTCCTTGCGCGCTTTTTTCATGTTTTCAAAAAAAACCTACCGCGCCGTTACCTGTACCCACTGTCCGCGGGTATTGGCGCTCACGGAGTTGTCGTACATGGCTTCGCAGAGGGTAGCAGGAAGAAAGAACCTTCCCGCATAAGCAGCATTCAATTGCACCCTAAAAACCTTGGTCTCTTTTTCCCGCAGGTCAAAAAACGTATTGACCCGGTCATCGCGAATGTCTTGGTAATCAAAACCGCTTTGGGCGGTTCCTTGTAGATCGCCTAGGCGGTTGTTCAAAATTTCCCAACCGGCGGGGAAAATTTGCTGTAATCCCAATTCTTTGTAAAAAATTGGCCGCATACCCGGATGGGTGACTTTCACCTCGGCAATAAAGTCTTTGCCTTGCTGGATGTTGCCGGGATCTAAGGTGCTACCATCGCTGTTTTTGAAGGCAATGGAAAGGTTCAAGTCGTTGCTTTGCGCTGATTCTTCCCCCGGTGCGGGTTGTCCGCGGAGGATGACACGGGCGAAAAGCTTGGCCTTGCTAGTATTGGTAAAAGCCAAGTTTCCGGCACTACCGCTGGGCAGCTGTATTTGCATCAGCGGACTGCGGGAACCAGCGCTTACCGTTTTTCCACTGGCCACTTGATAAGTAAAGGAAAACGATTGGCTTACTTTGTTGTCGCCCACAAATTTGGATACGGCCATCAGGGCGTAGGAGATGGTCTGGGTGGCAAACCAACTGCTGCTCGACAACTGACTGGAGATGTACTGCACCACGCTGCCCGCTTTTTTGGTGTCTTTGAGCAACAGCAGCGTTTCCAAAATCATGGCGCGGTCGCGTAGACCGGAGCCGTAGGTATACGACATCTCGGTGTAATCGGCTACATCGGTGCTTTGGTCTTGAATCAATCCTTTGGCGGCGTCGGTTTTGCCGATGAGCGCGTAGGCTGCGGCCAAGCGCCAGCGCGCGGTCGTTTTCAAATTGGCGTTTTCGCGCAAGCGGTTCATCGAGGCATTGTCGGGAGCACCAGCCAAAGCCAAGGTGTACAAGCGGTAAGCTTGGTTCAAATCATGGCTTTCTTGACTCCCAAAACCGTAAGCTGGCATCTTGGCATCCCAAAGACGGGAAGCTTTGCGCTGGAATTTGGTCCAGTCGCTGAGCAGATTTTGTGGTACGGTGTAGCCTTTGGATTTGGCTTCCAACAAGAAATGCCCGGCAAAACTGGTGGCCCATTGATCGGGATTGCCGGTACCAGGCCAGTAAGTAAAGCCGCCTTCAGCCGTTTGGAAAAGCTTCAAACGCTCGATGGTGGCGTTGATGCTGCTGGTGATTTGTTTTTGACGGTTTTGATCCAAATCCATCAATTGACTCAGGTACAACTGCGGGAAACCAGCAGATAGCGTTTGCTCGATACAGCCGTAGGGATAGCCCATCAGGTAGTTCAAGCGTTCGCCGAGGTTGAGCGGTGGTATGTTGGAGACTTCTAGCATGGCCGTGCGGGTGCCGGGCGTACCCAGGGCAGTGATGGTGGATTGCCAGTCTTTGCCGGGTTCTACGACTTCGGCGTACACTTGGGTCTGGTAAGGGTTGGGGTTGCGTACTTGAACTTCAATTTCCTCTTTGGCCGTTTTTCCATTGTTGCCTTGAGCGGTGATCAAAAACTTGGCCACGCCAGTTTTGTTGTTCATCTTCACCTTTACGCCATTGATTTGATCGCCACCACCGGAGCTAAAACGCATGGCTTTGCCTACCGTTTCGATGCTGGCCAGGCCATTGCTTTCTTGTACTTTGTATTGTACTTCACTGATTTTTTGGTCATTGACGATCACGTTGACGGGGATCTCAAATTCATCACCGGGAGCAATGACGCGGGGCAGGGTCACGCGTACCATCAGCGGACTGCGTACAGGGACGCTTTTTTCCGCAGCGCCATATGCGCCGTTGGAAGCCGCTACCACCATTACCCGTACCGCGCCAATGTAGTTGGGCAGTTTGATGCTGTGTCTTTTTTTATCACCCCGGCCCAGTTCAAATGGCCCTAGATAGCGCACCACCGGTTCAAAACGGTTGGCCGTATTGTTGAGTGCGCCGGGGTTTACGGCTTCGTCACCTCCTATGGTTAGGATGCGGTCGAGTTGGCCGGAAAAAGCGCCGAGTACTTTGTCAAAAATATCCCAAGTGCGTACGCCCAAGGCTTCGCGGGCGTAAAAAGAATTGCGCGGATTGGGCACTTTGAAACGGGTAAGTCCCAGTAGTCCTTCATCAACCAAAGCCAAAGTGTAGGCCATGGCTTTTCCCGATTTTTCACTCACTTCCACGCTCACCGTTTGTTCGGGCTGGAATTCACTGGCCATACCGAGTACGGGTTGTAGCTCCGTTTCAGGGTCGTTGACGCCAATGGGGATGATGCCGTACAAACGCAGCGGTAGATCGTTGTTCACCTGCGCGTGGGGCTGTATCAGCGCTACGTTGGCATATACCGTGGGTGACATGTCTTTGGTCACCTTGAATTCTACTTTGTTTTCGCCGGCTTTGGAACTGGCCCAAAACGTTTTGATGATTTTGGTTCCATTTTCGAGGGATACCAAAATACGGCCTTGTTTTCCAGCAGGGATGGTCAAGGTAGCGGTTTCGCCTACTTGATAAGTTTCTTTGCTGGCGCTAAAACCCAGCATTGAAGCCATTTCACGGGCTTGGGTGTTGTCGCCCCCATCGTCGTACCAAGGATAACCGACGTACAAGAAACTGCCACAGCTGTGACCGCTGGCCGGATCAGACACCCGAATCAAATAACGACCCCACTTGTTGGGGGATACATTCCAGGTTACTTCGCCGCGACCATTGGTGGTCAGGTCGGCGTTTTGAATGGCGGTAAGGCCAGTGTTGGTATTGTACTGGGCTACATTGTCGTCGCCCTGATCCCACCACCAGCGCCAATCCACGCTGTACATGCTTACCG
Source organism: Chitinophagales bacterium (assembly GCA_038240665.1). Taxonomy (GTDB): domain Bacteria; phylum Bacteroidota; class Bacteroidia; order Chitinophagales; family Saprospiraceae; genus Haliscomenobacter. The sequence goes on along the minus strand of JBBRGN010000221.1, from coordinate 3,702 downwards.
ACAAAGCATGACTGGCTTGCGGGCGTCCTTGGCCATCTACGGATACCAGGCGGATCCCGCCATTTTTGCCTACTTCAATACGCGGTTCGCCGTATTTATTCATGGGGATTTCAACCCCGGCATACGTTTTATAAGGAGAATAAGCAATGGTCTGGTTGTCGGTGGAAAAATCGCCACCGCGCTCGAATACGCGGGTGCGGAAGGCCGCAGATAGCATCCCCGGAGCATCCTGATTGTTGAGTAGACTGCCGCGGATATTGGCTTTGCCGCTGTTGTCAAGTGTGCCATCAAAAAGGACACGAGCTTCGGTGCTTGCCAATTTGCGGGTAGGATCGTCGAATTGGAAGGTAGGGTATTTGGAAAATTGGGTGGTGGTGGCCCGCAATTGCACTTCCACTACCGCCCGCAAACCGCTGGCAGGACTTCCGGTTAGCCAATCAGATTGCAAAACAGCGTTGAGCGGATCGTTGGCACTGCTGAGGGTTTCCGCTCCAAATTCTAGATCGATCTTGAGTCGGTTGGGTTTTACGGTTTCGATTTTTAGTAGGCGTTCAAAGGATGCACCGCCCGCTTTTACTTTTACGCGCCAGTTGCCTGTTGGGTCTTCGGCGCGGGTGCTCAAGGGCAAGGCATAAATTCCGCCAATTTCTTGGGCGGTGGTGCGGCGTTCGCGGAGCTGACCGCGCGCATCGTACACCTCCATGCTCACGGGGTAGTTGTCGGGTAAGCGATTGTCGCGGTCGTCCAACATGAAATTGAGGAAAATCGAATCGCCGGGTCGCCACACGCCGCGTTCGGCATAGATCAAGCCTTTTAATCCTTTTTGGGTCACTGCACCCGCTACATCAAAACGGCTAACGGATTGCGCATCGCCATCCGCCAAACGGATGTACCCGCGTTGATTGCCTTGTTTGACCACCGCTACGTAGGGTTTTCCTTTGGTTTTTACCATCGCGATGCCATCGCCATCGCTGCTGCCTTTTCCGATCGATTGTTGTTGGAAATCAAATATTTCTACCGCCGCGCCACTGATGGGATCGGTGCTGCGTAGGTCAGTAACCACCACCATCACCTCGCCGTTGCCACCGCGTTTGGCGATCAAACCGAGGTTGGAGGAGATGACGTTGCGTTGTACAAAATGATCGGAGTTGTAATATTCTTTGGAACAAGGATCATCGCGTTTGTCGTAATCGTAATTGTCGGAATAGCCGTCGGGACCATAATAAAAGTCCATGATGCTGGACAATTCGTCGTCGTTGTCGGCATCGGCATTGGCGAACGGATCGCCGGCCAAACCTTTGTCGCCAGCCGTTTTCATACAACCCATGGTTGCATAATCGGGGCGAAAACCGATGCGTACCTGATAAATGGCCTGCTCATCTTGTTGGATCAATTGGCTCAAATCGATGGCGTAGCGCGACCAAATACCGGCTTTAGCAGCAGGGCTCAAGGTTTGTAGGTCGACCTTTTTTTGCACAATTACCCGCCCTACTTTCACCAAATCGTAGTTGCCATCCAGTGGGTTGTCCTGCAAAAACTGGAGGATATTGGAATTGAAGATTTTGAAAACCTCAATATCAACCGATTGAAGACCTACTGCCTCAAAGGGGAAAAGCAAGCCATTGGAATTGGGAAGGATAACGCCATCGCCTACCAAACGCACTTGTGGTTTGTTTTCTTCAAAATTCAGATCCCATTCTGCGGGGCCCTGAAGCTTTTTATTGTTGATGTTGGTTACGCTTTCGTTGACCCGCAGGCGATAATCCCCTTTGAGGGTCTGATCAGGATAAATCCGCACCGTGTTGTCTTCTACGATGTATTTCAATCCGCCAGCAAAATCGCCAATCTGGAACAAACCAGCGAGGTTTTGCTCTTTGCTAATGGGGTCGGAAAAAAGCACTTGCACGTAAGGTTCGCCAGTTTGTACCACTTTCGCGTCCATCACCACGAACTTTTCCAGTGCGGGGATCAAATAAGATTCCCCTTTGAAGGTGCTGTTTTTGGCTTCCAAAGCTTTGCCATTGTAGTCTAATTCTACTTTGGAATCGCTTCCTTTGGCGCGACTAACCGACTTTACGGTAAAAAAGTGCACCAGACGGTCGTTGGAATGTTCCCAAGTCACGCTTAGATTTTGATTATTTTGGGTAGCAGTTACCGTTTTTTCCACTGCATCAGAAGGGGCAACATCGGCCGTAAAGACCGTTCCTTTGACCACTTGTTTGGACAAATCACGGTTGTTAACTGGGCGCATACCGTCCAAATCCACCTGCATGTACTGGTCACGAGTATGAAAAGAGAAAGCAAAATTGGCATTTTCACCCTTTGCTTCTTTGATCAAGGAATTGACCCGAAGGTTGGCTTGGTAGGTGGTACCCGATTCCAGATCTTGATTGGGTTTGAAAATCAGGGTACGCGCATCTTCCCAGGTAGCAGTTCCGGGGATCGAAGGGGAAAAAGAAAGCACATTGTCGGCGGCTTTCCCGATACTGCCATTGGGTGCGGCATCGGCATTGAAGCGCACCCGAACGGACGCAGCTTTGGATATGACGCCCGAAGTGTATGCATAAACGTAAGGATTGACTTTAGTAAGGGTGCTGACATCATGGTTTTTGCGGCCACAGGCGGAAAAAAAGAGTACAGCAAAGAAGAGAAAATAAACGCCAATGGCGCGTCGGTTTAGGGTAAGAATGTTCATGAACAGTTTGATTTATGGACTAGAATTTTGGTTTTTCTTTTAACTATTTAGGGTACACTTGCAAGTATGAATTAAATTTTGTCCAAATGAAGCAAAAAAAATTGCAATTTTCCGGGCAAAATAAAAATCCTGAACAAGTTCGATAAAACCTTGTTCAAAGTACTTATTTCTTATGAAGTCAACCGCATTTGGTTGCTGATTTTTTTACAATCATCAAAGTAGCATCATATGCAAACCATTTTTTTGCCCCAATTCCCGCTTCCTTTGGTTGTTTTTCCTAACGAAAAACTGAACCTACATGTTTTTGAACCGCGATATCGGCAAATGGTAAATGAATGCGCTGAGGAGGGAACTACATTTGGCATTTCCGCTTATTTGGACAAGAGTGTGCAGCAAGTTGGAACCGAGTTGCGTTTGCTGAAAATTGAAAAGACTTATCCTAGCGGCGAAATGGACGTCAAAACCCTAGGAATTGGCCGGTATAAAATTAAAGAATTTTTTAATATTGCGCCGCAAAAATTGTACTCTACCGCCGAGATTGTTCATTTTTCTCACAATGACGAATCGGATTTGTTGTTGAACGAGCAGATCTTAGGACACTTGGAGGAGTTGTTTGAGTTGTTGAACATCGATAAAGAGCTGCCGGGGAGTCCGTCAAGTTTTTCTTCTTTTGATATTGGCCACCACAGTGGCTTGTCTACGCAGCAGGAATATCAATTGCTGTGTATTGTGGAAGAAGTAGATCGCCAGCAGTTTTTATTGGATCATTTGGGGAAATTTATCCCTATGGTACGGGAAATGAACAACCTGCGCGAACGCGCTTTGCTGAATGGGCATTTCAAGAACATCATTCCGCCCAAAATGTAGGGAAGGAAAAAATAGTTTTGAAAAGAAAAACACACAAACACCAGGGTTGTTTTGGACCCTCTGAAGAACAGGTATAAAGCCGCTAGCATGGTTCGGTAATCCCCTTGTCCCCGAAGAGAACCTTGACAAGTCGAAAGGTT
>JBBRGN010000220.1:0-8380 GCA_038240665.1 Chitinophagales bacterium | reverse complement strand
GAACAAAAAGTACCGCCAGCATGAAGGCCAAAGAAGGCACGGTAATCCAACCCAACATGAGGCGCCAAGCATTGTCGCCGCCCAAACCAATGATGAGGTAATTGGCCAAGTAAGCCAATAGGATACCAAAAACAATGTTGAACTGAAACATGGCCACTAAACGCCCTCTGGATTCGGCAGGCGCAATTTCACTGATATATACAGGTGCAGTCACTGATGAAGAACCGATGGCCAAACCACCTAAAAAGCGAAAAAACATAAAGGTATACACATCTGGAGAAAGTGCTGCCCCCAAGGAAGAGACAACAAATAAAATCCCGATCACAAACAACGTGTTCTTGCGCCCAAATCGATCGGAGGGTATTCCTCCCAACAAAGAACCAAATACTGTTCCCCACAAAGCCATCGCTACCGCAAGACCGTGGGTAACTGTGTCCAAGTTCCATAGTTTTTGGATCGCTTGTTCAGCACCAGAGATTACAGCAGTATCCAAACCAAATAAAAGTCCACCAAGTGCCGCAACAACCGACCATAATAAAACCTTACCCTTCATCTTTCGAATTTTATTTCGTAAATCAAAGATCAAGAAAGGAATTTATTTGGGATTTTGAATTTGTTCCAATAAAATTTATTCTCAATAAAAAATCACATTAAACACAAACCGTTTTTAATCAACAATTTAATTGATTTAAAATAAATCCGAAGTTGATTTTTCTTTGAAATTGTATCGTAAATTTTTAAAATTGTATCACTGGTGTTGTTTAATTTGCTTTTGCTTTTTTGAACTCGCTCGGAGAAATTCCAAACTTAGTTTTAAAGGCTGTTGAAAAATAAGCAGGAGATGAAAAACCGCTTTCATAAGCTACTTCAGCGATTGTATGTTCCCCTTGCGAAAGGGTATGTCGTGCTTTTTGTAGCCGAACCATATTCAGGTATTCAGCAACACTGCAATTCATTAATGCTTTAACTTTTCGATACAGCTGCACCCTGGAAAGGCTTAAAGGTTTGAACATCCTATCTACCGAATAATCAGGATTGCGATAATTGGCTTCAATCAAGGCCATAAATTCATTGACGAATTGTTTGTCTTTGGAATTAAATTGTTTAGATCGTATACTTCCCGCTACTTCAGCTGTAAAGTGATCGCGTAAAATTTCGCGATTTTTTAAGATCGTTTTTATGGTTTGATGCAATAATTGAAAGCTAAAAGGTTTGGAAAAGTAAGCGTCGGCATAAGTTTGAATGCCGCCAATCTGTTCCTCCAAATTGCCTAAAGCAGAAATTAAGACGACTGGAATATGCGACGTACGCAAATCAGCTTTGATTTCCCGCACCAGGGCGAGCCCATCAGTTAGTCCGGCGATCATGATATCAGAGAGGACTAAATCGGGCACCTTTTCCAGACAAATGGTAAAAGCATCGTGGGCATTGTTCGACAAGAATACTTCAAATTCAGGGCTCAATTTTCGGAATAAGAAGGCGCTCAATTCAGGGTTATCCTCTACGATCAGCAAGGAATAGGGAGCACTTACCGCATTTTGGCTAATTACAGCATTTAAATCCTTCACCTCAGCTTGGAGCACGCTGCTGTGCATTAAACCCATCGCTTCTAACTGTTCTATTGGTGGCGAAGTTTGCAAGATTTCGTTGATTGCAAAGTGGGCATTTCCCATGTTAAGGTGAACGGTAAAAATAGTTCCTTCATTTAAGTTGCTTTCAACTGAAAGCGTACCGTGAAGTAGCTCAATAAACTCCTTGGACAAAGCCAAGCCGATGCCCGTTCCGAGGTATTTTTTTTGATTGTCACCCTGATAAAACCTTTCGAAGACCTTACTTCCTGTTTCTTCCGACATCCCAACTCCATTGTCTTCTACTTTAATTTCGATCAACTGCCGCTTTTCGTCTTGTACTATTTTTAGAAAAATTTTGCCGTGATCTTTGGTAAACTTAAAAGCATTAGACAAGAGGTTAAACAGGACTTTATCCAGCATATTTACATCTATCCAAGCCAAAATGGTGGGACGATTGCTGATCAATCGGAAATCAATGTGACGGTGGGCAGCCGTTTTTTCAAAAGCCTGAAAAATTTGTCGGGTAAAGTCCACGATATTGTTTTCACTGACGCTCACTTTCATTTGCCCGCTCTCCATTTTCCGAAAATCCATCAACTGTGTGACCAAACGCAACAAACGCAGCGCGTTTTTTTGTACTAATGATAAATCTTGAAAAATGCCTTTGTTGTTGGCAATGATGGGTAGACGCAGCAGTTCTTCCAAGGGTGTTAACATCAATGTCAGGGGCGTTCGAAACTCGTGGGAAATATTGGTGAAAAACTGCAATTTAGCTTGAATGGCCTCCTCTTCTCGGGTAGCAATTTCAGCAATTAGGTTTTTTTGGTGTAAATTTTCAATATTTTGCGCGGTGAGTAATTTATTGATCTGCTGTTTGGAACGCAACAAGTAGAAAATGTAAACCCCGGTCAAAATGGCGCCGATCAAACTAATCATCAAAACCAATAAATAGCTGCGTTGCCTAGCATACAAATTATTCAGATCGTTAATTTTGTATTGCTCTCGTTCAATCATCACTTGCTGATCATTGATCTTCCCAGCCTGCATCAGCATTACCCGCACATTGTGTTTGTCAATTACGGTAGTTTGTAGGGTATTTTCCTTATTATAACGCTTCCCATTGAGGATGTCCAAGGCCAAACGAATGGACTCTCCACCACCAGTCGGGTACAAAAGTGTAGCATCCAGAATCTCTTCGCGAACCAGTTGCATGCCTCCATTTTCACCAGCCAGGCCGTCTACTCCAATAAAATGCACTTTATTTGTCCTACCCAAGGCGCTAAAGGCTTCATAAGCCCCCAAGGCCATGGTGTCATTGTGCGCATAAACCAGGTCGAAATGCGTAGCATTCTTCTTTAGAAAAGTCTCTACCTGCCGCTGAGCAGATTCAAAACGCCATTCTCCATTCAAACTTACTTCAACATTTATGCCTGGATAAGCGCTCAGTCCTTCGCGAAATCCATTGGATCGCCCTTGTGCGGGCGTGGAACCAGGCAAACCATTGACTTCCAATACATTTCCCTTTCCTCCAAGTAATTGCGCAGCATATTGGGCAGCAATCTTACCGATCTGGTGGTTGTCCGCCCCCACAAAAGCGTTGTACAATCGTGAGTTGCTTTTTCGATCCACCATGATCACCGGAATACCTTGTTGGAAAGCAAGTTCGATGGCGGGTCTTACGGGTTCGGCTTCATTAGGAGAAACTATCAGCAAATCAACTTGCAGCTTGATGAGGTCTTTGATCTGTTGTACCTGTTTTTGATTGCTTTCATGAGCGTCCCGATAAATCATTTCAAGCTGAGAATGAAAATTGAGTTCCCGTTGCATTTCGTGTAACATGGTTCGACGCCAAGCATCATTTCCAGTACAGTTTGAAAAACCGATCACAAAATGTTGTTCTTTTTCTTTTTGCCGCTGACAACTCAGAGTCAATGCCAATAAAACAGTATAAAATAGCCAAAATCGCTTGCTAATTCCCCTCACAACAAAATTGTTTTATCGATCAAAAAGGACCATGTTCCTTAATAAAGGTAGTGATAATTTAACAGTTCCAAATTTTACTTCATTAATCAATCAAAATGCAAAAGAAAAAATTATTCTTCCAATTTTAATATTCACTCATCCCCTATCGTCAACAGCCCAAATTTCCGCGGTCGGTGAAAGGCAGGAATCGTTCCGCTCATCGTTGCACTCCAACACAAAAAATCACAATTGTCAATCGTACAAACCCAATTGGGGTTGGTTTGCGCTTTTTTGGAAACAATGCGGTAAAAATTGAGGCGGTATTGTTGGTGTTTTTCAGCAGCTATCAAAACCCAAGGAATGGACAAAGTACCGGACCAAGATTGATTGCCCTTGCTTGCAGAATGTTGAAGTTCGCTTTTTTTCAGGGTCAACAGGTTACCTTTGATATCGTTTTTACTGCCCAAGGATGGATTGGTCATTTTCCCTACCCAGGTGGCATTGTTGGGATTGATTTCCACTTCCAGGTACTCAGAAGGATCGTCTTTTCCAGCGGCAATAAAGACTTCAAACACCTCTTGATTGTACAAAGGATCGTTGTGTTTGGTCATGAAATTTTGGTCAACAAACGCATCTTTTTGGCATTCAAAAGCGACATGTAAGTGTGTTTCATCGGCTTTAATCCGCACCTTGGTAGCATAATCGACTACCGCTCCCGTGGTAGCATGAAAAAAATGATCGGTTTCTAGGGTTTTCCATTGCCCTTTGACGATGTTGATGGTTGGGTGCTGAAATTGGTTCATATAAGCAGTTAATAAGATAAAAATGTATGGAATCATTTTCTTGGGTTAGGTTGTGATTGGAGTAAATATAATAGAAAACCCTGGCACACATTCCGTTCGTTTTTCAGTTTTTTAAAAAATCTCGTTTTCGATTTAAAAAACCGTATCTTTGCAGTACTTTAATTTACTTGTTGTTGACTGTTAACTCAAGATACGGAAGAGCCACTATTTATTTGTTTTTCCGGCTCGGTCTCCATGCCTTGCTCACCTTGTGCTTCATTCAATACCAGGCGGCCATAATTGCTTCGTTTGAGCGAATAACTCAAACGATGGCCTCATTATATGCTGTGGGAAGGCATTTCCCTTAAACAGCATTAAATACAACCAATGACTTTTAAGGATTTAAATTTAGTTGAACCGATTCTAGCTGCCCTAGAAACTGAAGGCTACACCCAGCCAACTCCAATTCAAGAAAAAGCCATCCCAATTTTGTTGCAGCGTAAAGACCTGCTGGGTTGCGCGCAAACGGGTACGGGAAAAACTGCGGCTTTTGCCATTCCTATTTTGCAATTGCTTTACCTCGAAAAAGGCGTTCAAAGAGGTCCACGACACATACAAGCGCTTATCTTGACCCCTACCAGGGAACTGGCCATCCAGATCAGCGAAAGCTTTACGGCTTATGGTCGGCATTGTGGTTTGAAACACGCGGTTATTTTTGGTGGCGTACCACAAGGCAAACAAGTAAATGCTATACAAGGCGGGCTAGATATTTTGATAGCTACACCTGGTCGACTGCTTGATTTGATGAATCAGCAGATCATCAGTTTGCAACATTTAAACACCTTTGTGTTGGATGAAGCCGATCGCATGCTCGATATGGGTTTTATCCATGATGTCAAACGGGTGATATCGAAATTGCCTAGTCGTCGGCAAACGCTGTTTTTTTCGGCAACGATGCCACCAGAGATTCAGAAATTGTCCAATACCATCCTCAGCAACCCGGTCAAAGTAGAAGTTTCTCCGATTTCTTCTACTACCGAAACTGTAGAGCAGTTGGTATACATGGTAGAAAAAAAAGATAAACGTGCCTTGTTGATTCGATTGTTGCAAAACAGTGAGATTAAGTCGGCCTTGGTTTTTACCCGCACCAAACACGGCGCAGACAAAATATGCAAAGACATCGTAAAGGCGGGTTTGCGTTCCAATGCCATCCACGGCAACAAATCACAGAATGCCCGACAAAACGCGCTCAATGGCTTTAAGGAAGGAAAAATCAGGGTACTCGTAGCAACTGATATTGCTGCCCGAGGAATCGATGTTGACAACCTCAGCCATGTAATCAATTACGATTTACCAAACATACCAGAAACTTATGTGCACCGCATCGGCCGTACCGGTAGAGCGGGTGCAAGCGGCATTGCCTTATCGTTTTGCGATTCTGAGGAAAAAGCTTATTTGCGGGACATCACCAAGTTGATTGCTAAAAATATCCCTACCCTAACTTATCATCCGGATATGGAATTGGGGTAAGAATGATTTTATTTAAAAGCTGATTGAGAAGGCATGGATTGATTCCATGCCTTCTTTTTTTTGGTAGCAATGAGGTAAATATAAATTTGGGCTGTTCAAAAAGTTGTAAATGAAATCCAGCATTGAATTGAATACCAGGAATTTTATCGAGGTCATAAAATGTCATCTCCAAGACTTTATCAACCTAAAATACCTACCCAATTTAAACCTTGCTTAAACAAAAGCATCCGAGAAGAAAAAAATCATGAAGTACTTATTCCCAATCCTCTTTTTATTCCTTTTTCATTTTACATCCTCCGCACAAATAACCAAATCGTACACTGCTGGAACCGTTGATCCCAATGGAAATTTCATGGGTGGTACGGAAATGCGGGTATTGGCCACTCACAAAGGCCAATTGTTTGGTGGTATTGAAACCTGGATGGATGATACTACGGGTACCTGCGACCCTTTTCTTGGTGCACAAATTCTTCGTTTGGAATCCCCAAATGGAAAATGGTTACTCGACAAACATTTCAACACTTTTTTCCCAAATTTAAAAGGGCGCGAAAGAAAAAGAAATGAAGGCATCACGGCGCTAGAATCTGTTGTTTTCAAAGTTGATAAAAATGGAAAAAGCTTGCCCAAAGCGGATACTTTACTCATCGCAGCAGCAAGAGATTTTACCGGTATTCTTTCGGTTTATACCCGCAACGATGCTACTAAAACTTGGTTAGAAAAACCGATTGGAACGGTTAAGGTTGACACCGCAGGGAGTACCGATAACGATGGCACCATTCGTAGTATAACGATATACCGAGATAAAGTAACGGGTATAGACCGCATTTTTGCGGGCTCACTTCCGAATGGTATTATTTCTGGGGCATATGATGCCGCATTACCGGAAAAAATTGCCTGGGATAACAAAGCAGAATTAACAGGTTTTGTAGGCAGACCAATGGCTTTTACAGTCTGTAATGGGGAGTTGTATTGTGTAATTGCACCCAGTGTATGGAAACGCAATGATGGCATCAATCCAAGTTGGACTGCCGTGTATACTTATCCATTTACCGTTACACCAGGGGGCAGCAGTGGCTTAAGGGGTTTAACGACCATCAAAAACCCTACGGGCTCGGGTCAGTCAATGATCGCCGCCTTGGAAGGACAAACCAGCAAAGTATTTCGCATCACCCCAAGCGGTTCAACGCCTTATCCGGTTGTTACAGAATTAGATATCGATGCCATAATGTCATCCGCATTCGGTTATCCAGGCAATTACTATGTGGTTGCTAATAGTGAAATGACTTGGATTACGGAACCTTCTACTGGCGACTCGGTATTGACCATTACCATTCAACATCACCCGGCCAATATCCGTGATGATGCTTTTTATCTGATTAGGAAACAAGTGGGCAGTACGATTACCTATTCACTCAAACGCATTGACAATAACATTTTTGCACCACTTACTGTACTCAACTCTACCCGAGCTATTGCAGGATCTCCTTTTGCCAATGATGGAAATTTCGTGTATGTAGGAGGCTATGATGCCGATAACAATATATCACACAATACGGCTTACGTACTTCGTGCCAGCAAAACCGCATTCTTCAACCCTGAAGGAAGTACGCCAACAGCCGCTGGCTTGAAACACAGCGTCATTATCCCTTCCTTGACTGATGCTGGGATAGATAACACTTTTGGCTACCATGAAACATACCTTAACACAGGGGTCAAAAGTCGAAATCAACTGTTTTTGTTTTTTCCGGGTTCTAATTCCTCCCCCTTTGGTTATGATGGTATCCAAAAACAGGCCGCTAATTTAGGATATCATGCTTTAGGGATCAGTTATAGCAATGCTACCATTAGTCCACTTTGTGCAGGAACTGCTGACAAACAATGTTTTGACAAAGTTCGAAGTGAAGTCATCAATGGAACAGATTTAACCAACCTGGTTAGCGTAAACCCTGCAAACTCCATCAACAACCGGATTCTAAAAGCATTACAATACTTAAATGCTAAGTTCCCTGCTCAAAACTGGGGTCAATATTACAATGGTTCGAACCTTATCTGGGAAAAAATCGCCGTTGCTGGTCATTCTCAGGGCGGAGGGCATGCTGCTTTTTTGGCGAAAAAAAATAAGGTAGCCCGGGTTGTACTCTTTGCTTCACCCAAAGATTATTTCACCGCGCCACTTAACAAAGCAGCGGAATGGATTAGCCTTCCCAGTGCAACACCAACTTGTAATTACTATGCTATTGTACACCAAGCCGACAATTTAGGTTGTACACCAACTCAACAATTGGAGATTTTTAAATTGCTTGGGATCGATACCTTTTCCAGAAATCCGGTGATTTTTGAAAGCAGCAATGGTAATTTCAATAAAAGCCACGTTGTACTCTCTTCACTCAAAGGTCTAACAGGAAACAATGCCCACAATATAGTCGCCGTGGATGTGGCGGCGGCTAATAAATGCCAAATACCTTATTTTACACCAGCTTGGAATTACCTTATGACCGATGAGTCTTGTCAAACTACGGCTACTTATTATTTAGA
>JBBRGN010000219.1:0-8396 GCA_038240665.1 Chitinophagales bacterium | reverse complement strand
AAAATAGCTGGCTTTTCCATCAATGCACAGACCCGAATGGCGGGTTTCATATAATCAGAGAAAGCAAAAAACGTAGCACAAGCTGGGATGATACCACCGTGTAGCGACATGCCGATGGTAAGAGCCGCCATCGTCAATTCCGCTACACCAGCTTGCAAAAACGAACCTGTAAAATCGCCTTTTTTGAAGCTATGCGTTTTTTTGAGGAAAGAATCTGTTTTGTCGCTGTTGCTCAAGTCGGCGGAAGCAACTACCAGGTTCTCAATTTTTCCAGCCAAATAGGCCAATACTGCACCCGATGCATTACGAGTAGCATCATCCGCTTTTTGCTCGATGGCCGACCAGTCGATCGCAGGGAGCTCGCGTTTGAAGAAATGCTGTAATTTTGCCGCCAACTCAGGGTTGCTGGCTTCCCAGGCTTGGAAAGCTTTTTTACGTTCAGCAGCTTTAGCCGTTTTTTGTTTCAGTACCTCGGCGTAGTGCGCGGCTACATCTGGAAAAATTACGAATGGATCATTCAAATCACCGCCCAATCCTTCTACCGTTTTTGCATAAGATGCTTTCGATTGACCGAGTGGTTTACCATGTAGCTCTACTTCACCTTCAAATGCGCTGCCATCATCTTTGCGTACGCCTTTGCCCATCAAGGTTTTTCCGATGATCAAGGTTGGACGCTCGGTTTCATCAATTCCGGCCTGGATGGCCTTGCGTATAGCAGCATGGTCGTTGCCTGGGATGGTCATCACATGCCAGCCCCAGGATTCGTATTTTTTAGCCGTATCTTCGTGGGTTACTTCGTCTACTTCGGTCGACAACTGAATGTCATTGGCGTCATAGAACATCACAATCTGCCCCAACCCTAAGTGTCCTGCGATGCGACCTGCACCTTGAGAAATTTCTTCCTGTACCCCGCCATCGGAGATGTAGAGGTAGGTTTTGTGGGTTACAGCTGTGCCAAAACGTGCTTCCAAAAAACGCTCGGCAATGGCAGCACCAATCCCAAAAGCATGACCTAACCCCAATGGGCCAGAGGTGTTTTCGATGCCACGTTCTACATCAATTTCTGGGTGACCAGGAGTGGGGCTACCCCACTGACGGAAATCGATGATTTCTTGTTTGTTGAAATTGCCCAACAAGTATTGCTGGCCATATAGCATAGCCGACATGTGCCCTGGGTCCAAGAAAAAACGGTCGCGGAGCGGCCAGTGCATATCCGTGGGATCGTATTCCAAAAATTCGGAAAACAAAACGTGCGTGAAGTCAGCACCTCCCATCGGTCCACCAGGGTGGCCAGATTGCGCTTTTTCAACCATGGCTGCCGCTAGGATCCGAATGTTATCGGCTGCGCGCATCGACAATTGGTCTGAGGTTTCAGAGTGTTTCAAAGTAGGTTCCATTTAATTTTGTTTCGATTATCCAAAGGTAGTAAAATCTACATTTCTGCTATACACAGCATGGGGTGGGCAGGTGAAATTTTAGCGAATTTCTTTTTTTGACCGACAAAGCCCAAAGCGAAGACGTAGCCATTTGCTACGGCGAGGATTTGTAAGGCAGTAGAGAAAAAGAAAGGGACAAAAATCACCTGATCATTCCACGCCGTGTATTTCTTTTGAATAACTGTATGAAACGCGATTTATGCCTTTTGAAAGCCCATCTTTTGGCCAAAAAAGCCATTTTTCGGTGAAAACGTCGCCGCAAAAACAATAATCAGCACCGAAATACGCTTTGAATTATTCCTTTTACTTCTATTTTTTAACCAAAACCGATTCCAAACATGTCTATTCTTTCACTTCCAACTGCTGTTCGACTTCGATTTTCGCTGCTGGCAATCTTAGTTTTAGGTGCTACTTGTTTGTTTTTTTCCTGCAAAAAAGACAGCGTCACCACCCCCACAATAGGAACCACTGTTCCTGACGATCCCAAGGGTTTTGAGGGCGAGTTCAACAGCTTTGAAAAAGTCTTTAGTTGGAGATGTGCTACCGGCCAAAACTGCCAAGATATTTTTGAGTTGCAGTTTGCCAAAGGCACCAAAGTGACCTTTTCAGTAAGCGAAGTTTCTAAAGGTTCTACGGCGCAGATTGCTTTGTACTTCCAAGATGATGCCATAGGTGGCTTGAACCAATTTACCAAAACCAATAAGGAACTGCGTTGCAACTCGGTCAATGATTGCAATGCCAATACCGCTGGACAAAAAGTAAAGGATTACCTCACTGCGAGTTCAGGTACTTACAAACTGGCGGTTTCTCGGGATTGGGGAAGTAGTTGTGAGGCAACGGGTACTTACAAACTGACCATTACTGCTGATCGCAACTTTAAGCTGGACTCCCAAGCTGCCAACGACGTGGTTTCTAAAGTAAAGGAATGGGAATGTAAGTAAATAAGGTAGAATAAGGTGTTGAGTTTTTCCTACAATGCCTTATTCAGGCTTTTTTTGAAAAAATTGATTGCAGCCTGAACCACTACAGGCAGCAAAGATATGCCAATAACGCCCAGTATGGCTAAACTGAAATTGTGTTTTATTATTGGAAGATCGCCAAACAAATAACCCAATAGCGTAATCGGGATTACCCAAAGTACGCCGCTCAAGATGGTATAAAAAACATAAGTTCCCCAAGGCATTTGACCAATTCCGGCTACAAAAGGGACAAAACTGCGAAAAATAGGAACAAAACGACTCAAAACTACGGCAGTTACCCCATATTTATCATAAAAAGCTTTAGTACGCTCCAGGTATTCAATTTTGATCCAGCGGCTCTTGATCTGGAAAATACGTGGGCCGATGTACCTTCCAATCGCATAGTTGGTAATATTGCCCAAAATAGCGGCGATCAAAAAAAGAACAATCAAGATTCTAATGTCCAGTTTACTGGCCGCAGCCAATGCACCTGCGGCAAAAAACAAGCTATCACCAGGCAAAAAAGGGGTGACTACCAACCCCGTTTCTGCAAAAATGATCACAAAAAGGATGACGTATACCTGATTGCCATATTGGTTGACCAGATCGAGTAAATGTTCGTCAATCTTGAGGATGAAATCGATAATTTGACCTATAAACAGAAACATGCGATTGGGTTTTGTAGAATGATCCTGCAAAAGAAACACTTTTTTGGCATCGAATGTCGATTTATTGGTTTTTAGCGTGTATTTGGATTTAAACGGGAGATGGATGGTACAGGTTACACTTTTCTAATACCCATTAAAGCTTTATTACCAATCCTAAGGTAATGCGAAATACTTGACTCACATTTCTTCCACCCAAAATGCCGGCCGAACTGAGGTAGTAACCTACTTTTTGATTTTCGGAATAATAAAAAGTTCCCCCGATCTGCTGGTAATCAACGCCATAATTTTGCGGGAATTCGATTTGATCAACAGCGTAATTGCTGCCACCATGGGTCCGTTGCCATTCAAACCAGGCATCTATATAGTAATGAGCTTTAGGCAACCCGATTTTTAGCAAGTAAGTCGAATAATGGGCTGGGCGAATAGCCTGATAATCGGGTCGCAGGAGTCGAAGGTCTTGGACATCACCTACCGAGACCTGATCGAGCCGCCAAGTATAGCCGGTTGTAAAATTGACAAACAAGCCAACCGGCGTTTCAACCTGAAGAATAAAACGGGCTGGAATGCTAACAGCACGTGTACCCAAAGCGCCCGAAACGATCGGTTTGTAATTGGACAAAGGAAAGCTAGCGCCAATTGCTCCCAAAGCATGCACCCGAAAAGGTTTATCGAGGTTACTTTTCCAAAAACGGTATTTGGCAAAAATACTGCCATCCTGAAATCCGCTTTGAGTCGGCGTGATGATGTAAGCTGCCGTGCCTACTACATCCAAATTTTTGGAAATCCCGTATTCGCCAAACAATCCCACCAAATTGGAACGAAAACTAAAATTGTATAGCGAACCCTTTGCTCCACGAAAGGTACTAGAAGCGTTGTTGGAGATCGAAGGTGCCAGATCAAAGTTCCCCTTGCCTTTTAAATAGCCATCTATCGGCCCTTGGGCATTCAGTAAAGAAAAGAAAAACAACAAAATGCAGAGGACATAACCAATCTTTGAGTGCATGTGATTACTTTAAAGTGAGCAAATTAAAAGTTAAACCCGTTTACTGAAGGGTAAAACAAAAACATTTCTCATTAAGTCGAGGGTAAAACTAGAATTTTTACTTATTGTCGTTACCATTACGGTTTATACAATTCAAAATAAACTTTCTTTGCATTGATTACTTCTTGTAAGTAGAATAGGCGTTTGCTCGTTATCACAAGAGCTAATGTGGCGGACGTGATTGAGATCAAAAACAAAGATTTTTTGAGCCAATCATTCTTCTGCTAACCAACTTTAATCAAAAAATCGACTGGGATCATTTAAGCGAAAAACCAATGAAAGTAACCATCGCCTCAGATCATGCTGGCTTCCCCTACAAAACCATCCTCATCCAGGATCTGATCCACGCAGGTTACGAGGTCATCGACCTGGGAACCAACAGCGAAGCGCCTACTGATTATCCTGATCATGCTGCTGATTTGGCCAGAGCCATTCAGCAAGGTACTTCCGCAAAAGGCATCCTCATCTGTGGTAGCGCCGTTGGGGTAAGCATCGCCGCCAACAAATTCAAAGACATCCGCGCGGGTGTTTGCCATGATACTTACTCTGCTCGTCAGGCAGTGGAACATGACGATGTCAATGTGTTGTGTATGGGCGAGCGGGTGATTGGAATCGCTTTGGCGCACGATATCGTTTTTACCTTTTTGAATGCGCATTTTTCCAATGAAGCGCGCCATATGGCACGTTTGGCAAAAATCGCTGCCTTGGAAAAAGAAAATCTAAAATAAAAACATTCTGATACACCCTAAAAAATCCTTTTAACCATGACGGATAAAAAGTACGACTACGGCATGATTGGTCTCGGAACCATGGGGCGCAACCTCCTGTTCAACATGAGCGATCACGGATTTGCTGTAGCGGGTTTCGACAAAGACCTGAGCAAGGTAGAAGCGCTGGAAAAAGAAGCTGGCGAACGCGAAATTTTTGGCGCGCGAACTGTTGCTGAATTTGTACAAGCATTAGAGACACCAAGGGTGATCATGATGCTGGTTCCTGCTGGGCCCATCGTTGATGCAGTGGTCGAGGAATTCAAGCCACTATTGGAACCCGGCGATCTTTTAGTGGATTGTGGCAACTCCCACTTTACCGATACCAATGTGCGGGTGGAGCGACTCAAAAAAGACAACCTCCATTTTGTTGGCATCGGCGTATCAGGTGGCGAATCGGGCGCCCGTTTTGGCCCCAGTATCATGCCTGGCGGCGACAAAGAAGCCTACAAGCGTTTGGCGCCGATGTTGGAAGCAGTGTCGGCTAAGGTCAATGGCGAGCCTTGCGTGGCTTGGTTGGGCTGGGGTTCGGCTGGTCATTATGTAAAAATGGTGCACAATGGTATAGAGTATGCCTTGATGCAATTGATTTCTGAAACCTACCATCTCTTAAAAGAAGGGGCTCAATTGACCAATGAGGAGTTACATACTGTATTCCATACTTGGAACCAAGGTCCGCTTCAGTCTTTTTTGATCGAAATCACTGCCGATATCTTTACTCAAAAAGACGAATTGACGAAAAATCATTTGGTCGATATGATCCTGGATGCTGCCCGCCAAAAAGGTACCGGTGCTTGGACTTCCAATGATGCGCTGGATCAAGCAGTTCCTATTCCAGCAATTGACACCTCAGTGATGATGCGTTATATGTCGGGACTAAAAACAGAACGCGAAATGGCCGCTAAAATCCTTAGTGGCCCTCCTGCTTCCGCTCCTTTGGATAAAAAAGCCTTGATCGACACTTTGGAAAAAGCGTTCCATTTTGCCATGATCACTACTTATGCCCAGGGTTTGGCGCTGTTGAAAAAAGCTTCTGAAACCTACAAATTTGAGTTGCAACTACACCAAGTTGCCAGTATTTGGAGGGGAGGTTGTATCATTCGTGCCGCTTTGTTGGAGGACATTCGTGCTGCTTTTGCCAAAGATGATCAGTTGGCGAATTTACTTTTGGATGCTTCTTTGGCGAAAACCATTGACGGTCTTCAAGCAGATATGCGCTCAGTACTTCAAACTGCCATTGGCTTGGGGATCCCCTTTGCGGCTTACTCCGCTTCCTTGGTGTACTACGATGCTTACCGACACGAGCGCTTACCAGCCAACTTGATCCAAGCGCAACGCGACTATTTCGGCGCACATACTTACGAACGAATTGACCAAACAGGTACTTTCCACACCCATTGGAATCACTAAAAATCACCTTACAAATGAACACCAATATAAAAATCGATCCTACGGTTGTCATCATCATCGGTGCAAGTGGCGACCTTGCCCAACGCAAATTGATGCCCGCGATTTACAACCTGTTTTTGGATAAATGGACGCCTGAAAACTTTAAGATGATTGGCTTGGGAAGGACTGAAATGAGTCCTGAGGAATTCAGCCAACATTTTAAAGATGGCGTGGACAAGTTTTCTCGTAGTGGTAAAACCGTACCCGAACAATGGGAACAGTTTTCCAAACTCATTGAATACAAGAAAGCGGATTATGGCTCCGATGAGACGTTCAATGACATCAAAAAAAGGCTGCAAGAGCTGGAATCTGAATGGGGTACCAAATCCAACCACATTTTTTACTTAGCTGTACCCCCGCAGTTTATGGAGCCGATTTCCGAAAAAATCGGCAAAGCAGGACTGGGTAAAGACCGCCAACGCAGTCGATTGGTCGTGGAAAAACCTTTTGGTCATGATTTGGAGAGCGCCAAAAAACTAAACGCTGCCCTACGCGCCATTTTTGAAGAAAGTCAAATCTACCGCATCGACCACTACCTCGGTAAAGAAACAGTACAGAACATCATGGCATTCCGTTTTGCCAATGCGCTTTTTGAACCCATTTGGAACCGCAATTACATCGATCATGTACAAATCACGGTATCGGAAAAACTGGGCGTAGAAAACCGTGGGAATTACTACGAAACATCAGGCGCACTCCGCGATATGATTCAAAACCACTTGCTACAATTGCTCTGTTTGATCGCCATGGAACCACCCGTTTCATTTGACGCCGATGAAGTAAGAAACCGCAAAGTGGATGTATTACATGCCATGCGCGAATTCAAACGCGATGAAATTCACCTAAACGCGGTACGCGGTCAATATGCGGAAGGTTGGATGCAAGGCAACAAAGTACCTGGCTACCGGGAAGAAGCCGATGTAAAACCCGAATCCAACACCGATACTTTTGCGGCGATAAAATTCTTCATTGACAACTGGCGTTGGCAGGGTGTTCCTTTTTACTTGCGCAGTGGCAAACGCATGAGCGAGTCGATTTCTGTGATCACAATCCAGTTTCGCCCAGTTCCGCACCAGTCTTTCCCCAACGAAGCTACCGACAACTGGCAGCCCAATAGTTTGATTTTGAATATTCAACCAACGATGGGGATCAAACTCAAGTTTTTGGCCAAAAGACCCGGTTTGAAGATGTTGCTTAATCCGGTCAACATGAAGTTTGACTACAGCGATACGTATACCAAGGGCACCCCCGAAGCTTACGAAACCTTGTTGCTGGATGTAATGGAAGGCGACGCTACCTTGTTTATGCGCGCCGATCAGGTGGAAGCAGCGTGGGAACTCATCATGCCCATCATCAACAAATGGGAAAGTAATCCATCTTCTACCTTCCCCAACTACGCCGCCGGTTCCGACGGACCAGAAGAAGCGGAAACTTTGGTTGCCAGAGATGGCCACCACTGGATCGCGGAACCTTTATAATTACAACTAGGAATGAATAGGCAAGACAACATCTATGTTTTTGATACCACTACCCTGCTTTTTGAAACAGTAGCTCGCCAAATTGTGCTATTGGCCAACGAAGCAGTAACAAAGAGAGGGCGGTTTAGCATCGCCCTCTCTGGGGGTAGTACACCCGGACAATTGCACGCGCTGCTGGCTACTGCACCCTACAACGAGCAGATCCCTTGGGAGCATACCTATGTATTTTGGGGAGATGAACGCTGTGTACCGCTGGATGATGAACGCAATAACGCCTTGGTGGCTAAAAACATCCTGCTGAACAAAGTAGCCCTACCGACACAAAACATTTTCATCACGCCAGTCAATTTGCCTCCTGCCGAGGCCGCAGCGACTTACGATGCCCAGATTCGCGCTTTTTTTGGCGCAGGAAATCCGCTTGAATTGGATCTCATTTTCTTAGGCTTAGGTGACAATGGTCATACGGCCTCGCTTTTCCCGGGTACTTCGATCGTGCATGAAACTTCGATTGGGGTAAAGGAAATTTTTGTGGAAGAAGTAGACATGTTCCGCGTCACAATGACGGCGGCAATGATCAACGCTGCTCGTCATGTAGCT
>JBBRGN010000218.1:0-8402 GCA_038240665.1 Chitinophagales bacterium | reverse complement strand
CGATGGGGTCATCGGGATGGACGGTAAAAAGGTCAGTTTCCATAAATTCCTCCACCCGCAACTGGGAAGGACGATAACCGGCAAATTCACTCAATTCAGGGATGGGCCAATCGTGCACAGGTTTATTTTGTTGTTGATTTTGGATAATTGCAGCAGTTAGAATAGGCAGCGCCTCATCGGCTCGGGTTTCTTTTTTTAGTTTGGTGTACGCTTTCAGTTGCCAAATGGCACCGTTCATATAACGTTTGGCGCGTTCTTCAATGACGCCTAGGTAATTGTCGATGTCTGTGCTGTCAATTTTTTGCTGTTGTAAGCCCAGTCGCGCCATGGGCAAAATCTCCTGAAGAACAAGATCCGCGGCGGTGATTTTTTTATCTCCAAACCACGAAAACTTAGAATCAATGCCAAAACGAGCGGCTTTCTCAAAATTGCCGCGTGCGTCTTCCCAAGAAAGGCGTTGGGTTAAATTTGGGACTTGACTGGCATAACCCATCATTGCTCCAAGCCAGAGTGCGGTATTGGCCATTTGGTCTACGGAGGAAGGCCCGGCCGGAATAACCCGGTTTTCAATGCGCAAATGCGGTTGCCCGTTCGGACTGATGCCGTAACAGGGACGGTTCCAGCGATAAATGGTGGAATTGTGCAAACGCAAGGCTTCCAACCTAGGCGCTTTGCCCTTGGCAACCAAAGCAATGGCATCTTCATCGGTATTGCCGCAGATCAGCACCCGAAACCTGGCCAGGTCTTCGCGGAAAATCTCCAACACCGAATGCTCAATCCAACTGTTGCCAAAGCTTACCCTGGGGCTTCTTTCCCGCAAGTGATCATGCGTGGTACGCACATCCAGTGCTTGTTGGAACAAAGCAATGCGGCTTTCATGCCAAAGTCGCCGACCAAAAACAATGGGAGAGTTGGCTGCTATGGCGATGATGGGACCGGTAAGCGCTAAAGCAGTATTGTAAAATTGCGCATAATCGTCGGGGCTTACCTGGAGATGTACCTGAAAACTGGTGTTGCAGGCTTCCAGCAGCGGCGTATCGTGTCGCACCAGCAGTTCATCAATCCCCCGCATCCGCAATTCAAAAGCTTGCCCCAAGAGTTGGGAGCTCATCGCGTCAATCAGCAATTGGTAACGGACTTTGGGCGTGAGGTTGTGGCGTTCTAGGTCGTGTTTGCGGATGGTTGCTAAAATTCCGGTTAAAATCAATTCTGCATTAAATCCCCCAAGAGTTGAGCGGATTTGTTCTAGTTTTTGACTGTTCTCGGTTTCCATATCCCGCAAACAAGTGCCTACAAATTCGCGGGGATCGAGATTGATCTCAAGGTTGAAACGCGCCAATTCCGTATCTAACCAAGGACAATTGGGCATTTTTTCAATGACCTCCATCGCTATAGGCACGGGTTTGAAATTGGCTCTATCTACCAAACACAACTCTTGTTCCGCGCCAATACGGGTAATGCCTTTTTCAAACCAATCATGGTGAAGCATGTATTCTAAGGCTTCCATGTCCCGCAGCAAAGCATGGATGAATTGGCGTTTTTGCTCGTCGTTGTCTGTAGGCAATACCTTTTGCTGACCCATTGTTGTTGTGTTGAAATCTAGAAATGCGTGGAGGTAGCCGACAATTCAAAGATTTTTTGCTATAAATTGCCTGCCGAAATTACTAAGTTTGGATAAAGAGTTGGGCAATTCAAGCGTTTAATTGCTGTTCTTTACAATTCTAAAAATGGAACGACTATGCGTTACTTGATTCTATTGTTGTTTTTTCCCTTGTTTTTGATTTCTTGCAAAGGAGACCAGCGACAAAAAGTTTTTGAAATGTCCTTTCCAAATATTACGTTTATCCTCCCTGCAGGACTCAGCGGTATTTTACCAAGGGTTTTTGAATTGGATAACATACCTTCTAATATTGCTTTCTACTTGAAAAATGCCGCTACTGATACAACTACAATTACTGGTATTTTACCAACTGCAGCTACGATCTATTCCCTCGACAGTAGCACTGATTTTAATTTCGTCCGCGAAGTTTCTGTCCGAGTTTGTAGACAAGGATCGGCAGTTTGTACGCCAGCAGATGAAGTTTTTTATGCCGAAAACATCCTCAATCGCTCTGGTGGCCGGATCCGTTTGATCCCTACGGAAGGCAACGCGCGAAGAACCTTGGCCAAAGAACGCTTCAAGCTCGAAATCCTTTTTTATATTGGCAACGTTTCTACGTTCAACGTCAATAGCCGCATGGAAATGACTTTTAATGCAGTGAGATAATAAGTGAAAAAATGAACCTTGCATTACGGATTGCCCGCCGATATTTATTTGCAAAAAAATCAACCAACATCATCAACCTGATTACGGGGATTGCTGTGTTTGGACTTGCCATGGGTACTGCCGCGCTGATTCTGGTATTGTCCGTTTTTAATGGGTTTGAAGACCTTATCACCTCTCTTTATAGCAATTTTAATCCCGACATCAAAATTACGCCTTTGCGGGGGAAGACTTTTGCGATGGATGAAGCGGCATTGAAAAAATTGCGTGGACTGGATGGCGTGGCTGCCATCTCACAAACCCTCGAAGAAGTGGCTTTTTTTGAATACGACAACAAACAAGATTTTGGCATGCTCAAGGGTGTCGACGATCAATTCGCAACGGTGACGGGCATTGACTCTACGGTAAAAGAAGGGCAATATCAACTGCGGAATAGAAATGTAGAAATGGCAGTATTGGGTTTGGGTATGCGCAACAAACTCTCCGTCAATGTGGAAAATTTCATTACACCACTTATCGTTTACCTGCCTAAACGCAAACAAACTGGCCCTTTTGAAACGCAATTTCGCAAAGGCATTGCTTATCCGGCGGGAACTTTCGTCATACCCCAAGAATTTGATCAGCAATACGTACTGTCCAGTTTAGAGTTTGCTAGAGAGCTACTTGCCTTACCGGATGGATTAAGTTCGCTTGAGGTACATCTTCGCGCAGGTGCCAATAACCCGCAAGTGGTTGCTCAGATTCAGCAAATCGTAGGGAAAGATCTGGTGGTAAAAAACCGTTATGCCCAAGAAGAAGCTTTTATGAAATTGATGCAATTGGAAAAATGGATGAGCTTTGCCATCGTAAGTTTGATGCTTTTATTGGTAGCCTTTAATCTGATCGGCGCTTTGTGGATGATTGTTTTGGAAAAAAAGAAAGACATCGCCATCCTCAAATCAATGGGTGCTTTGGATAAAACGGTACAAAATATTTTTTTAAATGAAGGATTGCTCCTCAGCTGTATCGGCGTAATCTCCGGCATTGTGATTGCCCTTTCCATCTATTTTATTCAAAAAAACTTTGGCATTGTTTCTATCCCCGGAGCATTCATCATTGATTCTTACCCGATTAGCATCAGAATTTTTGATTTCATGGTAGTTGCAGCGACGGTTTTAACGATAGGTTTATTGGCCTCTATACCTCCTTCTTTGCGCGCTAAGCGAATTTCCGCTACTTCCAGAGAAGAATAGTGTCTTATAGTTGAATCATTCCTTACATTCTTTATCTTTGCGCTGCAAAAAAAAATCAAGAAAAAGAAGCTGCATGGAGGATTGGGAAATTGATTTTGAATGGTTGCGGGTGCAGCATTTGGTAAAAAAAGTCACTGAACATGAAGTATTACCAGATCTCAATGGAATTCTTTTTTTGATTGGAATTCAGGAACTGGGTCGGTGGAAAAAAAACTTCACCAAGGAAGAAAAACAAGACCTCATGCACATCGCTGTTTGCCGGCTTTTGAGCTATGACGGCTATTTCGGATTTGTAGGAAGAGACGCCGACGGTTGGCCGCATTATGAAAAGCTGACTCCTCTAAGAGCAGAAGGATTGGAGCATCAAGAACATTACCTGAAAACGAAGGCCATTCATTATTTTCGGGAATTGGAAGTAGAAAATGGAGGATTGGAAAGCGAAGAGGAGGAATAAAATAGGTAGAGCAATATCAAGATTGAATAATAAAGCGATGAAAACCAAGTTCATTTTTGGCCTCTTTTTTTCGCTGGTACTATTGTTGACTTGCGAGCGTGATCCAAAAACTTACATTGAAATCGAAACAAAGTTTGGTCCGATCCGTGTAATGCTTTACAATACAACGCCCCATCATCGCGACAATTTTCTACAATTAACAACCATGGGTTTTTATCAGGGTTTGTTGTTTCATAAAGTTGTACCAGGCTTTATTATTGCGGGCGGGGACCCTTATTCCCGCAAAAGTAAGCGTGGATTTTCTTTGGGCAACGGTGGGCCAGGATATGAACTAGCGCCTGAAATTGGTGCTCCGCATTTACGAGGAGCTGTATCGATGATGAAACCCGCGATTGCCAACGGTAAACAATCTTCGGGATCGGTTTTTTTTATAGTCATTGGAAAACCGGTGTCGGATAAAGAACTCAATCAATGGGAAAAAGAAAAAGGGATCAAATACAATACAGCTCAGCGGCAGCTGTATAAAAAAATTGGGGGAGCACCCTGGTTGGATGATGACTATACTGTCTTTGGCGAAGTAATTGAGGGCATGAAAATAATGGAGCGCATTGCACAGCTACCTCGCGATAAACAGGATCGCCCCAAAGAAGATGTCCAAATGCAAGTGCGGATTTTGGATTAATATTGTACCATTACTTATTAAATTGAAAGGGTAAAAAAACCTGAGCAAAACCAATGAATCAGCGAATTAACTTTGTAATCTTTACGGCAATAAGTCTCTTGTTGGCCAACTGTTCTCGACCAATCGCCTCCTTTACAACCAGCGGGGACGATCATGCCCCGGTAGAAATTGCTTTTGCCAACAACTCTCAAAAAGCAACAGCATACAAATGGGATTTTGGCGACGGCGTATCATCAAGCGAATTTGCTCCAAAACATGAATACAAAGCTTCCGGGAATTATCAAGTCAGCTTAACAGCGCTAGATGGGAAGAAAAAAAAGGTACTTAAAACCAATTTGCTCATCAAAGCTCCTGAACGCTGTTTGGTAGAAATCGAGACCGAATACGGAAACATGCTGGTTCAACTTTTTGACGGTACCCCTAAGCACCGCGACAATTTCCTGAAGTTAGCAGATCAACAATATTATGATGGTTTAATTTTTCATCGCGTGATCAATGGTTTTATGATTCAGGGTGGCGACCCGCAATCGCGCAACGCTCAATCAGGTCAGCCCTTGGGCAATGGTGGTCCGGATTATTTGGTTGACGCAGAATTTGTCGACACCTTGGTTCATGTCAAAGGGATGCTTGCTGCCGCTCGTACTGGGGATGCCGTAAACCCGACTAAAAAATCTTCGGGCTCGCAATATTACATTGTACAAGGAAGACCAGTAAATGCAGCTACTTTGGATCAAATCGAAGGCCGTAAAGGTTTTAGGTACAGTACTGCGCAACGTGATGCTTATTTCAAAATGGGCGGTACGCCTTTCTTGGATCGCGACTACACGGTTTTTGGAAGAGTGATCAAAGGCTTAGAAGTGATTGATAAAATTGCAAATGCCGAAGTAGGTACCGCTGATCGACCAAAAACAGATGTTCACATGAAAATTCGGGTAATCAAGTAGGGAAGAATGCCAATACGGGTACTCTGTCCCATTGTCCCATTACCTAAAGCCCCAGTAAAATCAATACAATTCGCTTTTAATATCCAAATATGAAAACACAGCACATTCTTGGCGTAGACATAGGAGGTTCGGGAATCAAGGGTTCTTTGGTGGACGTTACTACCGGAAAATTGATTGGCGATCGCATCCGTTTAGATACTCCAGAAGGGGCGACTCCCCAAGGCGTAGCCACTACCTTTGCCAAGTTGGTAAAAAAATTGAAATACAAAGGTCCGGTAGGTTGTGGTTTTCCAGCGATTGTAAAGTATGGAGAAGCACGTTCGGCATCCAATATCGATAAGTCATGGATTGGACACAACATAGAGCAAGAATTGAGTGAGGCTTCAGGCTGTACCGTTAAAGTGCTTAATGATGCCGATGCGGCCGGGATCGGTGAAATAAAATTTGGGGGCGGCGATAACGCCAAAGGAGTGGTCATTTTGATTACCATTGGTACAGGATTGGGTTCGGCGCTGTTTATAGATGGAAAATTGGTTCCCAATACCGAATTTGGCCATTTCATCATGCACGGACGTATCGCTGAGCGATATGCTTCTAGCAAAGTCAAAGATGATGAAAAATTAAGTTGGAAGGAATGGGCAGAGCGGTTTTCGGAATACTTACAGCATTTGGAGCGACTTTTTACCCCGGATCTTTTTATCCTCGGCGGCGGAGCCAGCAAGGATTTTAAAGAATTTGGTCATTTTTTGAAAGTAAATACCCCTGTAACGCCCGCAAAACTCCTCAATAATGCGGGCATTGTGGGTGCCGCTTTGTACGCAGAAGGTGAAACAGCATAAAAAAATGACGAGTGAAAAGCGCGTCATTTTTTAAATCCTGATTTTAGAATTGGTGTGGGAATAAACGGTGACCTAAAATGCCCAATTTTTATTCCCATACCAGCGCTAAACTTATAAACTCATGGTTTGCGAACTAGTCTTGATGGTAAGCACTAACCAAAGATACCACTTCGCGATCTTTACCCAGTGCTGGCGCTAATTGAAAAAGGATAGGATGCATATCATAGTCTTCTTCGAGGGCTTCTCCCAATAAAAAGAGCCCTTCTTGGCGCTGCCCATCCACTATCAGACAAGCGATACGGCAGTACAATAATTCAGAACTAATAGCCGTATCTTCAGCAAGATCCAATACCTCCAAGGCTTCTTCATATTGCTCGGTCTCCATTAAAAAAACGGCATATTGTTGCCAATAACAAGCTTCTTCAGGAGCTATTTCCGTAGCTTGAGCAAAATGATCCATTGCTTTCGCTAGTTCACCAATGCGGTAGTAGGTCTGCGCTAAAGCAGCATGGTATTCTTCCCGACAATCATCAACATGGATTGCTTTTTCAAAGAAATGAATGGCAGTGCGCCATTGTTCTTCGGCAATGTAAGTTTCGCCCAAATGATAGAGCACCTCATCTTGAAGCGGTTCCAGTTTTAGCGCATTGCGCAAATGTTTACGCGCCATGGTGTGTTTTCCTAAAGACAAACAACACTGACCGATTCTCATGTACAACTCGCTATCAACCTGAAACAACTCCTGGATTTCCTGAAAACATTCCAACGCTTTGGCGTATTGTTGAAGCTCAAAATACAATTCAGCCCGTTCCCGATAAGCAGCTTCAAAGCTCTCATCAGTCAAGCTGGCGAATTCAAATGCTTCTAGCGCTTGTTCATAATTCCCAAGATAAGATTGGGTGTGTCCTAAATTGAACCATGCCATGCTGGAATAGGGATCCTTATCAAGCAAGGCTTCATGGATGACCAAACTTTCCTCGTACCTTTTTTGAAAATGGATGCAAATCCATAATTTTTCAAGGGCTTCCCGGTAAGTAGGGTCAATTTCTACGGCTATTTTCAGGTCGTAGAACATGGCCTCATAATTGCCTTGAAACTCTAAAATTGTGGCACGGGTTAGATGAACACTGGCTACCTCAGATGCCTTCGCAAGGCACATGGCTTCTTCCAACAAAGAAACAGTTTCCGCAAATTGTCCGATCGAACCAAGCACTTGGGCAGTAAGTAAAACTACTTCGATGTTATTGGGCGAAAGGATGGCAGCTTGTTCTAATACATCGATGGCTTCTAGTTCGCGATTAGAAAAGAGGAGTAATTCAGCTTGTCTTAGATAAAATTCAACAGAATAGCTGTAATCTCGAATAGCTTGGCTTGTAACCTCTAAAGCCCTATCATATTGTTCTTCCTCTTCGTAGAAGTCAATCAACTGCTGATATGCTTTTTCTTCTAAAAAAACGGTCACTCCTCGCTCCATCATGGCTTCGTACGTTGTAACCAAATCGTTCATCTCGTGCTTTCGGTTCATCTCTTCAAGGTATTGCTTTAAGCATATTACTGATAAAGATAAAAAAATACTCGACAATTAGGCTATTTATTTGCTAAGTTTTGAAGACCATTAATGGAACGGTAGGAAAATTCGAGGGAGTGGTAGCTTGTAGCTAAATTATTGCTTATTAATGTGTTATAACTTTAGTTCATTTGTTTTTTTTACCTATGCGTTAATTTTTCATGCCTGAGTGGATTGGATTCATATTGTTAATTAATGCATAACTTATTTGTTCATGCTTTTTGTAATGTGTAGATTTTTTTTTACTAAATAGTAAGGAAAAAAAGGGTTTGCTTTTTAAGACCATCGACTACTAAAAGTAAACCTGAAAAAAAACTAGAGTTGGTGCGATGGGAGCGCGCTGGAGATTAAAAACAAAGAGTTCTTTTTGAGCCAAGCAGCTCTCGTCGCACCAAGCGTACTATTATCACCTCAATCTTAT
>JBBRGN010000217.1:0-8409 GCA_038240665.1 Chitinophagales bacterium | reverse complement strand
TTGCTGTTTATAGGGGATAGTGACATTTAACCCGCACAAGTTGGGGAAGCTCGAGGTTAAAATCTCAAATTCCTCAATTCGCTCCAGAGGAAACAATTCATAATGGCAATCGGTTATCCCCTGCTTCAAAAATTTTTCACTGAAATATTTTTTCGAAAAAGAATGCGATAGCGGATACCCAATCAACCCGAATAAACGCTCCACCGATGTTAATTCATCGGTAATATTTCTGATATCGAACAATGCAGGTTGTTTTTGATTCATGAATCTAAAATACAACAAACTGCGAATATAAGCGATTCTTCCACAGAATCAATCTTTGCTAAGCACCTACGCTATTCATGTTCGCGCCCAATTGGACGCCCTTTCTGGATAGCCGCCTGCAAGGCCTTAAGCTGTTCTTGTTCTTCTTTATCATCTTGGGGGTTCAACAATTTGCGCAAATCAGGTTGCCCCGCATCTACCCAAGCGGAATACCACACGCTGGCTACATCGATAATAGTGGCGCGCATCCTGTTTTCTACCATCCCTTGCATGGATTGTTGAAATGCTTCAGCATAGGCACGGCATTGGGTTCGAATCGTAACACCCAGCCGCTCTTCATAGCAATACTGCTGATCTGGTGAAAAAGTACGACTTAACCTTTTTTCAATCAGCAATACGCTATCAACCAACTGATAGCTGTCTTCGGTGATTTTCCAAAAAAAGGCATTGGGATCTTTAATGTATTGTGCTTGACCAACAAAAAAGTCGTACCGATCATCGGCAAATAATTCTGGAATGCGGCTTTCCCAAAAACCGTGGATACCGATTTGATTGGTCAACTGACCGTTGTAATTTTTAGTGGTATGCAAGGGCACATGAGCATCGCCCACGTAATGCCCCATTTCTGCACTCAAACGCAAAATAGCGCTGGGGCTTTTTTGAAAAAAAGCCTCGGTTAGTCGGCGGTAAGCCCGTAATAGATTATAAGGCAAAATGCCGTGTTGTGAAAGATGGTCAATGGCATAAAGTTTTACCACGGGTGGGCTTTGGCCAAGTAATTTTGCCAAGGGTTCAACATCAAAATTGGTTTCCTCTTCGTAGTATAAAGGTAAAATAGTTTTGTCAAAAAAGAATTGGTAAGCTTTCCAAGGAATGCCTTTTTTTGGCCAGTTCTGCTGTGTAGAATCCACCGCGAGCAGAAAAGCGCCTTCTCTTTTGGTAACCCCCTCTCCTATTATGGTTATCGTATCTCCAGCTGCGGTTATGCCATTAATTTGGGTGTACTGAGCCAGTGCTTCATTCCAATTGCGCGGCAGTTGTTCAAAAGGCGGTGTTCCATATTGATCTAAGTCGATAAAATGCCTGGGCGCTTCAAAACGGGTTGCATAACGCCGTTTATCCGGGTCAACAGCATGTTCGGTCAGGTATTCAATGTTTTTTTTGAAAAAAGGAATCATCGCAGCCGGCAAACTAAAAACCGCTAAACGGTTGATGCGGCGATGGCCAAAAAAGCCCCATTGAGGTTTGGAGGAATAAGCAGCTGCACTGAGCAATAAAATAGCACTGCCAAAGACAAACAGCTTGGATAGGGAAAGTTTCATAAAAGGTTTTTGTTTGATGGACTTCAAAAAAAGAAATCGTAGCCCCACAACAACTTTCGAAAAACCCGATCTTGAACCAGCATAAAATCGCCGGTATTGATTTCGGCAAGATAGCGTTCTACGCTTTGTCCGCCTAATAATTTTCCGGTTTTGGGATCTTCGGCTCCTTGATTTACAATTGGATACAATTTAACCCATTTTTTGCTTCCTTGCTGATTGGTGGTCGTAATGATCGAAAAAGGAACCAATTGATTGACCGAGTCGCGCCCGGGATTGCCATTTTCAAAACCTTCCGCCTGGATGTGTTCAAAACCGATCAAAAACGCTTCAACTTTACCCGGTGCCGTAGGTTTTTTAATCTGTGGAGTAATGCTGTAAAAAGGCATAACCGCATAGCCTTCGGCTGTTTTTTCCAATCGAAATGATTTGTTTTTCTGCTTTGGATACTCGATGCTTACGGATTGAATTTGTTCGGGATTTTCTTGAAAAATGGAGTTGTCACGCCAATCTTCGCCTTTTAAGCTGTAGCGAAAACGCAGATTACCTTCCCAGCCCGGCAAATGCGCCACATAAGGTTGGTTGTAGCCTTCGTTGATGACATAAGTACCGCGTTCGTCTTGGGTGCCTCCACCTACATAATAAGCACGTAGGAGGTTGCTTTTTTGATCATACAATTCCACCTTGATGCCATCAGTAGCCAGGTTGCTAACCATTTGAGGCAAAGCCGCTTTTGAAGGTTTAAATTTGATCTCTATTCTGCGGATGGCATCCAACAGGTTATCGATTGCATTGGGGCGGGCTACATATTTTTTGTTGTAGCGCCAAATTGCTCCTTCGCGTTGCAAGGTGACCGTTTCTCCATCCCGGAAAGCCAAAAATACCTTGGCTATTTGATCGGTATTTTTGACGAAAAAAGTTCTTTCCTTATTGAGTCGTTCCGTTGCCGAATCGGTGGGATGCAAGAAAGCATAAACCGCCAATGCACCCAAAATCAAAAAACCGCCTAACAACCATCCGATCCGTTTCATGCTTTGCTTGGTTTGGTGTATCTGCGACGACGCAAACGCTGGTAAATAACGCCAAAAATACTCAATACGATGAGGGGTAACCCGATGTTTACAAACTGCCAGTATTCGCGCTCGCTTTTGGCTTTACTGGTGTTGAGTAGTCGCAGTTTGACATCCTTTCCTCGAGCGGCAATGACTCCGTTATCATCCAAAAGGTACTCGATTGAGTTCATCAAAAAATCCTTATTGGCGAAACGGTATTCCACAAACTCATTGTATCCCAGTGGAGAATATTGCTGTTTTTTCAGGTTGTATTTGTTTTTTGCGATATCGCCATCAGCTACCACAATCATCCGAGTAGGCAAGCTAAGGGGTCTGAATGGCACACCAATTTTTTGGAGCCCATCAGCCATATCTGCTGAAATGCGGTTTTCAAAAAGCGATGAAAACTCCCCTTCTAGCAAAACAGCCAGCGCTTGAGGTCCTTTGTTGAACTTGGTGGGATCCAGTTCGTATTTCAAAAAATCAAAGTTCATCCGCAGTGGTAAAAACTGCAGGCGACTTTTTTCCGTCGTTGATAAAAGTATGGTCTTTTTGACTGGCGTTTTGGTGCGCAGTGTGTCAATGGTATTCACAAAAAGGAAATTTACTGGTGCCAAACTCTTGACGATGGGGTTGTTACTCTGGGGGATGGAAACTATGTGGTAGGGGTAATTAAATGGCGTAAATTGCGGCGCCGAGCCCAGCCTACCAGTCACCAGTTTGATCGTTGTACACTGAAAATCCAAGGCCAAATCAGGTTGAATCCTGGCACCATAGCGAAACAGCAAATCATCCAATTTTAAATCGTATTCCGTCGGAATATAATCCTTTCGCCCCGTCAGGCTATCCAAATCCATAGCAATTTTATCGATGAGCCAGACCACCTTACCACCATTCATCACATACTGATCCATCTTAAACTTGTCTTTCTCGGAGAAAGAAGTTCTAGGTTTGGCGACGATCAGTACCGCAATTTCCTTGGGATTGATCCGAACCAAGCTATCCAAATTAACCCGACCGCTCAGATAAGATTTGCGCAAGGTTTTTTCCCAATCCGCCGTTTCCATAAAGTTGAGTTCCCCATGTCCGGCGGTAAATAAAACTGCTGGTTTGGTCGCTCTTTGGAGTTTTTGAATACCATCGGCCAATTTGTATTCCAATAAGCCGATGGCGTTGTTCAGCACCACTTCGTCAGGAACGCCAGGAATTTCATTTTCCAGTAGGTTGACGGCCAAGGTTCGTCCTTTATAATTGATGATGGCATACGGAAAAACGGGGCGTTGCGTAGTTTCACCATTGACTTTCAGGGTCAAAGAAACCGGAGCTACGCCATCTTTGCGGAGTTCCTCGAGTCGAGCTTTGTTTTCTTTGGCGCTACCGGCAGTTGGGTCTTCAAAAGCATATTCCAGATAACTGTTTTGCGCATGAAAATCGGCGAGTATATCGCGGGTACTGTTTTGTAGTCGTTTGAATCCTGCCGGGAACTTTCCTTCTAGTAATATTTTGATATAGACCACTTCATCCAGGTCACGCAACAACTTGCGGGTACCATCGGTAAGCGTAAAATGCTTGTCTTGAGTCAAATCCAGTACAGCATAGAGCGAACGCCCACCAATGCGCGCATTGGCGAGCACGTTGAGCAAAACCACAATTCCCAAAAACAAGGCCAGTTGGACGAGAGATTGTGTTTTCTTATTGGTTTGCGCCATGTTTATTATGCTTTCAGCTTTTTTTAATTGATTGAGTAAGAATGCCTACCTACCATTTACGGCGTTCCAAAGACACCAAGGTAAACATCAAAAAAAGACCGGTAATGGTGATAAAGTAAATGACATCCCGAGTATCAATCAATCCGCGACTGATCGAGTTATAATGGTAATCGATGCCCAACATCTGTACTAGGTCATCGCCAATACCTTGAAAAATGGGGAGTTTGCTAAAATAATAGAAGCCATAGTAAAAAAACAAACAACCGGCCGAAGCGATCAAAAATGCCAAAATTTGGCTACTGGTCAGTGATGACGCAAAAATGCCGATGGCGGTGAATATAGCCGCCAACAACAGTAAGCCAATGTACGATCCTGCTACTGCCCCCCCATCAATATTTCCACGGGGCGATCCCAACTGATAAGCGGTATAATAGTACAGCAAGGTAGGCAGTAAAGCAATGGCAACCAGCAACAGCGAAGCCAGGAATTTCCCCAAAATAATGTCGATCTCGCGCAGCGGTTTAGTCGCCAGCAACTCCAAGGTTCCGGCTTGTTGCTCTTCAGCAAACATCCGCATCGTAATGGCTGGAATCAAAAACACAAAAAC
Source organism: Chitinophagales bacterium (assembly GCA_038240665.1). Taxonomy (GTDB): domain Bacteria; phylum Bacteroidota; class Bacteroidia; order Chitinophagales; family Saprospiraceae; genus Haliscomenobacter. Next base: position 3,458 of record JBBRGN010000217.1, on the reverse strand, counting down.
CAGGGGAGCAGCTTCAAAAAGCGGATCCAGTGTGATATGGTTGTAATCTAAAATACTGGTATCTGGGAAAACAAAGAGGATCAATCCCAATACAACAAGGAAGATCCCGATGACAATATAGCCAATCAAAGAACTAAAAAATGCACTGATCTCTTTACTTAAAATGGTGATCATGGTAGTGAATGACAAATTTTTAAATCAATGTTTTTTGTTGGGAAGGATCAGGCGTACATAAACCGGTTTGCGTTCATTGAAAGCAAGAATGGCTCGGTACATCCTATCTTTGGGATCATCGGGCTGAATCAACCGTACCGCACGAGAAATTTCGGGAAGGTCAGCAGTCCACTTAGCCAACACTTCCGGAGTGAAGGTTCCTATCTCACCTGTTTTATAGCGCAAAAGTTTTTCTTTTTGCTCTTTAAATTCCCGTTTTACTTTCCCTTTACGGAACGGCAAACCATTCAATGGATTATAAGCGGTTATCTCTATTTCTCGAGTTATCTCGGTCTCGTATTTGTAATAACTGATGTTCCCTAAGTAATACAATCGGGTAAAAATAGCCAGCTCCCGATTGATGCTATCGCGAGGAATACGGATAAAGGGACGACCGTTCCAACACAAACCCCACAAAGAATCAAGCGGCAACATTTTTCCATTGGGCAGTTGAACCGCCTTTAGTTCTACCTGCTGATTCACGAACTGCATCACCCCCAGCATTCGGGTTCCTTTCCAGGGAAAAGAAGGCCGGTTGGTTTGCCATTCTTGAATGTTGCGGTAAAATCCATCTCTAAAAACAAACGAGGAACGCATCGGAATACTATCCTGAGCCAGCAAACTCGAAGTCAGCAATACCATTACAAGAATAAATAGCGTCCCCTTCTTCATGATTTACCAGTCAATTTTTGAAATACTTCTTCTACGCTTACCACTTCTTTCTTCATTTCGAGGAGTGTAAGCTTATGTTCTACCGCAAAATGAAAAATTGCCGGTTGAATATCTGTTTCTACTTCCGCCAATAATTGCCAGCGCTTATCCCCCAGGTCTTTTACTTGCCGAACGCCATCAATTCCAAGCAATAGCGCCATTTTTACCGACTCGGCAAACTGTACCGTAACCACCGATTCACCTTTGATGCGGGCTTGCAAAGCTTCAATTGGATCATCAGCAACTATTTTTCCATTGTTGATGATCAATACCCGGGTGCAGATCGCTTGGACTTCTTGCATGATGTGGGTTGAAAAAATCAGGGTTTTTTCCTTGCCGAGCTCTTTGATGACGTTGCGGATCTCTACCAATTGATTGGGATCCAACCCGGTAGTAGGCTCGTCCAGTACCAGTACTTCAGGGTCGTGGATCATGGCTTGCGCCAAACCTACCCTTTGCCGATAACCTTTTGATAAAGCGCCAATGAGTTTGTGTTGTTCTTTACCAAGGCCGGTAAGTTCAATCATGGCGGCAACGCGTTGGTTGACTTTTGATACCTGATGTAGTTTCGCTACAAATTCAAGGTATTCCTTAACATACATTTCCTTGTACAAAGGATTGTTCTCCGGGAGATACCCAATACGGCGACGTGCTTCAATAGAGGCATTTTCTACGTCAAAACCGCAAACCGAGGCGCGACCGCTACTTTGGGGAATAAATCCCGTAATGATCTTCATCGTGGTGGTTTTCCCAGCGCCGTTTGGCCCTAAAAAACCAAGTATTTCCCCTTTGTGGGCTTCAAAAGTAACGGAATCAATCGCCTTTTGAGCGCCGTACATTTTTGTTAATTCTTCTACCTTAACGGACATAGCAATGCTGATAAAACCAGTTATTTCACAAAAGTATCTTTACGCAAGCAATTTTTTACCCCCTGTATTAAAAAGCCGTAATTTTTTTTCATAAAATAGAGCCTTGGAACGATTCTATAAAACAAAAACCATGCAACTCATAAAAATCGATCGCATCGATGTTTACCGAATGAACATCCCTTTGTCGTACCCTTTTGTGATTTCCTTAGAAACCATTACTCAAGCGTACAACATTGCCCTGCGTATTACAGCCAGCAATGGAATAAGCGGTTTTGGCGAATGCAGCCCCTATCGCACCATCGCTGGCGAAACCCAAGACAGTTGCTTTGCGGTAGCGCCCCTTCTTGCTCGAGCCTTAGAAGGACAAAATCCACTCGATTTAGGTACTTGCAACCGCTTGATGAACCAAGCCATCAGCGGTAATCGCTGCATCAAAAGTGCTTTTGATTTGGCGCTTTACGACTTAGCCGCCCAAACCGCTGGACTCCCGCTATACGCTTATTTGGGGGGCGACCCCAACAAGAGTCTTAAAACCGACATGACGGTTGGTATTGGGTCTCCAGAAAAAATGGCAGCAACTGCCAAACAGTACCTCGATGAAGGTTTTTACGCCATCAAATTAAAACTAGGTACCACAGTAGCAGCTGACTTGGCAAGAGTCAAGGCGGTTCGCAACGCCATTGGAAACGAACTTCCCCTCAGAGTCGATGCCAATCAAGGTTGGGATCTAGTAACTGCAGCTCAAACTTTACAAGGGTTAGCAGCATTTGGGATCGAATACTGCGAAGAACCCATCCCTGCTAACCAATTTATGAACCTACCCGAATTGCGGCGACAAACTCCTATCCCGATCATGGCCGATGAATCTTGTTTTGATCACCATGACGCCCTCCGATTGGTGCAATTGCAAGCTTGCGATTATTTCAACATCAAGCTATCCAAAGCAGGCGGCATCCATAACGCAATAAAAATCGCGCATATTGCCGAAGCGGCCGGAATGAGCTGTCAAGTAGGCTGTTTTTCAGAAAGTCGCTTGGGCATTAGTGCTTTGGCTCATTTTGCCATGGCTGCTGCTGCTGTTACCCAATTTGATATGGATGCACCGCTGATGTTGGCTTTAGATCCCGTAGAAGGTGGTGTCGTGTACGGCAAGGGTGGTAGTATAAGCGTGCCCGACGCACCAGGAATCGGTGCAAAGTTGCCCGATGCCTATCTCCAAAGCTTAGATTCTTTTACAATTGCTTAGAACTTGTTAAAATCGTTGGGAAGCGGACATTCCACACCCTGCAATTGTAGTCACCAAAACACTTTACACTGCCAAGCTTATTTATCTTTGCATCATTAAATCAACAAGTTGTTGAGCGAAAACAATGAAGCCCATTACTCGGTATCTTTTTTGCTCACTTAGATAAAAAAAACCTAAAACATGAAAAAGTTAACTTTTGAACGTATTGTTGCTTATGTAGCCGCCATTATTTTTTTACAAACTTTGTTTTTTAAGTTTACTGCGCATCCGGATAGTGTATACATTTTCACCAAGCTTGGCCTGGAGCCTTATGGTCGGATTGGCTTGGGAGTAATGGAACTTATTACAGCTATCCTGTTGGTTATCCCGCGTACTGCCGGTATTGGTGGTGGAATTGGAGTAGGGATCTTAGCGGGTGC
>JBBRGN010000216.1:0-8415 GCA_038240665.1 Chitinophagales bacterium | reverse complement strand
CGTTTGATAAAAAAAATATCTGAATACAATGAGGCAAAATTGGTCTTTGGAAGAATTGGTAAAACTACATCATACGCCCCTTTTGGATTTGGTGTATCAGGCAGCTACGGTTCATCGGGCGCACCACAATCCCAATGAAGTGCAAATCAGCACCCTGTTATCGATAAAAACTGGCGGATGCCCGGAGGATTGCGCCTATTGTCCACAAGCGGCGCGTTATGCCACTGGTGTAGAACAAAACGACCTGCTTTCCGTAGATCAAGTACGTTCGGCTGCACTTTCCGCCCAAGCCATTGGCGCTTCGCGTTTGTGCATGGGCGCAGCCTGGCGCAATGTAAAAGATGATGCTGATTTTGACCATGTCATAGATTTAGTAAAAACGGTTCGCGAACTCGATATGGAAGTGTGCTGTACGCTGGGGATGCTGAGCGAAGCACAAGCCCAGCGTTTGTCGGATGCTGGTCTTTACGCCTACAACCACAATTTGGATACTTCGGAAGAATACTATTCGGAAATCATCTCCACCCGCGGATATGAAGACCGTTTAAAAACCTTGGAAAACGCCCGCAAAGCCAACTTAACGGTTTGCTCTGGCGGCATCATTGGCATGGGAGAATCGGTAGAAGACCGTTGTAAAATGCTGCTTACTTTGGCTAGTTTACCGGTACAACCGGAGTCCGTACCCATCAATGCCCTGGTGGCCGTAGAAGGTACCCCGATGGAGGATCAGACACCTGTTCCAATTTGGGATATGATCCGTATGGTAGCAATTACCCGTATTTTAATGCCGAAGACTACGGTTCGCCTATCTGCTGGCCGAACCAGCATGAGCCAGGAAGGACAAGCATGGTGTTTTATGGCCGGGGCCGGTTCGATTTTTGCTGGCGATAAACTCTTGACTACCCCGAATCCAGAAGCATACGCAGACCTAGAAATGTTCCGCGAATTGGGCTTGATTCCTAAAGAGCCATTTGCCGATGGATTTGTGCCGCAGATTAAAGAAGCGGCGACGGTTTTGGCCTCAGATCCACAAGAATTGCGTTGGTCTCGACCAGGTCATCGCATTGAAGCCAATGTACAGTATACCGAACTGGCCAAGGAAAAAAGAGCGGAAAGCAAGATTAAGTAAGCCTAAGCGCGTTAATCAACTCCAAACAGACAAACAATAAACCAATGAAAACAAGACAACGGATCGTTGCTGGTAACTGGAAAATGAACAAGACCTTTTCAGAAGGACGGGAATTGATCAACGAATTAATCACTGCCTTGCCAAAAGTGGATGGTTTAGTGGTGTTGTGTACACCGTTTGTACATTTGTCGCTTGCACATGAGCTACTAAAAGGCCATGCTGGCATTCAATTGGGTGCTCAAAACTGCCACCAGGAAGATAGCGGTGCATTTACGGGTGAGATCTCAGTAAGCATGTTGCAATCCGTTGGGGTATCGCATGTCATTCTTGGCCACTCCGAACGCCGCGAATTTTTTGCTGAATCGGATGCCTTGCTGGCTAAAAAAACCGATAAGGTGCTTTCAGCTGGTCTGACTCCAATTTTTTGCTGTGGCGAAAGTTTGGATATCCGCGAAGCAGATACACATGTAGCTCACGTTTCAGCGCAGTTGAAAGCTGGACTTTTTCACCTTTCTCCTGAGCATTTTGAAAAAGTGGTCATCGCTTACGAACCGATCTGGGCAATTGGCACGGGTCGTACCGCATCTCCCGAACAAGCACAGGAGATGCATGCTGCTATCCGTCAATTGATTGCTGCTCATTATGGTGCAGAATTGGCGGATGTTACCACCATTCTTTATGGGGGTAGCGTGAACGCAGGAAATGCCAAAATCCTTTTTGGTCAACCCGATGTAGATGGCGGTTTGGTAGGTGGCGCTTCTTTAAAAGTAGCGGAATTTGCCACGGTCGTTGCGGGGTTGAAATAATTATAAAAAGAATCTACTACACGAAAATGGTCGCAAACCCAGCATATTGGGTTTTGCGGCTATTTTTTTTGTCATTCGTGTCACTTTTTTGAATAATAAATAGGTTGGTAGTAATTTTTTTGCGACATTTTATTAAATTTGTTAACGGCCGTCTAAAAACACCGACCCTAATGAATAGCATTGTTACCCAACGGTTTATTAAATGTCATGACAAGCTCCGGGAAGAGAACCGCGTGCGGTCAAGCCGTCAATTTGCTATTTCATTGGATTACCTGCCGCAAAGCTTAAGCGAAATCTTAAAAGGTCGCCGCGATGTCACCATTGATTTGTTGCGCAAAGCCGTAGAAAAATACAAGGTCAATCCAGTCTATTTGTATACAGGCGAAGGCCCGATGTTCATGTCTGAAGAAGACCACAAGGATTTTCGGGTACTCACCATTGTGACGAACATGCAAGACGATGAGCGTATTGTTCATGTCCCTATTCCAGCTCAGTCAGGGTATCCAGGTGAGCTCAATCACCCTTCGTTTATTCAAAATTTGCCGACTTACACTTTGCCGGATTACAAATACAAAGTCGGTACCCATCGCTCTTTTGATGTAGCCGGCGACAGCATGGAACCATTGCTGTACGAAGGAGATAAAGTTATTTGCAACTTTTTGGAACCAACCTTATGGGAAAGTTCGTTAAAGGACAATTATGTCTATGTGGTGGTATCGAGAGCGGATGTAGCGGTTAAGCGCGTGATCAACTACCTCAACAAAAAGAAACAGTTGCAATTGATCTCCGATAACGACTATTACGAACCTTATTTCATCAATTTTAGCGACATCCGCGAGGTCTGGCAAGTAAGGGCTAAAATCTGTCCTTTTTTTCCGGGCAATGCCAATGCTCGACAAAACGTACATGATGATGTGCGGGAATTACGTCAAGTGATCAATGATCAATCCAAAATAATCGGCAATCTCAATCAAACGATTGAACGACTGCTCAACCACAAATAACCTATTTGGCATGCCAACTGCAAAAAAAATAACCATCACTGGTGTTGTCGTTTACCTCGATTTGGAAGGTGGAATCTGGGGCGTGATCGACGATAAAAAAAAGGAGTGGCTCCCGGTCAATATGCCGGCTGAGCTGATGTCGGCGGGGGCAAAAGTAGAATTGAAAGCCACCGTGATCCACGATTTTTTCGCTGGCGACATGTGGGGCACGCCTGTTGAAGTAGTTAGCCACAAATTACGTCAATAGGGTTAATACGTTTTTAGTTGCTTCCTCATCCCGATCAACAAATAAAGCTCATAAATTTGTTGGCAAAATTCATGCTCGTAAACTCCCCTGCACTCATCCGTTTAACCGCCGAGCAAGGCTTGGTGTGACATCCGGCAGGCATAAAATCACCTCTTTTGCCCGAGCGCTAGTGGTTTTGGTCGATTATATCTGCAATTGACTCACGGAAACTGAATTTTTGAGAAGCATTTTTTAATTCCAAAAAATCAATTCAAAATGACTCCAAAGAAATGTGTTGGCCTTTTATTCCTTTTATCCATTTTAGCTTTTACTAGTTGTGGATTGAACAGTGAACCTCAAGAAAAAGAAGAGAAAAAAGAAAAAGATGAGGGCATCACCATCAAATCCAAAGACGGAACCATCAACATCGAATCCAAAGAAGAATTAAAGAATTTGATTGAGGAAGTAATGGAGGAAAAAACTCCGGATAAAGAAAAGAAGTCAAAAACCGTCAATTACGAAGAGTTGAAAGCCATGATGCCGGAATGGGTGGGTTGGCTTAAACGCACTGACATCAGCGGGCAACGCGTTTCAGCTGGTTTTGTCAAATATGCGGAAGCGGAAGCTACCTATGGATCGGAAGCTAAGTATGTAAAAATCAAAATCATTGACAACGCCTTTGCTGCTAAGTTTGGCAGTTTGGATGTGTTTAATGTAGAAATTGACAAATCTTCCAACAATGGCTATGAGCGTACCACCGAAATCCAAGGCTACAAAGCCTTTGAAGAATATGATAAAGACGAGCAATCAGGTAGTAAATTGATCAACGTGGGCAGTCGTTTTTTGGTAAGCATTGAGGGCGAAGGCATCGACGCAGCTACCCTGCAAGCTGCGGTAGATAAATTGAACTTAAAAAAGCTGGAGCGGCTTAAAGAATAAGTATATTTATTTTGACATGACGGCAAGTTTTAAGAAGACCCTGACAAACAGCTTGATCATTGAATTCCTGGCTTTGTTGTTGGTAAGCGCGCTTGAATATGATTTTTACTTCAAGCCAATTTTACGTTCAAAAGAATATGTCTATTTGTTTTACGATCCGGCTATCAAGAATCCACCAAAAAGGAATTACCTTAAAGTCATAGCCGACGCCTATAAAATCCAAGGTTTTGTAGCGGTAGAGCGATATGAACCCCTCAAAAAAGAGGGAATACTGCTAATTCAAGTTGCCAAGCGATTTTTGATCACCATCCTGGTCCAAAATAAGGAAGCAGGTTCAATGCAGTTGGCCGCTGCCCGCCTCGATTTAAAGAAAATAGAAGTTATTTCCAAAACGCCATTGGTACTCAAAAGCCGCGGCGAAGGGTATCATATGGAACGAATTGGAATCTATCATAAACCCTGATAGCGTATATGTTTAGGTAAAAGCTACCGATTGACATACCATTCCGCTCCACCCGCTGCGGGCAGCGTCAGCCTATTTTGCTGCCTACGGTAGAGTTCAATACTTAAATAAGCGGCAATTTGTGCTTCAACTTTACTTTGGTCTGCTATCGCCTCCGGGGTATAGAAATTTTTGATAAAACCCGTATCAAATTTTCCGCTTAAAAAAGCTTCGTGTTGACAAACAAAACGACCAAAGGGTAGGGTAGTGGCCACTCCTTCGATTTCATAAGCCGCGATTGCTTCAAGCATGCGACGAATAGCCGCATCCCGATTCACCCCCCAAGTCACTAGTTTTGCCAACAAAGGATCGTAATAAATCGGCACTTCCATGCCTTCTTCAAAACCATCGTCAACGCGGATGTGTTCGCCTACGGGCTTGCAATAGCGCGCGAGCAAACCTACACTGGGGAGGAAGTTATTTAGCGGATCTTCGGCGCAAACACGGAGCTCGACTGCATGACCATGAATACTCAAATCGTCCTGCTGGAATGCCAATTTCTCCCCGCGAGCGATGCGAATTTGTTGTTCTACCAAGTCTAGTCCGGTAATCCACTCGGTAACCGGGTGTTCTACTTGCAAACGCGTATTCATTTCCAGGAAATAGAAATCTAAATTCGCATCCACTAAAAATTCTACCGTGCCTGCTCCACGGTAATCACAAGCGCGCGCTACATTGACCGCTGCTTCACCCATTTGTTGACGCAATTCAGGACTTAGAATAGAGGAAGGGGCTTCTTCTACCACCTTCTGATGGCGGCGCTGAACGCTGCATTCACGTTCAAAAAGATGTACCACGTTTCCATGTTGATCGGCCAATACTTGGATTTCAATGTGGCGTGGTTCGGTGACGTATTTTTCGATAAAAACGGCGCCATCACCAAAAGCGGAAATCGCCTCGCTCACGGCGCGGGTCATTTGTTCTTCTAGTTCTTCGCTGCGTTCTACCACCCGCATCCCTTTACCGCCACCACCAGCCGCAGCTTTGATGAGCACCGGGTAGCCTGCGGTTTCTGCTATTGTTTTGGCATCCTCAATGCTGGAAACTGCATGATTCCCTCCGGGTACCATGGGGATGTTATAATGCTTAACCGCGTCTTTGGCAGATAGCTTATCGCCCATGACTTCAATGGCTTTGGGGGTAGGGCCAATGAAGATGATGCCATGATCCTCAACATTTTGTGCAAATTTGGCATTTTCACTCAAAAAACCATAGCCGGGATGGATGCCATCTACCTTTAATTCTTTCGCAATGGCTATGATTTTATCGCCCAGTAAGTAAGATTGATTGGAAGGCGGTGGCCCGATACAAACTACTTCATCGGCAAACCGAACATGCGGGGAGTTGCGGTCTGCTTCGGAGTAGATCGCAACCGTCTGGATCCCCATTTTTTTGGCGGTACGCATTACCCGCAGTGCGATCTCTCCGCGATTGGCAATTAGTATTTTTTTCATATAGCTCATTAGTATTATGTACAAATAAAAGATTCACTGAAACTGGTGAAAAAAAACCAATGTAGTTTAAAAATAAATATCTGAAATATCCACAAAATGCCATACAAAATTGCCCTTTTTTTTCCGTGTAAAATTCGACTGGTTTATTTGCAGCAGATGAAAAAAAAATTGCAATTATAGTTGCTCAATGATAATATATGCTGTATTTTGCAAGTAATTTACAGCGTTCTATGTGAGGCTGCCGAAAGGCAGCTTTTTTTATTGCCTTTTTTGCGGGATTTCTTGTTTGTATGAAATCTCGCCTGCCCATTTTTCAGTATTCCACTGTTCGGTACTGTCCTTAAATGCTCCCGCAAAACAACCCGTAGTAAAAAATGGCGATTTAGGCGGGCATTCCCAGCTGGTAATTTCCTTTTTGGGTTTAATCTCATCCTTTGAAAAAATGCTGACTTCTTTATTTGTTACCCCAGAAAAAAGAAACCAAGTTTTCCAAATGTCTTTTTTTCGATCGGCCTCAGTAAGATCAAAATTTCTAGCCAGTAAATTATGGATCTCCGGGCGGGTATCTTTTGACCAGGAAGCGATGCCTCCTGTTTTTGACGGTAAATTGGGATTGCCAATTAAAGTGACATTCCAGATCTCGGGGCCAAACTGTTCTTTGGTTTGATCATCGGGGTCGCCGCCTTCCAGTCCATAGCGACCTTTTTCAGAAAAATCGCGGTAAGTATGGTGACCGGCCAAAAAAAGGAGGTACTGCAATTTTCCGCGGTAACCGGCTTCCCAGTCAAATGCATCGTCTTCTGGATCATTGCATATTAAATAGCGAGCGTTCACCGTCCCTCCAAAAAATTCAAAACAATCATCGTCTGATTTGTAAACCGTGATGTATTCCAGGGTAGTTCCTGCACCTACACCCGCGAGGGTAAGTCCGTTTACTTCCTGGTTTTCAACGATTACATCGCCCCCATACTCAATGCGTACATACCGCATACTACCGCTAGAATGATGAGGGTCGTTGCCCCCAAAATAGCATTGATCGGGTTCCTGTTTAAGTTGGCGGTAAGTGCAAAATTCTAGGTAATTTTTACCCAATACAGGAGCTTTACCCAAAATTACAACGCCTCCCCAATCCCCAGCCTGCGGATTGGCCTGGCTGCTGGTGAAAACAATGGGATCATTTGCCAAGCCATTGGCCATGATTTTGGCATTTTTGCCAATGATTAAGGTAGCTGCGCTATCACCTACGATTTTTGTTCCAGCTTCAATGATCAAAGTACCCTCGGTCACTAATACACTACCTCGTAGTCGATACACATTGTCTTTTGTCCAGTGGAGTTCTGCAGGAGTCAGTTTACCTTTCATACATACATATCCTTCGCAAAAGCGGTTGTTCAGCATGGGCTCAGAAATGATGATGTACATGATGAAACCCAGTACGGGCAACAGCAAAAAGCTCAGCAAAGGAATCGCCCATTCACCAATACCTTGTCGCCAAGTAATCTTTTCTAAACGATTGGCGAATTCTGCGGCAGTTGATCTCCGGTGGTAGTCATTTTCTAATGATTGCAACAAAAATTGCCGCAAACGCAGCGGTAAACTTCGATTGTGGTTAAGCGCGGAGATGCGTTGGGTATGATCGGTATGCGGTTCCAGTAAACAATCGGTCAAAATAGCGGCCAGCGAATAAACGTCGCCTTCTGGCAAACCATAATAAGCCGCCATTTTGCTAGCGGAGGACTGCACCGATGGCTTACTCCACCTTTCAGGAGCAGTGTAGGTGTTATGGGTAACTAAATCGAGGTGCCGCGCTATGAATATGTCATGAAAATTGCGGGATTGATCAAAATCACAAATCCAACCTTCTTGGATTTCATTTGAACCCAGATGGGTAAGCAAAAGATTGTCGGGGTGAAGATTGCGGTGTACGAGGCCTTGGAGATGAAAATTGTGCAAGGTGCGAGCCGTCTGTACAAAATACGCGCGAATCAAGCGCCAGCTTTTCGCTATGGGCACGCCGCTAAACGGGCTAGGCGGGTACAAAGTTTTAAAAAGTTCGGCATTAGAAACAGAGAGCGATGAAGCAAAAAAATGCCAAGCTAATGATCCCCAAGGAGCAAAAGCGGAGGCAAACCATTGTTGCCCGTAGGCAATAAATGGCGGAAGGCCGCGAAATCGCCGATCCTGCATGTCGAGAAGGTCATTGTAGATCTCCGATTCCCAGTAAAGCCGATTATCGGAAAGTTGTTCTTCCTGACCTGCGGCAATCTCTTTCACTACCGCAAAATGATCTTCTTGATAATCCCAGACGAGCCAGAGTTGCTTGATGGAATGAGGACGTAAATTGTACAAACCCCA
>JBBRGN010000215.1:0-8445 GCA_038240665.1 Chitinophagales bacterium | reverse complement strand
GAATTCCTAGTGCTTTTCAAAAAGTATAGATTATTGCCCAAATGGCTTTTTCCAAGCATAATACCGCTAACAAACATCGACCCTCCTGTCCAAAAACGCCGGAAGCGTTGTCATCATCCACCATAATAGCCGCGCCAAAAGATTGACACAAATCAACCATTTCTTTTAATGGTGCTTCGTCGCCATCCATAGAATAGATGCTTTCAACGACCACAAAAACATTGCCTTGGGTGCGTTCCAACCGTTCTTGAAGGTGGGATATATCGTTGTGACGGAAAGAAAAACTACTGGCGCGAGAGTACTGCACGGCCTCGCGCAGCGAGGCATGAACCAACTGATCGTATAGGATTGTATCGTGTCGATCGGCGATACAAGAGATCAACCCTTGATTGGCTACATAACCAGAATTGAACAACAGCGCACTGTCTGCCTGATGAAAATGAGCCAAAAATGTTTCGAATTGTTCCAGAAATTGGTGATTCCCACTGATTAAGCGGGAACCGGTAGCGCCGTGTAGTTCCTCCAGTTTCAAAGCCTCTTCCAAGGCATTTTTAACTTCCAGAGAACGGGCTAAACCTAGGTAATCATTGGAAAAAAAATCGATTTTTGCCTCTAGTATTGGCAGCTTGCGCAGTGCATTGTCTGCCTTGCGTTTAGCTAAAGCTTGGTGAAACTTATTTTCATTCATCATTACAATCAAGCGTCAAATTGTAGTTTTGGGCTGCAATTTATAATTTTACAGCGAATATGAATTTAAGGAAACACAAATGGATTTTGGAAAACTTCCCGACATCAGTTTAGTCGACTTTACATTACCACTAGATGCGCCGCAAACCGCTGATAACTTGGCAAGCCGCCGTTTAGGTAATGACGTACTGCATTTTCACATTGGCTGTACTGGTTGGTCGATGAAAGAATGGGTGGGAAGCATCTACCCAGCCGGTACCAAAAGTAAAGATTACTTGCGGGAGTACGGAAAATTGTTCAATACCATTGAGCTCAACACCACGCACTACCGCATACCAACGGAGGAAACAGTTCTACGCTGGAATGTTGAAACGCCCGCTGATTTTCGTTTTTGTCCAAAAGTACCGCAAACGATAAGTCATAGTAAAAATTTGGGTCTGGACAATTCCGCCACCGACTTATTCATTGGCGCCATCAGTTTGCTAGGAGAAAAACTAGGCCCTACTTTTTTGCAATTGCCGCCTCATTTTAGCTTGGCTCATTTCCCCATATTGCAAGTTTTTTTGAAGCAATGGCCCCAAGAATTGCCTTTGGCGATAGAATTTCGACATCCCAGTTGGTTTTTGGAAAAAAACGAAAATCAGCAGGCTGCCTTTGATTTTTTGGCAGAAAACGGGATTGGATTGGTACTCACCGATGTAGCGGGGCGAAGGGACGTATTGCACATGCTGCAAACTGCTTCCTTTGCCATGATCCGTTTTGTCGGCAATGCCCTCCACCCTACCGATTATACCCGGGTCAAGGAATGGGTTTCGAGGTTAATGACTTGGCAACAATTGGGATTGCAAGCGGTGTATTTTTTCACCCACGAACCCGATAATTTATTGGCACCAGAACTGGCAAAATTTCTCTGGGAGCAATTGAAAGATCAACCCAAGGTAGAAGTTCGCGGGCCAAGCTGGGGCGAAGGTCAACAAATGCAACTTTTTTGATGATGAAAAAGAAGAAGATGCAAGAAGTCTCCTTTCGCAACATCGAGGAGATGCTGGATTACCTACCGGAAGACCAATTGGAGTTGGTTGAAATCTTGCGGGAACTGATCCATGAATGTCTACCAAACATCAAAGAAAAATTGTCCTTTAATGTACCTTTTTACCGGCGTTTTGGGCGTATATGTTATGTATGGCCGGGCGCAGTGGCTTGGGGAAGTAAGACTTCGCCAGGCGTGGAAATTGGTTTTAATCAAGGCTATTTACTGGGCGAAGTAGCTGATTTCCTGGAAACTGGAAATCGCAAACAAGTGCGAACTAAGCGTTTTTTATCGCCTACTGAAATAGATTTTGAACAATTGCGCATTTGTCTTTTTGCTGCTGCTGATTTAGATGAGCAGCTGCATTTAGAAAAAAAAACAAAAAAACCAGGTAAAACCAAATTGTAAAACTTGTTCCTTATTTTTCACGTATTAAATAATGATTCAACAATCGCTTTGGCGGTGTAAATCAATAAGTATGGTCTCATTACTTAAATTCTTTATTCACCCCTAAAATAATTTTTAATGGTCACAAATGACATCGAAGCCCTCCTTAAAGCAATACCTGGAGAAAAAATCAAGTTCGCCCTGACCGATATAGACGGTATTTTGCGGGGCAAAATGCTCCATTTGTCAAAATTTCGCAAAGGTTTGGTAGAGGGTTTAGGTTTCTGTAATGTCATTTTTGGTTGGGACATGCAAGATGTGTGCTATGACAACAGCGTGGTAAGTGGTTGGCATACCGGATTTCCCGACGCTATTTGCCATATCGATCCTAGTACGCTGCGCCGCATACCTTGGGACAGCGATGTTCCTTTTTTTTTGGCTGATTTTAGCCGTTCCGAATCTGCCATCCAACCAACTTGCCCTAGAACCTTACTTAAAACCATCCGACAACAATGTATTGATCTGGGTTATGAGCCCATTTTTGCCAAAGAATTTGAATGGTTCAATTTTCAGGAAAGTCCGCAAAGCTTGCAGGAAAAAGGATATTTGAATCCTACTCCAATTTCGCCGGGCATGTTTGGATATTCTTTGTTGCGGCCTTCGCTGCATCAAGATTTTTTCAATGCCCTGTTTGACAACATGTTGCAATTTGGCATTCCGATCGAAGGATTGCATACCGAGACTGGCCCGGGGGTATACGAAGCTGCTTTAGTCTATTGCGATGTGCTGGAAGCCGCGGATCGGGCAGTGTTGTTCAAATCTGGCGTAAAAGAATTGGCCTATCGTTTTGGGATGATCGCCTCTTTTATGGCCAAATGGAACGAACAATTGCCCGGCTGTGGCGGTCATATTCACCAGAGTCTTTGGGACAAAAACCGCGAACGCAACTTGTTTTTTGATCCAAAAAAGGAACACCGCATGAGCGAATTGATGGAGCATTACTTGGCAGGACAGCTGCATTGTTTGCCGTACATCATGCCGATGTTTGCACCAACGGTGAACAGTTACAAACGTTTGGTAAAAGGTTCTTGGGCGGCCGTTACTGCCAGTTGGGGCATTGAAAACCGCACGGCTGCGCTACGTGTTATCAATCACAATGAAGGAGGCATGCGGCTGGAAACCCGCATTCCAGGAGCGGATGCCAATCCCTATCTGTCGATTGCTGCCAGTCTGGCCGCTGGATTATATGGCATCAAAAACAAGTTGACCCTTACAACTGCGCCAACCTTAGGCAGTGAATACGACAACCCCAACAATCCACGTTTGCCGAAAACGCTGGATGAAGCGGTACAAGCCATGAAGCATTCAGATTTGCCAAAAGCCCTATTTGGCGAGGGTTTTGTGGATCATTTTATTAAAACCCGAGAATGGGAATGGCAACAATTTACCCAACAAGTTACCCAATGGGAATTAAAACGCTACTTTGAGCTGATTTGACCAGAAAAGACAATCAGTCTCCAACCCTACAACCAAATTATGAAGTTCAATTTCGACACGATCATCAAATATGCCTGGACGGCCTATGATTCCTCGCGGAGTATTGTCCAGATTGATGACATCAGTGCAAGAGTATCGACCAACCACGTGTACAAAGTAACTTTTAGCAACAAAAGTTTTGTGATAGCAAAGTTGTCCTATTTTGGTCAATATGAGCACTTTGTAGAAGATCACCGCATCATCAACGTATTGGCCAATAACCTACCCGATCCTTTTGAGAATTTCTTGGCGCGTTCGCTGATGAAGGTAAACAGTTTGTTTGTACACCGCTTTATCAACGAAGATACCGATGCCTGGGTGGTATTTTATCGGCCCATCAAAATCAAAACCCGCCTTCCCAATCGACTGGAAGATCCCCGTATTGTCCGTTTAGCCAAGGAGTTTGCGCGTTTTCATACAGCTTGCCACAGCATCCGCCATACCCTGCCGTCGTCTTCCAAAACCATGCAAAGCGATATCGACCGTTTGCGTGAAGAACTCGATCGAGGTTCGACCAGGTTTGGAAACAGCGCCCATCAAGAAGAACTCAAACGGCAATGCGATCTTTTTTATAAAAACACCAGCGCCTTACAGTTCAATCGAATGGACAAAATTCCCATTTTTGTGGACTGGAACATTGGCAATTTCTCGGTTACGCCTACTTTTCGTCTTTTTTCCCGCTGGGATTACGATTGGTTTCGGATGAGTACCCGGATGCTCGATTTTTACTTTTTTAGTCGTATTGTTTCGAATGTGGGCGACCGAACGGTTTTCACCTACAATATTGGTACGATGATGGAGGATCGGTTTATACTTTTTTTAAAAACTTATCACGAGCGTTACCCATTTACTGAAAACGAAATCCGCGGGCTAAGGGAAGTTTACCGATTTTTTTTGTTGCACTATGTAATGGAATTTGGGGCGTATTTTTTTGCCGAGTCCTACGCAAAAAAGTTACAACAAGAAGCATTAGAAATTCATTTTCCTTCGATTGAAACCGGATTCGACCCTGAAGTTTTGTTGAAAGCGTTAAATATTTGATCATGGAGATATCCCCTTCTTTTCTGTCCATTGCCCTTAATTACAAAGCCATTTTCTTTGATTCTTACGGGGTGTTAAAAAATTACCGCGGCCTTATTGAAGGCGTACAGGAAACCATTGATTTTCTTGAAACGAACGGCATCATTTTCCGAATTTTGACCAATGATGCCTCGCGGAGCCAGGAACAACAAGCAGCAGCTTTTGATACATTAGGCCTTCACGGAATTAGCGCCGATAAGATCATCACCTCGGGAATGATGGCCAAACAATACTTAGAGCTCAAGATCAAGACGGGTAAAGTGGCTTACCTCGGTACCACCAATGCCGCTCAGTACATCCTCCAAGCCAATTTAGAATGCGTGCCCATTAGTGAAATTGATGAACATGATTTGGATACCATTATGGCCATGGTTTTTTTGGATGATGAGGGTTTTGACTGGAATTACGACATCAACCGTACGGTCAACCTGATTCGCCGCAAAAACATACCGGTGATTGTTGCCAACTCCGATAACCTCTATCCAGTAACCAAAAACGATGTGTCCATTGCTACCGGAGGTATAGCCAAATTAGTGGAAAGTATTATCAGCAAAAAGTTTATACATTTTGGGAAACCCGACTCGCAAATGTTCAATTTTGCCTTCGATGACATCAACCGTGTAGGCAATTTTAGGAAAGATGAAATTTTAATGGTTGGCGATACTTTGCATACCGACATCCTGGGTGGTAATAAATTTGGGGTGCGGACTACTTTGGTGCTCAGTGGAAATACGACCCAGCAAGATGCCGACATGGCCATTCGCTCCAGCGGGATCATTCCGGATTACATTTGCAGTACCATCGTTGGTTGATTAAAGACCGCGTTTAGACCCACATTATATCACCAAGTCCAACATCTGATGCGACCATTCGCGGGTTTTGTCAAGCAGCTCAGGTTGATCCAATAGGTGTTCTCCATAGGTTGGAATCATCTCTTTTAACTTAGCTTTCCACTCTGGTGAAGCCATTTTTTCCGGAAAACATTGTTCCAATAGTTCCAACATGATCGAAACTGAGGTAGATGCTCCGGGTGAAGCACCCAAAAGTGCGGCAATACTGCCATCGGCGGCGGTTACCATTTCGGTACCAAATTCCAGTACACCACCTTCTTCCTCATCTTTTTTGATGACTTGTACCCGTTGACCCGCAGTGGCCAATTCCCAATCTTCTAAGTCGGCATTGGGGACAAAATCGCGCAAAGCTTCCATCCTGTCTTCGTCATTTTGGGTGACTTGATCAATTAAATACCGGGTAAGCGGCAAATTATGAATAAAGGCACCAAACATAGCCCCCAAATTTGACAGTTCAATGGAAGCTGGAAGATCTAGGAAAGAACCTTCCTTTAAAAATTTAGTGGTAAAGCCAGCATAAGGACCAAAAAGCAAAGCTTTTTCCCCATCAATGATTCGCGTATCAAGGTGAGGGACTGACATTGGGGGCGCGCCAACGGAGGCTTTGCCATACACTTTGGCATGGTGTTTTTCAATCAGTTCAGGATTATTACAAATCAGCCATTGTCCGCTAACCGGGAATCCACCAAAACCTTTCCCTTCTTCAATCCCCGATTTTTCGAGTAAACGTAAAGAGCCGCCACCCGCGCCAATAAAGACAAACTTGGCCCGGACTTTCTTTTTTTCTCCACTTTGGCGATCCAGGGCGACAATGCGCCACCTGCCATCTGCCTCTTTTTTTAACTTACGTACTTCGTGCTGGAGCAATACTTCCACATCATGACCACCCTTTAAGTGTTGAAATAAGCCGCGAGAAAGCTCTCCAAAGTTGACATCGGTTCCAATTTCAATTCGAGTTGCAGCTATGGGCTCGCCTGGCGTACGGTTTTCCATGATGAGCGGCATCCAGGCTTTGAGTTGTTCCCAATCTTCGCTGTAGGTCATTTTGGAAAAAAGGTGACAATCGCTCATCGTCTCATAGCGTTTGCGCAGGAAAGCTACATTTTCTTCTCCCCATACCAAACTCATGTGCGGAATGCTATTGATAAAAGCGTGGGAGGATTCGAAATAACCATGACCAACGAGGTAAGCCCAAAACTGTTTAGAAACTTCAAAAGACTCCGCTACTTTAATGGCTTTGCTGATGTCGATGCTGCCATCTTCCTGCTCCGGTGTATAATTGAGTTCGCAGAGCGCAGCATGTCCGGTACCGGCGTTGTTCCAGGCATCCGAACTTTCAGCGGCAATACGATCTAAACGTTCAAATATTTCAATTTTCAGGCTAGGGTCTAATTCCTTAAGCAGAGCGCCAATCGTAGCACTCATTATGCCTGCGCCGATTAATACCACATCGTATTCAGGTAGAGACTCGTCTGTGATGGTTTTCATGTGTTTGGTAATCGTTGGTGATCAAGGGAAAAAACTGTAATAACAAAGATAAGGAATGTGGCAGTATAAATGGTTACTGAAGTTCAAAATCAGGTTTTTCTACGCTAAATCCATGTTCTTAAAAAAACCTTTCAAAAATCCCCTACTCATCCTGAAATCAGTGTGCCAATAATTTGTATTTTGCCTTCATAACCAAAATAGACCAAGTCAATGGCCATCGACCTCGACCTTAAGCCCATCAAAGAATTATTGCAAACCAAAGAAGGATTACCTTATTTTCATCGCGATATCAGCTGGCTCACCTTTAACCACCGCGTACTACAAGAAGCTATTGACCCTGCGGTACCCTTATTAGAACGTTTAAAGTTTTTGGCCATCTACTCTTCCAACCTGGATGAATTTTTCAAAGTGCGCATGGCCTATCACCGTTATTTGGTGCGGGTCAACAAAAGCACCAAGCAGGAATTAGAATTTGACCCTAAAGTAGCCATTAAAGAGATCCGTAGATTGGTCAATTCACAACAAGAATTATTTAGTCAGGTATTCAACCAGATCATCAATGAACTTAAGGAATACCACATCCATATACTACGTCGCTTAGATCTAAATGACGAACAGCGAATTTTTGTCGAGGATTATTTCAAAGACTACCTGTTGCCTTATGTACAACCGGTATTGTTGCACCAACACCGCATTCGTCCTTTTTTGAACAATGCGGCACTTTACCTTACCATCTGGCTCAAACCCGCAGAAGATCCCAATGCGCCCAATGAATACGCCTTGGTAAAAATCCCATCGGATCAACTGGGTCGTTTTATTCCCCTGCCTTCCTCCGGAAATCGAAAAGACTTAATTCTTCTCGATGACATCGTGCGGCACAGTGTTTCTTGGATGTTTCCCGGATATGCGATATTAGATACTTTCTCGGTAAAACTTACTCGCGATGCTGAGTTGTACATCGACGATGAATTTTCTGGAGATTTGGTTCAAAAAATTCGCGCCAGTTTGAACAAAAGGCTTGTTGGTCCGGCTGCCCGTTTTGTCTACGATAGAGAGATGCCGGAAGAAATGCTGGATGATCTCAAAGTCGTTTTCGATTTAGAAAAATACGATACCCTGCGCGAAGGCCGCTATCACAATAATTTTGACTTTTTCAAATTTCCAGATTTAGGTCTCCATCATTTAAAAAATGCGCCCATGCCGCCGATGGCATACCTCCCGTTGGAAAACGGCAATATTTTTGAAGAAATTAGCGCGCATGACCATCTGCTTTATTACCCTTACCAAAGTTATGAGTCGGTATTGCGTTTTTTTGAAGCAGCAGCGCAGGATCCTAAGGTTACCCACATCAAACTTACCCAGTATCGGGTGGCCAAAAATTCGCGT
>JBBRGN010000214.1:0-8486 GCA_038240665.1 Chitinophagales bacterium | reverse complement strand
CCACATAGTGCCCCATGGTATCATAGAGAAAAGCGACTAGGAGTAATATGGAATAAAACTGCCTCAACACAGAAAATTTTATCAAAACTAGTAATAACTTTTAATTGGCCAATGATTTGGCGGGTATTTAAAATATTGTTTGATAGACCACCAATTTTTTTTGAAAAGGCCGACCAGCAAAGATTCTTCTGGTCGGCCTTTTCAAAAACAGCATCTAATATTGCGATCTATTTATTTCACCACAAATGTTTTCTTCTCTACACCTATGCCTTTAATCGTCAGGGACTTCCACTCTTTGGGCAGTTTAACTTTGAGCTGGTTTATCCCCTGATCGGAAATGTCCATGCCGCCAACGCCAAAAAATACGGCCTGTAACATACCGCCGGCACCAGTGGCAAAATAAGGATTGGTACCGTTCGCGGTTTCTGATAACACACCAAAAGGCGGCACTTTATTGGGCTCATAGCTTTTTTTGAACAAAGTAAAAGCTTTGTCGGACTCGCCTAGCCGGGCATACAAAGCCGCCAACACTGAACCACCCATCGCAGGGCCATCCTTTGAAAAACGAGGTTCGTAATATGCCAAGTCTTTTCGAATGGTCGCCGGATCGGTAATGATGTTCAAAGGAAAAGCCAACAAATTGACATCGGCTTGCTTGATGGTAACACCGTCGTAGGTAGCGTTTTCTTTGGTAACGCCATCCGGGAATTTGAGGATCGGGATGTTTTGGGCTACCAGTTCCCAATCTGGATCAGCGGTTAATCCCAGTTCTTTCGCGGCCTGAGTAGCAATGCGCAACGAGGTAATCGCCATCCCGTTGGTAAACGCGTTATTGTCTACGTTTTCTTGCCATTCATTGGCACCAATCACATTGTTGATGTCATAGTGGCCAAGACTATTGCGTTCTACACGGCTGGCCCAAAATTCGGCAGCGGCTTGGATCACCGGCCAACCCCGATCTTTTAGCCATAATTTATCCTTAGTTACCTGATAATATTTCCAATTGGCCCAAGCGATATCTCCCGTAATGTGGTGCTGGAATGGCCCGGTTAGCGCCCAAACTGGCGTATCTTCTCCACCTTCTGAAGAAGATTCCCAAGGATACATCGCGCCTTTATAACCATGTGAAAAAGCATTTTTACGGGCTGCTTCCAAACGTTCAAATCGGTAATCGAGCAAAGAACGGGCGATACCGGGTTGCAGAATCAACAAGGGTGGGTACATCCACAATTCCGTATCCCAAAACACGTGTCCATTGTAACCTAGCCCCGAAAGACCCATTGGTGAAAGGCTATATGCGGTACCTTCGCGGGCAAAGGAGTAAAGGTGGTAGATGCCAAAGCGCACGTCGCGCTGGGATTCCAAATCGCCTTCAATGATGATGTCACTTTCCCACAATTTTGCCCAATCTGCTTCGTGGCGACGTAGCAAACGCTGCGGACCTTCTAATTTGGCAAAAATGGTAAGTCGCTCCGCTTCGTTCTGCGGATCGCGGTAATGCTCCGTGGAAACAGTAGAACCAACCAAAGAGAATCGGTAAGTTTCACCAGCTTTCATTTTTTTATAAAACTTGGCTAAGTGCATGTTGTAATCCCAATCTTCGTGGATTACCCGCGGCTCGGTGCCATGAGGTTCTTCAAAAATAAAGCTGTTGGAAGCCGCCAGGGTGTGGCGACCGCTTGGACTTTTTGCTACAGAGGTCATCAAGCCAATGGTTACGTGCGGACGGTCGATTTCGGCGTAATAATTCCGCACATCACTGAGGTGGTCTGGCGCTTCTATCACGCTCATCGGCGTAATCGTTGTTTCTTTTTTGGCTTTAATTTCTACCATTACCAAGGCAGTGAAAGGTAAATGTCTTAAAGCCAGTAGGGTATGTTTTACGCTTACTTTATCGCCCACATCAAACGTGGTCGTCAAACTGGCTTTTTGCATATCCAGGGTTTGTTGGTAATTGCTGATGCTAGCGCGGCTGATGCGCTGGCCATCCACGTCAAGATTCATGTTGACATGGTTAAAGGTTTTGAGGATATTCGAAACCCGTCCGCGCTGGTAGTTGTCATAAACTCCATTGAGGACCACATCCTTGATGCGCATGGGATCTGGTGAAGACACAAGACCAATCATGCCATTGGCGCAGGTAACCCCATAATAACGGGACGGGTCGATGTTTTTGGCAACAACATGCCAGGGGGAATTGGTAAGGTCTTGCGCTTGCAAGCGTACAAATCCCAAAATGCAAAAAATGGCTACTACAATAGGTTTCATACCTGGTTTTTGTCAACTTGTTGCAGAAGGAAGAGGCTTTTTTTCAAGGTGCGAATTTGATTTTCAGCGATTCTGAGGCAACAAGTATGGTTGAAAAAAGAGCTGCACTGCATATTTACTAAAATGTCCGCAAAGTTTATGGATTAAGGGTGAAATTAGGGCAAACGCATGAAATTAGTACTGACCTCGGAGGGGTCTAAGATTTGAATGTTGGGGGCTTGCTACAAACGTTGGACCTCTCCGCGGTCAAAAACACGTACAAACGGGGTAATTATTACAAACGTTGGACCTCTCCGCGGTCACATCTGGCATTCATTCGTTTACCATGTATAACCTCAAATAAGGGTTGATTCATGGAGATGTTTCCTAAAAGGCTAAAGTCCAGCTTAGGATCCGGAAGGGATTCAATAGCTGTAGAAACTTAGGGACTTTATCACCTGCGACCCCGACGGGGACGTATCTACTCCTTAGGCGTTTTTTCTATAAACATTAGACTCCTTCAGCGTCACATTTACGGTAGTGCCCAGTTGGGAGGGATGAATTTCGTAAAAATGTAGATTTAGCACTCACTATTCGATACTAACGGTATTTTTTACAACAAAAACGCAAGAAC
Source organism: Chitinophagales bacterium (assembly GCA_038240665.1). Classification (GTDB taxonomy): domain Bacteria; phylum Bacteroidota; class Bacteroidia; order Chitinophagales; family Saprospiraceae; genus Haliscomenobacter. The sequence continues at coordinate 5,605 of JBBRGN010000214.1, read as the reverse complement.
TTCCTGGATATGTTCCAGGTGTTTAAAATTCGAATGCTGTACCTGAACATCCATATGCTCATGCGCCCAAGTAATGTGGTAAGGGATGTGGAACGCAAATCCGCCTAAGGCAAGCACCGGCAATACATCCGACTTCAGCGAATTTCCCAACATTAGGAAATGCTCGGGTTTGATGTCCAAATGATCGATAAGTTTTTGATAATCCGCCTCTTTTTTATCCGACATGATTTCGATGTGATGGAAATAATGCGCAATGCCGGATTTTTTGAGTTTCCGTTCTTGATCCAGCAAATCCCCTTTGGTAGCAACGACCAACCGATATTGGCCAGTCAATGCTTCGAGTACTTTTTCCACGCCTTCCAAGAGCTCAATGGGTTTTTCCAAGAGTTCCTTACCGTATTTGATGATTTTATGAAGTACCTCCACATTAAGATTGTCGCCACCAATGCGCAATGCCGTTTCAAGCATCGACAGCATAAATCCTTTTACGCCATAGCCGTAAAGCGGGAGGTTGTCCATTTCGGTTTTGAACAACTCCTGAGAAATGTTGTGTTGTGAAAGATAATCCTCTAAAAGGGCGTAGAATTTTTTCCCGGTGTCTTGAAAATACGGCTCATTTACCCACAGCGTATCATCAGCGTCAAAGGCGATCACTTTAATATTCATAGCTTTTACGATTAGCGGTTTAATTTAAATACCAACCCACTATTATTGTTTCTGGCAACAACGATCAAAGATCGGCCCTCGGGATCGCGTAGAGTAGCAATATGTCGAGCTTGGCCCGGTATGATGAAACCAGTTTTACGAGGCGGAGCAGCGGTAAAATGTTCATTGTCATCACCCAAAAGCACACAACCATAACTGGCATCCATGCGACCAATAGCCGGGCGGTTTTCAAAAAAGTTACCTACGGCGAGGATGTCTTTTTTGCTATCGCCATTGGCATCCGTTACCGCAAAATCGAAAATCGGACTTACTTGAGCTTCCAAAGGTAAAGGGGATAATTGAAAACCTCCTTCGCCGGTATTGATGGCCAGCATCGAGGCAAATGTGTAGGCAATTTGATGTTCAGCGCCTTTGAGATCGGCCTCAGAAAAAATCCCTTCAAACGTACTTTCTGCAAAGGGGCGGTATTCCAAAAACTTCCGCCGTAGACTAGGTAACTGACCTACTAGTTCATCTTTTGAATAATAAATACAGCGTTTGTTTTGCTTGTAGTAGGTGAGAATGGGATCCATCCGCAAATTTTGATCAAAATCGCGGACAAACAATTCCACAGGTTGCGTTTTTGAAGCCTTTAGGTCGGTATTCAATCCCAGATTGCCTAGGAGCAAATCTTCATCCCCATCGTTGTCTAGATCAGCCGATTGGATGCAATTCCACCAGCCTTGGGAGTCAGGAATGGCGCTTTTTTGCCAGCGGGTAGCATTCACCGTAAAAAAGGTAACGGGCATCCATTCACCTACGATGACCAATTGCAGCAATGGGCCAATCCGAATCAACTTAGCATCGGTCACCATGCCCAATTCGTTCAACTCCGGCGCGATTTGCGCAGTGACGTCGGTAAAGCCTCCTTTGCCATCATTTTTGAACAAATGACTAGATGGATTAAGGCCATAATTTCCGGGTAGACAGCGTACTCCAACAAACAGATCCACTGCCCCATCTTGGTTGTAGTCAAGTGGTACTAGGGTACTGACGGCGCCTTTTACCTGTATTGAGTTTGGGGCTGGTTGAAAACCTCCTTTTGGCCCTAATCCATAGGCGACTTGAATAGGACTAGTCGACTGGATATCGGCATTGGGGGGCATTGTAGGAACGGTTATTTTATCTAGGATAAAATCGTTATTGACATCAATCAACGCTGCGGCAGTATACCCCCCTTCAACGGGTTGAGAAAAACCGTGCAATACTTGACGGAAACTACCATCGTTATTTTGATAAAAAATCGGAAGCATATCCGTACCAACCAGCACATCAGCCAAGCCATTGCCGTCAACATCGGCGATTTTTAACACCGGAGTTTGAGTAGACCAAGCTCGAGGCAACAATTGTTCCACATCAAAATCAGTAAGCGGCTTTTCTTGATGGGAAAAACGCAAGTCATGATCTTTGGAGATCTCTTTGAAATAAGTTGGTGACACTTTTGTTGCCTGGGCTTGCGGTAATCCTTCCTGTTCTTTTACCAGTAAGCGTTGATTCGCAGGGACATTCACGAGGACTTGGATCTTACCGTCTGGCCAGCGAATTTCAAGGGTGTCAATTTGTTTTTGGCGACCTAACCCCAAATGCGCTATAGGCTCCACCGCGGATTGAAAACCACGGGTGGTATACACCTCAAAAGTCTGACTGGAAGTGCCTGTTTTTGCCGTAATTCTGGCGCCTAAGGCTTGGGAATTGCGCCCTTTGCCCACGAGTTTTACTTGGAGGTAATTGTTTTTTATTTGGGAGCGACTCCTATTTTCCATTACGCTGGCTAGGCTGTTGAGGTTATTGGTCACCAAATCTAGATCCCCATCTTGATCCAAATCGGCATAGGCTGCGCCATTGCTACAACCCACACGATCCAGGCCCCATTTAGCAGAAACTTTTTCAAAAGTTAGGTCTTTTTTATTTTGGAAAGCGCAGTTGGCTACTTGCCCACTCGGCATTTTGGCAGCCAAATCTAAATCGGAAACCCCCGATTGTACTTGCTGATTGGAGATGAATTTTAGGTAATCGAGATCATTGGGGCGCTGCCAGATGCCGTTGGCGATAAACAAGTCTTTCCAGCCATCGTTATCGAGGTCGCAAAAAAGCGGTGCCCAACTCCAATCCGTTGCCGCGACGCCCGCCATTTGGCCAATCTCAGAAAACTGGGCAGTAGTGCCCAGAAGATTACCTTGATTAAGCTGAAGCATGTTGCGTGAATATTGGTAATGGTAACCGTAATTGACTTTAAATTGGAAGATGTTATAAGGATCGCTACCAACAGAACTTTTGAGAATGGTTTCTTCATCCGGTTTCATGTCCAGGGTGACGACGTCCAACCACCCATCGTTGTTGTAATCGCCAATGTCGTTGCCCATGGAAAAGGTGCTGCTGTGTCCAAGTGCTCCGTGGACGTTTTCTTTGAATTTTCCATTGCCTTGGTTGAAATAGACATAATCGTTTTCGTGGAAATCATTGGAAATATATAGATCGGGCCAGCCGTCGTTGTTCAAATCGCCAATGCCGATGCCAAGACCATAGCCAATACGGCTTCCATAAATCCCGGCTTGGGCGCTGACATCCATAAATCGGTTGTCGTCATTGCGGTAAAGCCGATCACCCCGTATTGAATCCCTGGTGTTGCGGATGCTGGCTTCTCCATAGTTTTCTGAAGCATGTACGGAGTGGTTGAGGAGATAAAGATCCAAATCGCCGTCTTTATCGTAATCAAAAAAAGCTGCTTGGGTAGAAAAACCACGAAAATCAAGTCCATACTTAGCTGCTTGTTCGGAAAAATGCCCTTTGCCATCATTGATGTACAAGAGGTTATGGCCTTTTAGTTTTAAGTAATTCCCCACCTGACAAACGTAGATGTCCAGAGCGCCGTCACCGTTGACATCAGCCATGGTGACGCCAGTACTCCAGCCACCATTTTGCTGGATACCTGCGGCCGAAGTAGCGTCTTTGAAATGCAACCCACCTTCGTTGAGGTACAATTGGTTCGCTGATTGATTTGCGGTAAAAAACAAGTCAGGTCGGCCATCGTTGTTCACGTCGCCAACGGCCACGCCGCCGCCATTGTAGAAATACAGGTATTTGATGATGTTGATGTCTGGCGTTTCTTGGAGGGTGTTGCTGAAATGTACTCCAGATTCATCGGCATTTAGGCTTCGGAATAGGGTAGCAGACCTTGAAAAATTGGACGAATCACAACTTGCTAAGGTCAACAGTAGGCAGGTTGAACAGAGCAATAGCAGTGTTTGAAACCTACTTGTTCGCGGAATGGATGATGACTCTTTCATGGATTTGCTTAAAATTGATCGCAAAATTAGATCTAAGATCAGAGTTTTGGTGGATTTGGGAGGGATTTTTTTCTTTGGATTGGGTGGGGGGTGATTTTTGATTTGGATGGTTGTTTTTTTTGAACACGGCTCGAAGAAATTGGACGCGGATTTTTTAGATCGCTTTCCGCGATGTTTTTTTTGAACACGGATGACGCGGATTGGATACGGATTTTTTTTAGATGATAGTTTGTAAATTAGTTGATTGAAGACCGTTTTAATTGAATAGGGTAGGGATCGAACGGATTAAACATCGATTTTTTTGATACAATCCTAAATGTAAAAATTTTAAAATCAGTTAAATCCGTGTCCAATCTGTTCGATCCGTGTTCTAATTAGAAAGATCTCTATTCAATCCAAAAAAATCCCTACCGCATCAGTTGCACCGTTCCTTGAAATGATTTTCTCACCCCATCCGGAAATTCTACGATCGTTTGGTACAAATAGACCCCTTCCGGTAAATGGCGCGCAGCAGCAGGATTCCATCCTTGCTCTGGATCATTGATCTGCACATCCTGTTTTTCAAAAATAATGCCCCCCCAGCGATCAAAAATGCGAAAAACTAGGACTTTACTACCTACCCGACCTTGAATAAAAAATACATCATTTTGTCCATCTCCATTGGGGCTAAAAGCATTGGCAATGTAAACTTCACGGATAGGCTCAACGCTAATGGATACCGTATCAATTGCTTTACAGCCTTTGGCGTTGGTAAGTATTACTTGGACTGTACCAGATTGATTGGCCGTTATTGTTGGGGTGGCACAGTTGACGCAACTGAGGTTGATGGTAGGAGATACCGACCATTCTACCGCAAATGGGCCAGACTCGTTGCTATTAAAACCCATTTGAAACGAATCTGCTGCCACAACTTGGCGAGCTCCCCCCAAATCTACGCTCAGCACTTTGGGGCGCTGGGATATGTTGATAGAATCGCGGTATTGGGCACAAGGAGTAAAGGCATGCAAGGAATACAAGCCATTGCGGGTGGTCATCAAGGATGGTTTGGTGCTGCCATCGCTCCAGCGGTAACTATCTGCAAGTACCGGTGAATCGATAAAGGCGGTATCCCCATTACAGGAAAACCGCAGCTTATCCAGTAATGGGATGTCTTTTGGCGCTACGATTTCAACAATGTTGGGATCGTCAGGGGCTGGGGTATTGACATCATCCGAAGGAATATGAGAGCCATCTAATAAAGGCAAGCCATCTAAAAACGCCTGGCTGCTGAATTTTCCAACAACAGTAGAACCAACGTAAACCTTGAGTTTGATGGTGTTCTTTTCCAAAAGGATGTCAAAGTTGCTCAATTCTAGGCGGTTGGTACCTTCACCACTTTCGATGGTGCGCAACTTGGAGGTCATGTATTCGATTTCTTTGATGATGAATCCATCCGGTAATTGATCTATAAAATCGAGTCCCAACCAACTGGTACCGATTTGATTCTGAATGGTATAAGTGATTTCGATTTCTGAGCAGGGAAGGACTTTGGTAGGCGTAACCTTTTTTTGAAAAATCAGCGAATAAGGGCAGGAGCAACCATCGGTATCTTTTGCTGTGATCCCGTTGTAAAT
>JBBRGN010000213.1:0-8499 GCA_038240665.1 Chitinophagales bacterium | reverse complement strand
ATCAGTTTCGATCCAATCGTTTTTGACCCTTCAAAATTACTTGCACCCCATTTTCATCGTCCATTCCCGACGCTTTATATAAAATATTCGACTCTTTGGAGACACTTTACTAGTATTGTGCAGTATAAGGCATTGGGGTTTTTGATGTCTTTTTTACAATTGACATTTGTCCTTAAGTTCTTTAGTTTTTTAACAAATTAGCCTATTGTTGTTATGAAGCATCTACACAAATCGCTTCTCTTCCTTTTGCTAATGGCATTTATGGGAACGCAAGCATACTCGCAAGAGATCTGGAATCTACAACGCTGTATTGAGCACGCAACCAAAAACAGCTTGTCGGTCAAACAAGCGCAAACCCGTATTCGGGATGCAGAATTGTTGCTGCAACAAAACCAAAGAAGCTGGTTACCAAGCGCCAACGCTTCCACAAACGCAGGTTATAACTTTGGTCGTACCATTGACCCTACTTCCAACTCCTTCTTAAACCGCAGTATTGGATTCAATAGTTTGTCGCTCAACGCAAGTGCTCCATTGTATACAGGCGGTCAAATATCAAATGGCATCAAACAAGGTCAATTGAATGCGGAGGCAGCAAAATTGGATGCCAGCACTACTGCCAATAACTTGTCGCTTGATGTTGCTATCGCTTATTTGAACATTTTATTGTCGGAAGAGCAACTAACTACAGCGCTTAAACGCTTGGATCTGTCCAAAGCGCAATTGGATCAAACCGATCGCTTGATCGAAGCGGGATCACGCCCGCGCAACGACCGTTTGAACTTGGTGTCGCAAGTAGCACTTGACCAACAAACCGTTATTGAAGGCGAAAATACGGTCATCAACAACTACCTGGTGCTAAGCCAGCTGATGTTGTTGCCTCCTGGAGAGCGCATTCAAATTGAAAAAGTAGAGGTTACTGTTCCTACCGATTTGAATCCTGATGACTATAAAATGCTGGATATTTACAATACGGCTTTGAACACGCAACCTCAAATTCAGGCCGGTGATAAACGCTTGGCCAGCGCTCAGGTAGCCGTTGAAGCCGCAAAAGCCAGCATGCGTCCAAGGTTATCCATTTTTGGAACATTATCAGCCAATGCTTCTACCCAGTACAAAACCATCAATGGCTATGAAAGTACGCGGATCCAACAAACAGCTTTTATCAATGGTACGCAGGTGAACTTTGAAATTCCTCAGAACATCCCCATTCTGACCGGTCAAAAATATGTAGATCAACTCAACTCTACTTTTGGACAGAGTGTAGGTATTTCTTTGCAAATACCGATTTACAACAACGACCGTTTCCGCATCGGCGTAGAAAGATCGCGGTTGAATGTCATCAATACCGAGATCACCAACCAGCAATTGCGTCAAACCTTAAGTTCAAACGTACAACGTTCCATCACCAACGCTCGCGGTTCAAGACGGTCTTTGGAAGCTGCTACTGCCGCTGAAGAGGCTTCAAGAGTTGCTTATACTGCTGCTCAAGAACGCTATGCCATCGGTGCAGCGAATTCATTTGATTTGAGCAATGCCCGGTTGAATTTGGATCGTGCGCAGATCGACCTGATTCGCGCCAAGTATCAATATGTTTTTAACATCAAACAAGTTGAATTTTATCAAGGTAAGCCGCTTACCCTGAAATAATTTTCCGCCTCGTCAATACCTAAATTTTTATACTGTCATGGCAAAACGAAAGAATAATACTCCGCTGATCATTGGATTGGTTGCTGTGTTAGCATTATTGGTGGTTGCAGCAATCATCAAATCGCGTCAAACACCTAAGGGGGAAAAAGTAACGGTCGAAAAAGTTGAACGCCGTACCATTAAAGAACTGGTTTCAGCAAGTGGAAAGGTTTTCCCGCATACTGAGGTCAAAATTTCTTCCGACGTATCGGGTGAAATCGTAGAACTATTCGTCAAAGAAGGCGACTCCGTTGTAGTAGGTCAGATTCTTGCTCGCATCAACCCTGATGTATACCAATCACAGGTGGAACAAAGCATGGCATCCGTCAATAGCGCTAGAGCTCAATTGTCCAACGTGAAATCGCAGGTGGAGAACATCCGCAGCCAAAGGGAGCAAATTTTAGCCAACTTGGAAAATGCCCGCGTTATTCAAAAGCGGAACGAAAAGTTGTTTAAAAATGGCGTTATCTCTGAAGCAGATTATCAGACTTCCTTGACCAGTATGAAGGCCTTAGAAGCCAACTTACGTGCTTCGGAAGCCAGTATTCGCGCTACTGAAGAAAGCGCCAACAGTTCTAAATTTCAGATTGCCAATACGGAGGCTGCTTTGAAACAAGTAAAAACCAGCTTACGCCGTACTACGATTTACGCGCCGATTGGTGGGGTTATTTCCTTGCTTAATGTTGAAAAAGGGGAACGCGTAGTGGGTACGATACAGATGGCTGGTACCGAAATGATGCGTATTGCCAACCTCAACAACATGGAAGTAAGGGTGGATGTTAGTGAAAACGACATCCCTCGGGTTACTTTGGGCGATGTGGTGGACATCGAAGTAGATGCCTATTTGGGCCGTAAATTCAAAGGGCATGTAACCGAGATCGCCAACTCTGCTTCTAGTTCAAAATCGGCCGCCGCCGCATCGCTGGCTTCCGATCAGATTACCAATTTTGAAGTACGCATCAAAATTGATCCGTCCTCTTATCAAGATTTGATCTCGTCAGAAAAACGCTACCCCTTCCGTCCGGGGATGTCTTCATCAGTAGACATCAATACCACGACGAAGTCCGGTATCCTTACCATTCCCATCCAGTCGGTAACTACCCGTGATTTGGATGAGAAAAAAGCGCGTTTAGAAGCAGCTAAAAAAGCAGCATCCAAAAAAGATACCGACGATGTAACCGTGGAAGAAGACCGTACAGATCAAGCTGAAGTAGTATTCGTTGCTATGAAAGGCGATACTGTACGCCTGGTCACCATCAAAACAGGTATCCAAGACAATACCTACATCGAAATTTTGGAAGGGCTTAAAGAAGGTGATGAAGTGGTTTCTGGGCCCTACACCGTCGTTTCTCGTAAACTCAAAAAAGGCGCAAAAATTCAAAAAGTAAGTCCGGATCAGCTTTTTACCGACAAAAAGAAAGCGGATAAATAAACGCAAGCGGCTTTAATTGCAAAGGAAGAACTGAGTACTGGACAATCTGGTGCTCATTTTTTTTTATGTTAGCTTTGTACCGGTTGATTAAACGCCAGAACTATAATTGATCCTAAAAAACCCGCCAAGTGAATTCAAATGCCTTGTTGATTTTTATCAAAAACCCAGTATTGGGCAAAGTAAAGACCCGTTTGGCTGCTACGGTTGGAGCAGATAAAGCTTTAAAGGTGTATTTTGAACTGCTACGGCATACTCGGGAAATCAGCTCGCAAGTTGAAGCTGACCGTTTTTTATGCTACAGCGATGCCGTAGAAGAGCACGATGATTGGAGCAACGAGGAGTTTATCAAAAAAACGCAAACTGGTGCCGACTTAGGCGCGCGCATGTCCAATGCTTTTAAAGTGGCGCTAATCCATAACAAAAAAGTGGTCATCATTGGATCCGATTGCCCCTTGTTACAAGCAGATCATTTGGCAGTGGCATTTGCAAAATTGGAGGAATATCCTTTTGTAATTGGTCCGGCCTTGGATGGCGGTTACTATCTGCTGGGCATGCGCCAATTTAGCCCTGAAGTATTTGAGCACATTGAATGGAGTACGGATGCCGTTTTTTCAGCAACCCTGGAAAACATAAAAGCTCTGGGTCAAACTTGTTTTCAATTACCTCCGCTTCCTGATGTGGACACGGAAGCCGACTGGAAAGCATATGGCTGGGAGATAATCCCTTCTTAGGAATGAAAAAAAATGCTCTTCTTAATTCATACCCTCCACAAAAGGTACAAATTTGAAAGCACCAACTGGCTCGTCGTTGAATTCATCTACGGACAAGCGTTGTATGCGAAACATTTGCTGCTCCGTATCTCCTACGGGGATCACCATAACGCCTCCAATCGCCAGTTGTTGACGCAAAGCATCTGGCACAAATGGCGCGCCGGCCGTTACGATAATCCGGTCAAAGGGTGCATATTCGGGCAGGCCTTTGTATCCGTCGCGGTGAAAAGTGCGAACAAGCCCCAATCCTATTTTTTCCAATACTAGCTTAGCGGTGCGTTGTAATTCTTGATGCCGCTCAATGGTATAAACCCTTGCGCCCAACTTTGCCAATACCGCCGCCTGATACCCTGACCCCGTTCCCACTTCGAGTACTTTCATTCTTTTTTCAACTTGTAACAACGATGACATGATGGCGACGGTAAGGGGTTGGGAGATGGTTTGGTTGTTGCCAATGGGAAAAGCTTTGTCTTGATAAGCCCATTCTTCAAAGGTTTTATCCAAAAAAAAATGTCGCGGAAGTTCCTCCATAATGGCCAGTACTTGTTCATCCTGGATGCCCTTGAGCCGTAAATCAGCGATCAATTGTCGCCGTAGACCTTTATGACGATAAGTATCTTCCACTTTATTTATTTTTAATACCCTTTTTCGCGCTATTGACTCAAACCTATTTTGGTAAAAAAACCATCTCAATGTGTTCTATCCCATCCTCCAAATAGGGCTCGCCAATGGCCTCAAACCCCAAGGAAGTATAAAATTGGAGCAAATAAGTTTGCGCGCCTATTTTGATGGGCTCTTTGCCATAATGTTTTTCGATCTGAGTCAAACTGTATTGCATGAGTTGACGGCCTATTCCGCCGCCCCGCGCTTCTGGCGCATTGACTACCCTGCCAATTGAAGTATATCCTGGATAGGACACATCCTTAGGTAGCAAACGGGTATAAGCGATGATTTTTCCTTGTTCGTTTTTTCCCATACAATGCAAACCATAAAGATCTTTGCCATCAGTATCCAGGTAAACACAGTTTTGCTCGATGGAAAAAACCAGTTGACGCAACATCAAAGCATCATACAATTCATATACGGTAAGCTCCTCAAAGGCCTTGCAAGAAAATGTAATCATAACCAAGCTGCGATTTTGGGCACGAAAATAAGCATTCCGATCACAATTGCGCCGATAGCCATGATCAAAACCGCTCCCGCCGCAACATCTTTGGTTTTGCCAGCCAGTTCATGATAACCAGGCGATGCCAAATCGGTCAAAAATTCCAAAGCTGTATTGAAGCCCTCAGCAGCGAACACCATAGCGATGGTCAAGGTGAGGATCATCCATTCAACCTGGTTTAGGTGAAAAAAAATGCCGGCGCTGATCACAATTAAGGCCACAACCAAATGAATTCTAGCATTGGGTTGAGAAAGAATTAAGGTTTCAATGCCCTTAAAGGCAAACCCAAAACTTGCCAGTCTTTTTTTAATCATGCTCGATGTTGATTTTTAAAAATAGAGGTGCCCAGCTTATTGAGGCCATTTCTTTGCCTCACCAAACTTTATTAAATTATTTCCTACTACCGACCAGCCAATACACAAGTAAGTTTTTGGATCGTTTTTTTGCCGCCAGGCTCAAATAATTCCACCCATACGATGTAGATCCCCATCCTGGCTTTTTGGTTGTCGTCGGTAGCACCGTCCCATTTCAAAACCCCTTCATTACCTATTGATAGATTTTGGGCAAGAATTCTGGTCGGGCGACCCAGGGCGTCGAAAATACGAATATTTGCCAAAAAATCGGGGCTAGGAGCCCGATAAGGCAAAGTCAAAACATCTTTGTAACCATCATCATCGGGTGAGAATGTTGTTTCTTCCAATTTGAAAATTTCAGGTCCCGTAGGCAATTCCAAAGGAAAAGCTTGCGAATTTTCATACCCCGGCGTAGCTCCTTTAACTGTACTTGCCGCCGAATGCCAATTGCCTGAACTGTTGGTGGGTAAATCTACCGACAAGCGCTCCAATGATACACCTTCTTCGTTGTCTAGCAGCGCATTATGCAGCTTATTGGTGTAGTTAAAGGAATCGAGAGTTATCCCATTCCATTGTAAGGTGATGTTGCCTTGGTTATCATCTAAGGTTGGCAAGCTATTGTTCAAAAAGGCACTGGAATCACGTATTAAAAACCGGGTTTGTACATCGCGGGTATTGCTTGAAATGGCTACATATTTACCCGGTAACAAGAGGTAAGGTGTTGTTATTGTTGCTTGATTCGATCCGCTATTTTTTTGCCGATTGATCAAGTTCATTCCTTGTAAACTGATCAGTTTTTTTGACCGGTTGTACAATTCCACAAAGTCTGAACCGCCCGAAACCGGGTTAAAAAGCAATTCATTGATCACTAGATCGCCATTACTCGGCGCCTGAGGCAAACCTACTAAAGAGGTGATGGCGCGGGTCTGAGTGTTCCCCAAACAATCTTTTAAACCGGGAAGAATGGTCAAATTACGCACTTGACCAGGTGAAAGTCCGCTGATTTGTAGCGAAACCTCCCGGTTATTGGCTTGAAGCATCACCCCTTGAATGATGATACCTCCATCAATTTGGTACAAACGGCTACTTTCCGCAATGAGGGGATCAAGTTGTTCATCAAAATAAAGCCTTATTTCGGTAGCACTCAATGGCACGGCATTCCGAAATTGGGGTGGTGTACGATCCGTAATTTTACCTTCTACGGAATTGATTTTTCCAGGAGTACCCCCATTTGGATCACCACTGGCCTGCCAATTCCCGGCACAATCGGCGGCTAAATCAGCACTTATCAATTCCAACGACCAACCTCCATCAGCTTTAGGGCTTCCGGCATACCAGTCAATCGAATACGCCACCTTGGCTAATGTCGTTCCTGAAAAATTAACAATTTGTAACAAGTCGCCGCCGTTGGTCAAAGCAGGAAAACCATTGATGCCAATAACTTTTCCAAAATTGCGAAAAGCGTCCACATTTTCCAAAGCAGTAACAATGGTGTAAGAATTGGGCAAAAGTGTGGTTTTGGGAAAAGCCAAAGGAGTGCTTCCTTTTGAAAACCGCAAGTTATCGGTATTGATCGCTTTAGTACTGCGGTTCCAGATCTCAAAGTATTCCAATGGCGGAATGCTGCCGATTGGCGGCAAAGGATCAGCCATAATTTCATTGATGACCAAATCTCCCGGCTGAGCTGGTTGAAGATCGATGTAGGTGAATTTTTGAGACTGAGTTGAGGATAGATTCCCCGTTAAATCTTTGACTCCATTTACAGTAACTGTATATTCAGTAAGGTTGGCAAGTGGTTTTTCTAAAGACAAGATTACCAAATTGGGATCACCATTATCGAAAATGGCTTTGGTTATTTTGATGCTGGGATTGATTTGAAATAAAGCCAGATTATTGATGGAAACTGGACTAAGCGGTTCATCAAATTTCAACATCAATTGTTGGGCGGTAATAACATCTACGCTAAGGAATTTTGGTGCTTGTCGGTCACGGAAGAGCGGATTGACCAACACATCGTCAAAGAAAAAAGAACGATTGCGTGTAGCCGAATATCGGCACCATACCCCGAAGTAAGTACCTGACCGGTATACTTTATCGGTAGCATTTCCTTCGGTTTCAAAATTCCTTCCTCCGGTGTAATCAGCCAATAAAGTCCATCGACCTGATGTATCGCGTTTTACTTGAAATCTCACATTGACCGTTGCCGTTCCTACTCCTCCAATTCGGCCATTGATGAGCAATTGGGTGGATGTACCATCCTGACGGAAAAGCTGTAGTGCGTCATCATTGCCTGATAAGCCGCCTACTTGGACAAAATACCCATTAACCGCATCATTAAGATTTGCACCAATAGCCGCTAGATAAACACGAGCAAAGTTGGTATTGGAAGGCGAGAAGTCTAAGCGAACAAAACATTCCCAAGTAGTGGCAGTATCACGGCTAGTAGGTGCTAGCACCGATACTGAAGCCGTATTAGAACTTGTGGGGGCGGCGTCGGCAAGCTGGAGTTGACCATTCGCGACGCTAAATCGAGCGGTATCGCCTTGCCATCCATTTAAAGGCCCTTTACTGAAATCCGCAGTAAACTGGGCACTTAGAATACTGGCTGCGAGCAGACTGGCGAGAAAAAAAAATGACGGTTTTCATGATTTCAAAAATAGCAATAAAACCTGAATGCATGTATATTTGCGAGCTTAAGAAGCATCACATTTTTTTTAAAAGAAGTCATTACCCCCTTCTTTTTCAATCAAATGGAATTTTATCACTTTGCATTTTGTTAGCGACCTAATAGTGGGACAAAAATAAGTGTTCATTTTTTTATCGCGCCTTAACCAGTTTTGACCCTTTTTATCCAATTTTAAAAAAACAAAAACACATGAAGTTAGCTGTTGTTGGCGTCACTGGACTGGTTGGTAACGTTATTTGCCGGGTTTTGGAAGAACACCAATTTCCCATTACCGAGTTTTTACCAGTAGCCTCTGAGCGTTCCGTGGGCAAAGAAGTCATTTTCAATGGAAGAACCTACGCTATTATTGGTATGGAAACGGCGATTGCGCTTAAGCCAGATGTTGCTATTTTTTCTGCTGGCGGTTC
>JBBRGN010000212.1:0-8504 GCA_038240665.1 Chitinophagales bacterium | reverse complement strand
AGTCAAAGGGTTTCGCCCCATCAGGGAGTTGATGCGAATTTTTTTCTCCTTTAGATCATTTTCCAACATCAATTGCATGTTCTTGATGTTGCCCAATGCCGCCTTGGCTTTGTAGTAAGCGCTAATTTTTTCCAAGCCATTTTTATAGCGCAGTTCCGCATTTTTGATCATGAACTCAAGGATGTGTTCATTCTCCGTTAAGAGCGTCAACTTTTTTTTCAAAATGATCCACTCGTAATAGGCTTCTTTGGCATCACCCATCAAATTATTGAGGGTGGCATTTTTTTTCTCTTTTTCCACCGAAGACATGGTGCCCATATAAGCAGCATCGGCATCATGTTTCTTTTTGTTGGGAAACATTTGTAGTGCGCCAATCATGTATTGTCCAAAACCAGGGGTTCCATTCTCGCCTTTTTTCCAGAGACTAGGATTGTAAGGCGTCATCCAAAAACCCGAATTAAATTCAGGTGGCATCCAACTGCGGGCGCCTTTTGCTGCTTCATCCATGGAGCGGATTTCCTGGTCGTACATTTTTACAACCGGATGAGCAGTGGTGATGCTATCCAATATGGCATTTAATGACAGCGTCTGAGCCTGAACGCTATGGATCAGCCCGAGGGCAAAAAAGGCGGCGAAAAGTTTATTCTTTGACATCGATTAGTTCAATTTGGCCTTTGCGTTTTAATTCTCTTTCCTTGATCAGCTCAAAAATGATGGGCGTGATCAGCAACACGTAAATGGTGGAAGTGATGGTACCACCAATCAGGGGAATGGTGATGGGGCGCATGATATCACTACCTACGCCGCTGGACCATAAAATCGGGATCAAACCAAACAATCCCACCGATACCGTCATCAATTTCGGGCGCAATCTTTTTGCCGCACCTTCAATCACAAATTCGCGGATAATGGCTGGATTGAGGGTTGATTTCGAATTGCCATATTGGGCTACCATGTTTTGCATGGCTTCATTTAAGTAGATCGTCATCAACATGGCGGTTTCAATCGCCATTCCAAATAAGGCGATAAAACCCACCGCAACGGCTACTGATAAATTGACACCATAAAAATAGACCATGAAAATCCCGCCAATCAAAGCAAAGGGAACCGTGATCATGGTTACAATGGCCTCTTTAAAGGAATGATAAGTAAAATAAAGCACCATGAAAATGATGACGATCACAATGGGCATGATCAGTTTCAAAGTGCGGTTGGCACGGATTTGATTTTCCCACTGACCGCTCCAATCGAGGTAATAACCCTTGGGGAGCTTGGTCATCATTTTATTGAGCTTTTGTTGGGCTTCGGTGACGGTACTGCCCAGATCCCTCTCCCGGACGTTGAACAAAACCGTGCCCCGCAACATCGCATTTTCCGAATTGATCATCGGCGGACCATCATTCAATTGAATGTCGGCAACCGCTGCTAAGGGAATAGGGCCAAAATTCATGGTGGGCACCTGCAAGCGTTTGATGGATTCTAGGTTGTTTCGGAAATCCTGTCCGTAGCGGGCATTCACCGAAAAACGGCGACGGCCTTCAATGGTGGTCGTCAATTTCATACCCCCCAATGCGCTTTCCACTACAATATTGACATCATCCACACTTAAGCCATACCGACCGATTTCTTCTCGCTTGATGGCAATATCGATGTATTTACCGCCGGTGATGGGCTCTACGTACAAATCTTTGACCCCTTCAATACCTTCCAATTGATTTTTGATGGTTTGTGCAAAAGCGTAAATGCTGTCAAGGGTTTGGCCATATACTTTGATCCCAACATCGGTGCGGATACCGGTAGAAAGCATGTTGATGCGGTTGATGATGGGTTGTGTCCATCCGTTGGTGATGCCCGGAATTTGTAATTTGGCATTCAGCTCGTTGATGATGCCGTCTTTGGTCATGCCTTCCCGCCATGCTGCTTTTGGCTTCAACAAGATGATGGTTTCAATCATGCTGATGGGGGAGTTGTCGGTAGCCGTGTTGGCGCGCCCTGCTTTTCCCAGTACATGCGCCACTTCGGGAAGGGTGCGAATGATTTTATCCTGGACTTGTAGCAGGCGTTTGGCCTCCGAATTGGAAACATCCGGTAGCGTAACGGGCATAAAAAGCAAGGAACCTTCATCCAAGGGGGGCATAAATTCTGAGCCCAATTTTGTCATCATGAACACCCCAACCACCAAGGCGATGATATTCAACCCCAAAACCGTTTTTCGCCAGCTCAAACACCATTTAAGAATTGGCGTATATATGAATTCGAGCGTCCGAGTAATGGGGTTGGCGCTTTCCGGTTGCAATTTTCCTTTTAAAAAAAACGAAATCAGTACGGGCGTCAAAGTGATGGCTAAAAAAGCATCCACCAATAAGATAAAGGTTTTGGTCCAAGCCAAGGGGTGGAATAATTTACCTTCCATTCCAGTCAAAAGAAAAACCGGAAGAAAAGAAGCAACCACGATGATGGTTGAATAAAACACCCCCGGTCCCACCTGTTTAGAAGATTGCTCAATGATGTCCATCCTTTCTTCCGGAGTCAATGGATCTTTTTTGCGTTCAAACCACTTGCTCATCGGGATTTATTTTCAGTTGAGGAAGATTTTTCAGATTGCGCCTCGCTCAGGCGGCGGTACGCATTTTCCACCATCACAATGCCATCATCCACCACCACGCCTATGGCTAGGGCAATACCGGTAAGCGACATGATGTTGGAAGAGATGCCAAACATTTCCAAGAGGATGAATCCGATGGCCACAGAAATGGGCAACTGGATGAGGATGATCAGCGCGCTGCGCCAATGAAACAAGAATAGGATAACCACGATTGACACGGTGATCATCTCTTCAATCAATGTTCCCTTTACAGATTCTACGGCTTCTTCAATGAGTGTACTGCGGTCGTAGGAAGTTTTGAAACTGACGCCCTGGGGGAGCCCTTTTTCCACTTCCTTCATTTTGATTTTAATGGCTTTGATGACCTTGTCGGCGTTTTCGCCATAGCGCATCACCACGATACCTCCCACTACTTCACCTTTGCCATCCATGTCAAAAATGCCCAAGCGCAAATCGCCGCCCATTTGTACGGAGCCAATGTCTTTTACCCGTACCGGAATGCCATTGTAATTGCTGAGGGCGATGCTTTCAATGTCCTCTTTGCTTTTGATGTAACCCAAGCCGCGAATGATGTAGGCCATATCCGCCATTTCAAATTTTCTGCCCCCTACGTCGTTATTATTGGCCTTTACCTTGTTCATGACATCCATCAATGAGATGTTGTAGAATTGTAACTTTACGGGATCAACAATCAATTGGTACTGTTTTTCAAATCCGCCAAAGGAAGCAACTTCGGCTACCCCGGGCACGGTTTGTAAAGCAAACTTGACATACCAATCTTGTAACGCCCTTTGTTCGCCTAAGTCCATTTTGGGTGCATAGAGGTGGTACCAAAAAATATGACCTACCCCGGTTCCATCAGGTCCTAGGGTTGGGGTAATTCCTTGCGGTAGCAGGCGTTGTGCAAAATTGAGTCTTTCAAGCACCCGCGTTCTAGCCCAGTATATGTCAACATTGTCTTCAAAAATGACGTACACAAAGCTCATCCCAAACATAGAAGAGCCCCGGATGTTTTTGATCTTAGGGATGCCTTGAAGGTTGCTGACCAAGGGATAAGTTACCTGATCTTCGATTACTTGTGGACTCCGTCCCATCCATTCGGTAAATACAATGACTTGATTTTCACTTAAATCAGGAATTGCGTCGATGGGGTTCTGTTGGATCGAATAAATACCCCAGGCAAATAAGCCGCCAGATATCAACAGCACGATGAGCCTATTGCGTAAGGCCAGTCCAATTAATAGTTGAACCATAAAGTTGATTTATTTGGCAAAACCCTTGTCCTAGAACTTAGGGACAAGGGTTTTGCCCATTTTCCAGGAACTATTGCTTTTTAGAAGGCTCTGGCATACAAGTCTTTGTTCCGCCCGCTTCACCGGTCCGATCATATTGACAGCATCCAGGAAGTTTGTCATAAGCTTGATCGTTGGCTTTGTAAACCGCATTGTCATATCCAGCCAAAGCAACAGCTTTCTGAATGGCGTCTTTTGAGGTCTTCTTCTCGGCGTAAGTAACCGTAAGCAGATCAGCATTCACCTCCCAATTGGCGGTAGTAGCGCCACCTTCAATGGCTGCTTTTTCGATGGTTTTTTTGCACATACCACAGTTGCCTAAAACCTTGAATTGGGCATTTTGCAAGCTGTTGGTGGTTGCGGTTTGTGCGAAGATTACCTGAGTAAGGATCATGGAAAAAAAGAAAAAAATTAAGCGTTTCATGTTGCACAAGATTAAGTGTGTTTAAAAAATTAGATTCCGAATCAAAAAAGTTGGTTGATATTTTATAAGTGGAAGAGAATCATTCCTAAAGACATAGCAATCATTAAGCCATCTTCAATGATGGTTACCGTGCTCATTGGTAAATTAAATACAGCTCCTAGACAGGCACATTGAATGCTGCGTTTGTTTAGTACACTTTGTAATACACCAACTATACTTACCGACATCACTATGAAAGTGACGATATTAATCAAGTTGGGTTGAAAATTTGTTATGTAGGCTATTCCCAACATTAGTTCTAAAAAAGCATAGATGTATCCCCAGGCTGGAATGCGTTTAGCGATTACATCGTACACTTGATAACTCTCGGCAAATCCTGCTAAATTTAAGAGCTTGAAAAAGGAAAAAACCAAGAAAAAGCCAGCCATAAAATGGCGCATCCATTGCTCAAAATCGAACCCAGCATTACCCAACTGAATTAGAAGGGTTACAAAAGTGATGTAGCTAAAAATCAATAGGATAGGTTTGTAAGTGTCCATCCAAGATTTTTCAGCAATTGCTTCATCGAGCTCCTTAGGAGTTGTTTTGGTTTTTTCCGCAATCGTGTATTTCGGATAATCCTTTAGAACTGCTAGCAATTCAGGGGTGGAAATATGTGCTGCCATGTTGACTTTTGCCTCATCGCGTTGCGAATTGATCTCGACCGATTCAATGCCTGTAACCTGGGAAAGCAATGACTTTACTTTGGCTACACAGCCATCGCAAGTCAGTCCTGTTAGTTGATATTCGTGTGTCATCATGTTGAAATGTAAGGAGTTAGAACATGTCACAAATATCGCTTGATTCGTTACCATAAGCATTGCACAATTTTGGAAAAAGTTTGCATAATTATACCTGGTCAATGGGTATGCGCGCACTATTTTCCAAGGTTTTGTAATGTGATGGTGTTACTCCGGTCACTTGTTTGAATTGTCGACTGAGATGTCCTAAGCTGCTATAATTGAGCTGAAAAGCAATTTCGCTTAGGGTGAACTCCTGGTAGGTCAGCAACTCTTTTACGCGTTCAATTTTCTGTGCGATGTAATAATGTTCAATGCTTACGCCTTTTTCCTCGCTATATAAATTGCTCAAATAGCTATAATCCATACCCAATTGGGTAGTCAAGTAAACCGATAAATTAGTCTGAATTTGATTGCCTTGATGATGAATCAAATCAATAATCACATTTTTAATTTTTTCGGCAATTCCTCTTCTTTTATCATCAATCAATTCAAAACCAAGCATTTGGAGGCGATGATCTAATTTTGATTTCAGTTCGTCTGATAAATGGTCGCTGATGTATACTGTGCCCAATTCAACTTCCGCTGAAAAAAGACCCAGGTTATCAAGTTCCGCCCTTACCGCCATTTTACAGCGAGGGCATACCATATTTTTGATATTTAACTTCATTGCAGAGCTATTTAATGGTTTGCCATTCTGCAACCCGCTTTTTCAAGGCGTTTACAGCGCTGGTTTTATTTTGTTTTTCTCCTAGTGCAATCGCCCGCTGTGCGGCTTGGATGGCCTGTGGGTACATTTTTTGATCTCCAAAAATCTTTTGCTCCAGATTTGGTATCGTAAAGTTTTCGGGATCTAACTTTTCCGCTGCTAGGATCCATTGTGATGCCAAAGACAAACTCCTCTGCGTGAAATAGTAATAATTGGCGGCTTGGAAAAGCAGGTCGGCATTTTGTTCTTTGCGCTCAATGACTCGTTTTTGGATTTCATCCATTTTCATTTCATCAGCAGGATTTTTCAACGAAATCTGAATCAAGGTATTCTCCCAAATCAAATTCAGAGAAGCTCCTCCATTGGCCTTGAAATCATTAATTTCGATGGTAAAGGATTCATAAAAACGCTCCGTTTTTTGAGGTTTGACGACAAACCGATGAGCGTCCTTTTTTTCATCATAACCAAAAGAACCATGCAGCGAAAAATCACTATTCAAGATGATGACCCATTCATTCATTTTTGGAATGGTAAATAATGAATACTTTCCTGCCGACATTTTTTTGTCGCCAATGATCACGTCTTCTTTGATTTCAAAGGTAGTACACTCTCCGGCGCCAGTACGCCAAAGGCTATCGTAGGGAACCAATGCTCCAAAGATCTTGCGCCCCCGTGTTTGTGGCCGCCCATAAGCGACCTTGATCTCACTGTCTCCAAATTGCTGAGTAAAGGAAGCTTCAGGACTTGCTGCGGGGACTTTAAAATCGACTTTTGCTTTTTGTTGCTGGGCATAGAGTACCGCAGAAAATAAAATCAGTATATAGAATAGCAATAGCTTTTTCATGGCTAAATGATTTAGTTGTGACATGGCTTACAAAATCCATTTTTCAATAATACGAACTACTTAAAACTTGATCAGTATTTGTAATTCACAATTCGAGATCGAGCTTGAGCTTTGAATTACAACCAAGTTTTTAGTATTGCAAAAATACTACAACTGTAAAAGGAACCTGTAGAGAGAACAATAGGAATTAAGGAAGATGCAGTAGTAGGCCATCAAAGCCAATAGATCTTCAGCACTTAGTCAGGACGACCAATTGGCTAGCAAAGAAAAGACTGTATAAACACCCGAATATCGGTCGCTTTGGGCGGTGGTTTATACAGGTAAAAACGCAGTGTTTTTTGACAAGAGGGAAAAATAGCCACAGGTGTTGCCATAAACGGCAATGTGGATGATTCAGCGGCATAAAAACTAAAATCCGACCAAGCACTTTTTTGTACCGGTCTTTCCATATTGGACTTGAGGTACTGTGATCGATCTTCACAGCAAGGTTTTCTGGAAAAAGAGCGGGGAGCTTTTGATTTACCTTGTTTTGTGCGCTGCTGATAAAAAACGGCTGTAGCTTTTTTAGGAGCACAGCAGCCTTTAGCCTGTACAAAAATGCTTACCGTTCTGCCTTTCATTTGGCACAAATGCTCAAACACTGTCAATCCAGTGGAGGAAAGCAGCATATTGAAAGCCAAAAAAAGGTGCAAAAATCTAAGCATAAAGCAAGATATAAATCGAAAATGTAAGTAAATATACAATATTTCGACGACTAAGTTGAGAAAGCGACTCCAGAATCGTTCGTAGATGCCAAGACTGCTTGGTGCTAAAATGGCAATCGAGGTGTTTCCGCGGAAACACCTCGATTGCCAATAGATCTTAAAAACTTTTACACTTTGCGTTAATGTGCTACTTCAGCGGCTTCAAAGTTGAGCGCTTCCCGATCTGCTTTTTCAAAATCGACTTCGCCTTCCCACTGACCAACAATGGCGGTGGCCAAACAATTTCCCAGCGTATTTACGGCAGTCCGACCCATGTCCATCAGCGCGTCAATACCTAAAATTGCAGCTATGGGCCACTCCGGCAAACCAAAAGAGGCAGCTGTACCGGCTAAAATTACTAAAGATGCGCGCGATACGCCCGCAATACCCTTGGTCGTCAGCATCAGGGTCAGGAGCATCACGATTTGCTGCTCCATGGTCAGTTGAATCTTGGCCGCTTGCGCCACAAAAATAGCCGCTAGCGCCAAATAAAGCGTAGAACCATCTAGGTTGAAACTTAGTCCAGTGGGCAATACAAAGGAAACTACCTTTTTGGAAACGCCGTATTTCTCCATATTTTCCAAAGCCTTGGGCAATGCCGCTTCCGAGCTAGACGTAGCAAAAGCCAACATCACCGGTTCCCCAGCAAATTTCCAGAAGCGGCGGATCGGTACCTTGAAAATCAAAGCGATGGGCAATAAAACGAGAACTAAAAAAACGAATAACGCTACATAAAGGGTCAGCAGCAGCATGGCGAGGTTTTGGAACACGCCCAAGCCCAATTTTGCTACCGTAAATGCGATCGCACCACCGACCCCAAATGGCGCGGTGTACATGACCAGTCCGGTAAATTTGAACATGATCTCGGAAAGACTATCCGCAAAAGTTAGGAAAGGCTTGCGTTTTACCATCGGCACCCTGGTCATGGCAAAAGCAAAAAGCAAACAAAAAACTACTATCTGAAGAATCTCCCCTTCGGATATGGATTTAAAAATATTTTCAGGAAAAGTATGGAGCACGATTTCCGGTCCGGTCATCGGTTTGCGTACATCAGGTAATTTTTCGGAACTGACCAATTCCGGGATGCCAACACCTGCTTTGGAGATGT
>JBBRGN010000211.1:0-8519 GCA_038240665.1 Chitinophagales bacterium | reverse complement strand
TGGTCAGTCCGAGATCGATACCAAAACGGTGGCGGATACCTTGTTGCTTTCCTTGGGCCGGGATGAAGACATTGCCATTAAGCGCGTCAAACCGACTGATTTGGGCTATACGCCGAAGTTTTTGAACAACTACAAAAAAGAGCTGATCGCCTACGACATCATCGTAAAAAACAACAAAAAAATCTCGGTCAACATCGAGATTTTGGATCAAATTCCGGTTTCTCGGCAATCGGATATTACGGTGGAGTTGGAGGAAAAAAGCGGGGCGCAGTACGATGCGGATTTTGGGAAGTTGTCGTGGCGTTTGGAGGTTCCGGCGTATGCCAGCAAAACCTTGCGTTTCAAATATTGGTTGAAATATCCCAAAGACAAAACGGTGATTCGCCCGTAATTGGAAAATTGTAAAGCGGTGGTGGAATGGACCAGGCCTTCCAGGTATTGGATACCTAGAAGGCCTGATTTTTTTTCGATCGAGGGCAAGGTTGTTACGGTGCTACGCACCTTTGGGGGGAATGCTGATCGGTGGCTACAGACGTTTTGGCGGCTATGCCGCTGGCCTTCCCCTTTGGAATGGAAGGTGAATTTTGAGTTATTTCTAATGATGATCAAATAGATGCGCTTTTTTTAGAATTCGGTTAATTGAGCTATATTTTCAAACTTCATCGCTACGCGATTGTAGCGTGTCATTAAATCCTGACTTCCAGAAGTGGCCTTCAGCGGCATAGCCGCCAAAACGGCTGTAGCACTACACCCCGAATCTATTTCAAAGGTGCGTAGCACGGCAACATGTCACACACGGTCATTTCGAAAGAATAGCTGGTTACAAAACTATTCCCCATCCCTGCGGCGTTGTTAATGCACAATTTTTCCACTACTTTTGGGTAAAAAAAACGGAACATGAAATTCATGAAGAATACTTTCGTACTAATCCTTGCTTTGACCTTGCTGATGGGCAGCGTAAAAGCCCAAGACGTGATCAAAGTGCGTTGCGAACTCAGCGACTGCCAAGGCGCGTTGGCCATGTTTACTTTTGACGGCATCACCATGAAAGAAATTCAGCGGGTGATGGCTAGTCCAGATAAATCCTTTGAATTCAAAATCCCCAAAAGCAGCCCCAAGTTTTTCTACATTGGGCCATTTGGCAACAACAACCGTTTGGTGATCTTGGGTTCTGAGCCAAACGTGGTGCTCAAAGGCAATTGCACTGCACTTGCTCAATCGGTGGTTTCGGGTTCTAAAGTAAACGTCGATTACGATTTGGTAAAAAAAACCATGAACAACTTTGGCTCAAAAGCCAATCAAGCCTTGCAAACTTGGGCAGGCGCTCCAACGGAAGCGGCCAAGGCCAGCACTTTAGAAGAACTCAAAAAATGGGATAAAAAGAAACTCGGTTTCCTAGATTCCTTGAAAAAAGCCAACCCGATGTTTGGTCGCGTGGCAGCTTTGAATACCTATTTGTCTTACCCCAACAATGCCCAGGGTTACCCCGGCGAGTTGGAGTACTTTGCCAACGAGTTTTTCAAATACGCTGATTTTTCTGAACCGGGTTACGACGGACTACCTTGGGTGTTTGAATCTTTCCGCGCCTACAGCGGTACTTTAGCTGGCGTAGGCATCCCCGACAATGAATTCAAAACCTTCCTTGATCATACTTTGGCTAAACTTCCACAGGGAAAAAATGCCCACGGAATGGCCTTAGCGGGGGTCATCAATGGCCTACAACAACAGAAAAGCCCTTTGGCTCCTGAATACATCGATCAATACATCAAAACTTTTAGTGTACTATCGCCAGAGTCGGTAAGCATTTTGAAAGAAGACATGGATAAAATGCGCAAATTGATGGTTGGTTCGGTTGCGCCAGATTTTGGTCAGCCTACTCCCGAAGGAAATGACTTGAAACTTAGCGATCTACGTGGAAAATATGTGTTGGTTGATTTCTGGGCAAGCTGGTGCGGCCCTTGTCGCCGCGAAAACCCCAACGTGGTGCGCATGTACGATCAGTACAAAAGTAAGGGTTTTGAAATCCTCAGTGTGAGCTTGGACAATACCCGCGACAACTGGTTGAAGGCCATCGAAGCGGATAAATTAAACTGGCGCCATGTGAGTGATTTGAAAGGCTGGAGCAATTCCGTTGCCCAATTGTACGAAGTGACCGGTATTCCACAAACCTATTTAATTGGCCCGGATGGAAAAATTGTGGCCAAAGGTTTGCGCGGCCCCTCCTTGGAAGCTAAATTGTCGGAATTGTTAAAGTAATTCCGCAAAAAAAGAAGGAGGCTGGTTTAGGTACTGGCCTCCTTCTTTTTTTTAGGCTAAAAATTTATACCGTTTGCGGCTGCTTCTTGCGCTTCTTTTTCTTTTGGTACAACAACCGCGAACAATTTTCCAACCTAAACACCGCTTGCGCTACCCGGTGCAAATCAGCGGTGGTAATTTTTTGATACAATAGCGCCTCCGAGTTGATGAGATTTGCATCGCCAATCAGTTCAAAAAACGCCAGGTTTTGCGCTTTGTTCAGCACGCTGAGTTCTGAAAAAACCAGAATGCTCTCCACCTTGTTTTTCCATTTTTCCAATTCTATTTCGGGTATGAGACCCGCTTTGAGTTCGTTCAGCTCGGCCCAGATGGCTTCCTCCGCTTTTTCCAAGGACACGCCCTTGGCTGGTTTTCCCTCAATGATGAACAAACCAGCATCGATGGTGCCCGATACGTAGCAATCAATGGAGGAGAACAATTGTTTTTCCTTGAGCAAACGGCGGAACAAACGCGAAGAAGGGCCATTGCTCAATACATCCGACAACAGATCGGTGACATAGTAATCAGGGTGCAAGCGATCCACCATGTGAAAGGCGAGAAACAAAGCATCTACTGGCACATTGGCAGTTTGCGTATGTTCTTGCAGCTGTAGTTGCGGTGGTTCTGGTGCCAATTGCCGCTGCGGAATCAATCCAGCAGGGATATCGCCAAACCATTTAGTGACCAGCTTTTTGACTTTCGCCGTTTTGATATCACCGGAAATAACCAAGATGGCGTTGTTGGGGCGATAATGGTGGAAGTAAAAATTGCGGACGTCCTCCATGCTGGCGCTTTCCACGTGTTCGGGCGACAAACCGATGGTTGGCCAGCGATAGGGATGCACCTTATAGGCCAAAGCCGACAATAAATGCCAGGAATCGCCATAAGGCTGGTTCAAACAAGTTTCCTTGAATTCTTCCACTACCACCTTGCGTTCGATGTCAAGCACTTGGTCATCGAAGTTCAAACTGAGCATGCGGTCAGATTCCAACCACAGCGCCGTTTCCAGGTTTTGAACCGGAAGGATATCGTAAAAATTGGTGTAGTCGGAGTTGGTAAAGGCGTTGTTTTCGCCGCCCGCCATCTGTAGCGGGTCATCGAAATCGGGAATATTGGCCGAACCGCCAAACATCAGGTGCTCAAACAAATGGGCAAAACCTGTTTGGTTGGGATGTTCGTCGCGCGAACCGATGTTGTACAAGACATTGATCGCCACCATGGGCGTGCTGTTGTCTTCGTGTACGAGAACCCGTAGCCCGTTGGCTAACTCAAATCGATCAAATTGAATCACGTGTCTATCTCTGCTTTTCTTGTCCACGAAAGTAGATCTTTTTGAGGAAAAAAAACTAGATATTGCCCGACGATGGTTCTCGAGATCAAAAAATAGAGATTTTTCCAAATTTTAACTACCTCAAAAACAGAAGGATCAAGCGCATGTAATGATTTTTCCAAAAAAACGTCATCCAGGAAACGCTTCTGCCAAAATCGGTGTTACGTGACATACTTTTTCCTGTAACTTGATTCCTTATTAGCGTTAGACCTTGTAAATCTAGCATTTAGTTGTAAACCTTAAGCATGACAAAGCAAGCACTACAAACTGCCCTGGTTGAAAAAAAAGAACAGCTTAATGACGCGATAAGCGCTTTAAAATCGGAGTTCATTGCCTTAGACGGCATCATTGACGAGATCGGCGATTTGATGTTGCCGTGGTGGTTGTTTCCGGATTCCCAATTACGGCCGTCCATCATCAATCTTTGGGGGATGACCGGTAGCGGAAAAACGGCCTTGGTACGGCGTTTGGCCGATCATTTGGGTTATGATCACCTATTGTTGCGTTTTGACATGGGCGAATATGGTCAAAGCGGTACTTTTTTGAAGTACACCCTCACGGGTCAACTTTATCAGTTCAACAACAAAGCTCCCATCATCCTACTCGATGAGTTTCAGTTTGCCAAAACGCTGGATGAAAGTGGTCGCGAAGCCAACAACATCGCCTTGCGCATCATCTGGGATCTCTTGGATTCGGGGGTGATCAATTTTGAAGGCCACGTCAATACCTATTACACGCTGAGGGGTTACAAAGCCTTGCGTTTGATCAACGAATGCCTGAATCAAGGCGTAGAAATTCGCGATGGCATCATCATCCAAGGAGCAGATATTGTCAAAAAAATCTTTGGCGATTTTGTTTTTGGTTATCACGACGGATCGATTGAACGCTCCGAAGGCGAGGGTTTTAGCGATGCGGAATTTTTTGTCAGCGACCTTTTTTGTACCGGTATCTACGAAATCAAATCGTACGAATACGGAAGTTATCGGGATGCTGCGGATCGTATCCGTACCTTCAACAGCCTTTACGAAATCATCCACTACATCACCCAAATCATCCAAGACGAAGAGAAACCCAAGGTGATGAACCTCTCCAAGGCCTTGATTTTTGTGGTTGGGAATTTGGATGAGGCGTATTACATGAGCAGCAACATCAATCCGGACATCAGTCCGGACGAGTTTCACCGCAATACCAAAAAGATCAATATTGCCGACATCAAATTTGCCTTGCAAAAGCGATTTCGCAATGAACAGTTGGCGCGATTGGGCAACAATCACCTGATTTACCATGCTTTCACCACTGCGGATTATTACCAATTCATCGACTTATCGCTCGCTCGGTTGGGCGCTCAGGTCGAAGAACGCTACAACATCCGCTTCGAATGGGATAAAAGCATCAAAAGGATTATTTTTAAGGAGGGGGTTTTTCCTACTCAAGGCGTACGCCCAGTTATGAGTACCATTCGCAACCTGGTGGAAAGCTACATCAGCAAACTGTTGTTGTACTTGATTGAAAACAACTTGGACAGCGTGGAGCGCATTAATTGGAGTTACAAAAGGGATCGATATGTGTTCCGCATTCATCAAGCAAAACGCAAAAAGCCAAAAGAACTAACGTTACCCGTGCGTTTGAAGGTCAATTCCCTCCGCAAAAGCGTCAATGATGACCTGCAAAGCCAAGTGGCGGTTCATGAATCTGGTCACGCTTTGTTGAGCATTTTTAGCACGGGAATCCTCCCTGAATACATCATCACGCGTACGGTGGATAGCGAAAGCCAAGGATTTACCTACATCCGTTTGCCGGAAGACATTACCTCGTTTCAATTGATCAAAGACATGATCAAAATTGGCCTAGGAGGGTATTTGGCGGAAAAAAATATTTTTGGTGCAGAAAATACTTCTGCCGGCGTATCGCTGGACATTCGACGTTTGACGGAATTGGCGCACTTGGCGGTGCGCGATTATGGCATGGGAACCGACCCCATCCGCACCCATTTGCATACCTATGGCGGGAGTCCCTACCAATCCACCTTTACCGACCAACACGAGCTGATGGTGAACGCGCTGATCGAACAATGTCGGGTAGAAGCGGAAGCCGTTGTGGAAAATCACCGCGAGCTGTTACTGGAAATGAGTTGGTACTTGAGCGGACACAGCAGGATTGAAAAAACGCAGATCCTCAAAATGATCCAGGAATATTGCGCCAAAAAAGACCTGCCGATGATCCCCATTATTGACGCCAAGGCTTATTTTAATTTCAAAGCCACTTTGCAGCAGTTAAGAAAATAACGCTCCAGCGGACGTGTAATCGATCTACGCGTCCGCTGGAATTTATCCATCAGCCTTAAAAACCAGGTGTTTTTCAGCTGATTTTTTTTGACTAGCTCTTATTTTTTCGCAGTCTGGCTGGGCCGCACTTCGATTTTGCTTGGCAATGTCCGTGGGTTCATTTTGAGCAAATCCACGACCATCTGCCCCAGATCTTCGGGCTGAATTTTCCAAGCATCCGCTTCACTCGGTTCGTGATCGTTGAAATGCGTAGCAACTGAACCAGGCATAATGGTGGAACATTTGACCCCCTTATCTCGCAAGTCGAGCATAACTGCCTGAGTGAACCCAACCAACCCAAACTTACTGGCATTGTAAGCCGAGGCGGTTGGAAAAAAATTGGTTCCCGCCAAACTGGCAATGCTGATGAAATAACCCTTGGCCTCAATCAGCGCCGCTACTGAAGCTTTAATGCTGTAAAACACGCCACTGAGGTTGGTGTCGATCGTTTCATGCCATTGCTCGGGACTCATCTCCGTGATAGAGGCAAAATGCCCTACGCCGGCATTGGCAATCAGTACATCGAGGCGCCCAAAAGTTTCCAAAGTTTTGGCCACGGCCTTTTGTTGCGCAGCGAAATCGCGAACATCGGCCGCGATCCCTACTACCTTTCCCGAACCTACACTCGAAAGTTGAAGCGCTGCGGCGTCGGCATCTTCCTGACGGCGACTGGTGAAAACAACATTTACACCTTCTTTTAGCAGGCTAGCGGCAATACCGTAGCCAATACCTTTACTGCCCCCGGTGATGAGGGCGGTCATTCCATTGATCTTATTCATAGGATTAAAAACGCGGCTTGTAGAAAATGGTTGAAATCATTTTGCCTGGTTAGGCATCTTTTCGCCACCCCATCGAGATTCCAATCATCCGTTTTTTAAAAAATGTAACATTTAGCTGTGTTAGTGCGCATTCTTGTTTTAATTTGCCTAGAGAATGAGTCGATAATAAGGTTTCAAATTAGACTAGGCTATTTTGTTGGCAGACAACTATCTTTTGAGGCGAATAGCCGAGCTATTTAACGAAAAAGATAGGCGGTATGGCAGCAAAAGAGACAGACTAAATGGGTATCTTATTGTTGAATCATTCCTAAGCAAGTAAAAACGCAATAAAACTCATCAGATACAAAGCCATGCGAAAGAACACCTATTTTTTGCCAGTCCTTCTTATACTGGCGGCGATCGCTTGTTTTTCCAGTTGCCAGCCCAAACGGACTCCAGCAAGCAGCGATACACCTAAATTCAGTTTACTTCCCAGCGATACCTTCTACTTCAATTCTTTTGTTGACTGTAATATGGCCGAAGCTTGGATCGGCGATACTTTCCGCATTTTTCCCGGCAAATACGGAGAAGACCCACTTTGGGGATATTCTCGGGATCTCAAATTTGCCAACGGAAAAAATGCCGACGAGGCGTTTTTGAGCAAAAAAGAAGCCTTTACCGCACCACGTATGCCTGAAAACGTACCGCCTGGTTCACCAGGACTCCATGGCGCTGTTTGGTTTGAAACGGTCTACCAAGATGCTAAAGATCCCAGCGGGCGAACCCTATTTGCGGTTTACCACAATGAAAACTATCCGGCTACCTTGCCTTATGACCCGAAAACTGGAGTAGGGTACATCAATGCCAAATGGCCGCAAGGCTTGACTGGGCCAAGTTCTCCAGCTGCCGTTTGTCGCATTGGAGTTATGAGATCAGTGGATGGCGGTCGCAGTTGGGACAACCGCGGCATCTTTATTGAAGACCATCAACCACGCATGATTTTAAAACCACACAACACTTCCAATACCTTTGCAGGTGGCGTAGGCGACCCCTCTGCGGTTGCCAGTGGTGATTACCTGTATCTGTTTTATGGCGAATATGGTTTTCCTGGAGTATACGATTCCCTGCGGTATGATGCCGCCAAGGAATGGAGCGGTCAATGCATCAGCATCGCCCGCATTAAGTTAAGCGACCTGGACAACCCCGTAGGCAAGGCAAAACGCTGGGATGGGCACGCCTTTACCCGCGCCAGCGATGGCATTGGTGCGCCGATAATCGCCTTACAAATCCCCCTAGCTGCGGGCGGAGGCCCTGCTTCATCGCCAAAAGGTCAGTTTCACTGGGGCCCTTCGGTAAGTTGGAATACTTACCTCAATGGCTGGGTGATGCTCATGGGAAAAGTAGAAGGCCAGTCTTGGCAAGGCGACGAGCTGTACATCTCTTTCAATAAAAACAAAGAGCTAGGGAGCGGCGACAATGCCCAGCAATGGAGCAAACCGCAACTGTTGTTGAAGCGCCCCGGACATGTGCTGTGGTATCCTTCTCTTCAGCCGCTCAATACAACGGAAGATATTGCGCAGCGGCGAACCTGTTTAAAACTGGACAAAACAGCAAGGCTCTTTTTTAAGTATTCGGATAAAGGCGCGTACCGCTCGGAGTGTATCATTGAGTTTGATAAATGAGCAGTACTACCGTTCTATTTTCAACTCGAATAACTCCGCAACAATAATTCTTTTATCAATCGCTGCGGAAAGTCACCTACACATGAAAAACAAATTTCCTATCTTGGGAGATAGCTTTCAAATACAATTC
>JBBRGN010000210.1:0-8590 GCA_038240665.1 Chitinophagales bacterium | reverse complement strand
ACAAATCCTCCAACCCGATCAAAACTACCAGGACTTCATCAATCCCGCACTTCCAGCCGGCTTTTACTTCCTCCGCCTCGAAACCGCGGGCGTCGTCGAAACGCGCAAACTGATCAAAACGCAATAAACCGCAGCATCTGTAACATTATCCGCCACGGCCCTTTTCACAAGCGCCGTGGCGGTTTATATGTCGGTTCAAGCTGTAGTCTCCTGCAAACTTAATACACAGCAGGTAAACTTGTATCTCGCAGATGGGAATTTTTAACGGTGTGCCGGGTCGAGAAACAAGTTGGAGCGGTTCTTTAGCAAAGATTGACAATCACGCAGGGCGCCCCCATACGCCCACCCGTACATAATAACCCGTTTATTGCCTATGCGATCCGTTTCTTCCTTCTTCAGAACCCCCTCAACCTCGCTGCATCGTCATAACCCCGTCGGGCCCGCCACGATTGGCGCAGCCGTCGCTCACGCGGGTCATGGTCATGATATCGCCCTCGACTTTAAGGGTGTACACTCCTTGTTCGGTACAGTCGCTGCCTTCCGTATCCTGAATGGTCATTTTCCCGCCTTCCACGCTGTATTTTCCCTTGGCCTCGATGGTGCCGTCGGCGCCGAAATCCAAGGCGTAGGTGCCGTTCGTAGAAATCCTTTTTTTTGCCTCTCCCGGCAATAGCGTCTAATTTCATCGGCGCAATATCTTCCGGAGTAAGAAGGCGAATCCCATTAACTTGCTCAATAATTCCAGTGTGTCGGGTTCGACTGTCTCAAAGTGTAACATCTGAAATCTGATTTTGGCACAAAGAAGTACGCGCTGCAAAAACTCAAGGTCCGATTGTCCAAGTAACGCAAATTGACGAATTAAAGTCAAGGTTTGCAGAATTGGAAGCACGTCTAAACCAAAACAGCCGCAATTCTAGCCGTCCTCCATCAAGCGATGGACTGAGTCGTAAACCTGGGATACCGAAGGAGCCAAAGGGCCAAGGTGGTCAGCGGGATCACAAAGGAAAAACACTTCGCAAAATAGACCATCCGGATCATAGGGTTCGTTTAACCACGAGCGTGTGTACCTGTGGGCTGCCGCCGGGGGTAGTGGTACAAACCTGCCAGGTTTTCGACCTTCCTCAACCCAAATTAGAGGTGACGGAATATCAGGTGATTCAACAAGTTTGCGCTTGTGGCTGCCTTCATCGCGGCCAATTACCGTTGGGCATCAACGCCGCAGTACACTACGGAGATGGTGTGCGGGCTCTGACGGTGCTACTGAATAATTCCTGCCAGTTATCCTTCCAAAAGATCAGTACGCTATTTGAAGACCTTTTTGGCTATGACCTGAATGAAAGCACAGCAGTTTATGCCCGTATCCAAGGATTTATCAGCAAATGCCGTAAGCATCAACTCAATGTCTTCAATGAACTTCGTGCTGCTTGCAGCACCGAAATATATGTCGCGCCCTTCGGGCGCTAAATAGTTACGTAAAAGTTTAGGAAGGTCAGGCGGTTTCGCCGCCTGACCTTCCTAAACTTTTGCAAAAAACTACCTATTCGGCGGCTTTGGAATCGCCTTATTCGGATTGATCACTGTCTCCAATTTAGACACTGCGGAAACCGCAAAAAAGCCTAAAGGCTTTTTGGTACTTTTGGTGTTCCGGTTCTGAATGTTGCTAGGAATATTGCTAGGAATAGTAGCAAAAATACCACCATTCGAAGATTCCTGTCGAACCAACTGGAGGAAATAGAACGCCTCAACCGGAATCGAATAAACCTCTACCCGCACTTTATCCTTTGCGCCGTACAATTCCGGGCTGATTGATGCCCGCAACGGCAAAATAAACAACAACCCATCAGCGGCACCTCCCGCACTAAAACCAGCATCATAAGCTACTGAGATCTGCGAAGGTTTATTGAACAGGGTATCGTTACGATAAGCCCGAATCCAATAACAATCATTCATCCCGACAAAATCACGACCATAAAAATCGGCCTGGTAACCCACCTGTCGCTTGTTGTCGGCAGGTTTAAATGGCAGTTCTTCTTTGTAATAATTGATCGAATCAACGGCAGGTACTCGATTGACCTTGCTGATCGAAATGTATTCTTCACCTTCGTATTTTACATACAGCAAGTACTGTTTGCCAATGGTCAGGATTTTATCCCCAACTGTGGCAGGTTGCCAAACGTAAGTACCATCGTTTTTCAGATCCTTAAATTCGTAAGGAATGCTGTCTTGCGATACTACAAATACCGATCCGCCTTTAGCAGGTATCGTAGGCCCTTGGTCAAAGTAAGGCTGCGTTAACGTAAGTTTAATGGTCTGGGGTTTGGATTCGTCCGTAATC
Source organism: Chitinophagales bacterium (assembly GCA_038240665.1). GTDB lineage: Bacteria > Bacteroidota > Bacteroidia > Chitinophagales > Saprospiraceae > Haliscomenobacter. The sequence continues at coordinate 6,255 of JBBRGN010000210.1, read as the reverse complement.
CAGGCATCAATGGACAATTGGGTTTCGGTAGGTTGATTGGTTTTTACATCGATCACATCCGTACAAGCGGAGATCGCCAACATGCTCAGTACCAAAAAATTTAAAATATAGGGTGTTTTCATTGTTCGTTTCATTGGTCAATAGGATTAAAATTTAAAATTGTAGGTCACTGCTGGGATAATCGATCCAAATACGGCAAAACGTACCGCTTCGGTTTTAGTAGGATCGGTTGCGTTTTGTTGCACATATACCGAGTACGCGTTGCGGCGGTTGTAAGTATTATAAACCGAGAACACCCATTCTCCTTCTCCTTTACCAAATATTTTTTTCTTCTGTTTCAAGGTAGCCGCTAGATCAATCCGATGGTAATTGGGAATCCGGTAACCATTGCGTTGGTTATTAGAATTATTGGGCAGCGCAAAACCTTGCCAGACAAATTTACCGTTGGGGTAAGTCGCCGGTGTACCCGTACCAAAGGTAAAGTTCATGGAAAAGCTCAAGCGTTTGGTAGCATCGTAAATGGCCACCAAGTTCAGTACATGGGTTTTGTCAAAACGGCTCGGGAACCATTTGTCGTTGTTGACGCCATTCACAAAACGCTCGGTACGGGAGAGGGTATAACTCAACCAACCATTCAGTTTGCCTTTGTTCTTTTTGATGTAAAATTCTGCGCCATAAGCCCGACCTTTGCCATACAACAAATCGCCTTCGATCAGCGGATTGAGCAACAAATCGGCATTGGGAATATAATCAATCTGGTTTTGCAGTTTTTTATAATACAATTCCACCGAAGCTTCGTAAGTATTGTCTTTTAAGTTCTGGAAATAACCCAGCGCCAACTGATCCGACAACTGTGGTTTAAGGTTGTTACTGGAAGGCGTCCATATATCCAATGGAGAAGCCGCCGCCGTGTTGGACAACAAGTGCAAGTATTGCGCCATGCGGTTGTAGCTAAACTTTAAGGAACTGGTTTTTCCCAATCCGATGTTTGCTGAAAAACGGGGTTCCCAATTGCCGTATTGAGCAATTTTTTCCCCGCTGTTGTAAATAGTGGTGGTTAGGGGTTCGCGGCGTTCGCCCGTTTGTGGACCAAAAGTATAGCCTTTTCCTGGACCCAAATACTGGTACAAGGAATAGCGAATCCCGTATTGCAGAGTCAGGTTAGGTGTTACTTTTTGTTCATTGCCGATGTAGAGGGCATTTTCCAAGGCATATTTGGCTGGAGTTCCAATGGTGCGTTTTTCGCCCCCAGAAATGGCGTCAGCTGTTCCCGGTTGGAAAGAATAATAGATCATTTGACCGCCAAAAGAAAGTTTGTTGCGGGTATTGATGTAATAGGTAAAATCGGGTTTGAAGCTGTAGTTCTTGATGTTCGATTTCCAACGAAATGCGTCTTGAGGGTTGGGTTTCAACAAATCAGATTGCAAGCGATAGTCGTAATTACTAAAGAAAACCGTAGTGTTTAAAAACATTTTATCGTTGAAAACATGGTTCCAACGCGCCGAAGCGGTGGTATTCCCCCAGTCAAAACCAAATTGCGCGCCAAAAACGTCGCGCCCAAAATAGCTTGACAAAAAGACCGTGTTTTTATCGTCAATACGATAGTTGGCCTTTGCGGTAAGGTCGTAGAAGTAAAAACGGGCATTTTTTAAATCACCTTTGAGAAATGGTTTGGCCAATACATCGATGTACGAACGACGAGCTGCCACAATGATCGAGCCTTTGTCCTTAACAATCGGTGCTTCTATCGACAAACGGCTAAATATGGTTCCCACACCGCCGTTGACTTCCAGTTTTTTGGAGTTACCTTCCTTCATACGAACATCGAGGATGGACGACAATCGACCGCCATACTCCGCTGGAATGCCGCCTTTGATCAATTTTACATCCTTCACCGCATCGGGGTTAAATACCGAGAAAAAGCCAAATAAATGCGAGGAGTTGAACACCGGCGCTTCATCGAGCAGTACCAAATTTTGGTCAATGTTGCCCCCCCGAACGTTGAAGCCTGTAGCGCCCTCCCCTACCGTGGTAACCCCCGGCAGCAATTGTATACTGCGGATAACGTCTACTTCTCCCAGCAAAGCTGGCATTTTTTGAATGGTGCGCATCTCGATCTTGTTGACCGACATTTCGATGCCGCGTACATTTTCGTCTTTGCGTACGGATGACACCTCTACCGTTTCCAGTTCCAAGGCCTCTTCCTTCATCTCAATATTGAGTTTCTGGTTGACATTGTCGAGGGTGACGGTCCGTTCAAATTTTTGGTAACTCACGTAGGAAAACTCCAGTTTATAGGTTCCCCGTGGCAAAGTCAGGGCATAAAACCCATAATCGTTGGTAGAAACCCCTTCATTGAGGGAGGGGATAAAAACAGTGGCGCCAATCAGCGCTTCGCCATTTTGGGCGTCCTTCACATAACCGCTGATGGTGAGTTTGTCTTGTGCCTGCACCAACTGCATGCCCAACAACAAAACCAACAGCCCGAGTAATTGCTTTAACATGAATAGAGTAGTGTTTGGTGAAATATTTGTCGGATTAAAAATTTTGGATTTGAGGTTAGTATAAATGAGTGCGTTTTTTAAAACTAAGTTGGTAAAGGATGTGAATCGAGATTCCAGCTTTGTTACTTCTTAGTGTCCCTTGTTCAACTGCTGCGAAAAAAACATCTATTAAAGGCTTTTCTTACTTCTACGATAAAACTTCAACGTTGGATTTCGAAAACCTATTTTTAAAAAAATGCAGCCGCAAAAGTACACATTTGACAGACATTCAACTTTTTAAACACCAGCTGTTCCATAGTGTTTAGTTTCCAGTCTTATTTTTCATTCGAAGATACCCAAGTTGGGACGCACTTCTGTTTAATTTCGATCAAAGGCAGTTTTCAGCTGCTGAACAATAAAGACAAAGGTGCAGCTCCAACCACACGACTACAAAGATGTCATTTTCAACTTTTACCCCTATCTTCATGTTTGCTAATAAAATTTCTACATGCCCGAGAAGATCCGTATTGTCCATTTGGAATCGCCCTTTATATACTATAGCATGGCAAAATAGAGGCTCAACGCGCTCCAAACCGAACCAGATCCGCCCATCAAACAAGTATTTTTGCCAAAAAAACAAAACATATGGATACCCGTACACTGATCAAAGGCATTCACCACGTCACCGCCACTGTAAACGATGCCATTGAAGATTTTAACTTCTATACCCAAACCCTCGGTATGCGTTTGGTAAAAAAAACGGTCAACTTCGACAACCACCACGTTTATCATTTTTACTACGCCGACCAGGTAGGTACACCGGGAACTGTATTTACCACCTTCCCGTACAAGGGTCAGACCAACGTAAAAATGGGTGTAGAAGGCTCCGGTCAAATCGTAACTACCGCCCTTTCGGTCAATCCAGAGTCCCTAGGATTTTGGGATCAGCGGCTTCGCGAACAAGGCACGCTGGTCACCTACGGCGAACGTTTTGGACAACCTTTTCTCTGGTTTCGCGACCCAGCTGGTCTGCAAATTGAGCTCATTGGCGATGCTGACGATCAACGTGCACCCTGGCATACCGAGGAGATTCCCGACGCATTTGGCGTGCGCGGCATCCACCACGTCACGCTATCTATTGCCCCCGATCAATGGCAGTTTATGCTCGATTTGTTGCAACAGGAGCTCAACATGCAACTCATAGCGCAGGACAACAGCCGCGTCCGTTTTGCCATCGCCGAAGGCGGCGCTGGTGCGTACCTAGAACTGCGACAAGACTCTTATGCGCAGCCTGGCAAAAATGGCATCGGCACAGTACACCATGTAGCCTTCAAGGTAGCAGACGACGAGGCGCTGATGGCCTTACGCGATCGACTAACCGAACTGGAGCTAAAACCCACCGAGCTGCGCGACCGCAAATACTTCCACTCGGTCTATTTCAAGCCTCAGTCTAGCATGTGGTTTGAATTGGCCACCATGGGGCCCGGTTTCACCTTGGACGAGCCTGAAGCCGAATTGGGTCAACTGCTTTTGTTGCCCGACTGGGAAGAACCCCACCGCGCGGAAATTGAAGCAGTATTGCCTTCTTTGAAATAGCTAAATACACTCCCAAAAAACCGCATAAATTTGGGCTGACTAAATTGCTATCAACCATTACTTAAATACCTATGCAACAAACAACAAAAATTGCGCTCGTCACCGGCGGCAGCCGCGGATTGGGAAAAAACATGGCGCTGCGCCTCGCCGAAAGCGGCGCTGATGTGATCCTCACCTATCACACCAAAAAAGCCGAAGCCGAAGCGGTAGCCGCTGAAATCATCGCTCTAGGCCGCAAAGCCACTACCCTCCAACTTGACATGGGACAATTGGGCTCTTACGACGATTTTTTGCAGCAAGTAAAAGACCAGCTCAGCACCCATTTTGGTCGCGATAGCTTTGATTTCCTCATCAACAACGCGGGCATGGGCGCTACCCTACCCTTTGCCCAGGTGACTGAAGCAGATTTCGACGCCTTCCTTAATGTCCATTTTAAAGGCGTATTCTTCTTCACCCAAAAAGCCCTGGCCATGATGGCTGATGGCGGCAGAATCATCAACATCTCCAGCGGCACCACGCGTTTTTGCATACCCGGCTATTCGGTGTACGCTTCTATGAAAGGGGCGATCGAAACTTTCACCCGCTATTTGGCTAAGGAAGTAGGTGCGCGCGGGATCACCGCCAATGTACTCGCTCCCGGTGCTACGGAAACGGATTTCAACAACGCGGCGATCCGCAACAACCCACAAATGAAGGCTTATTTAGCGAGTTCTACGGCGCTAGGCCGGGTGGGTCAGGCAGAAGACATTGGCGGCGTAGTAGCGCTCTTGTGTTCTGATCTGGCTGGTTGGATCAATGGGCAGCGGATTGAAGCGAGCGGAGGGATTAACTTGTAAGCTTTACCAAGATTCCAGGATTTTCAGGATATAGGATGGAGCGTATCTCGGCGAGTGGGTTGGGGTACGCTTTGTTTTTTGGGCGGGGTTAATCCCGAAAATTTGGGCTGGTCATTTGGGGGGGATTTTGGCTGGCGGTGACTAAAAAAAGACTGCAACTTTGAATTGTCAAACGGAAAGAAAGAAGAAGGAACTAAACCCCGTTTTTTTTAGCAGTCTTCCGAATGCACAATGCAATAATTATTAATGAATTCAAAACAAAATATTGAGCATGAAAAACACAGAATTGGTATTACAAAAGATAATTGAAATGGTTGCTGATGTAGCTGAATGCCAAATAGAGGAAGTAACACCAGATAGCAGTTTACCAAATGAATTGGGCATTGACTCTTTAATGGGATTGGAAATTTTGGTAAGAGTTGAACGTGAATTTGGGATTAAACTGGAAGAAGAGCAAGTGTTACAAATGGATACCCCAAATAATATTGTAAATTTAATTATTCAGCAAGAAGTTATCTTAGCCTAGTAAATTGAAAATTATTATGCATTTGGATGATAAAGTATATTTAGTAACCGGAGGCAGCAGAGGGCTTGGGAAAGCAATTGTAAAAAAATTAACAACCCTAGGAGCGACTGTAGTATTCACTTATCTCACCAATCAAGAAAAAGCGGAAGAATTATCAGAAGAGATAAAATTGGGAGCAAAAGGAACAGCATTGCCGTTTTCTGTAAACGCTACAGACCCACTCGCCTCCGGTCTTTTTATGCGCCAGTTAATCCAAAAATTTGGCACAATAGATGGGATTGTAAATAACGCTGGGATTGTTCGCGATACGCCCTTTTTCAAGATGAAGGATGATGATTGGAAAGACGTTTTAGACACCAATTTAAATGGAGTTTTTTACTTAAGTAGAGCATATCTGCAAGAAGCGATCAGAGTCGGCCGAGGAAAAATAGTAAACATGGCCTCGGTAGCTGGCATAAAAGGATTAAAAGGCCAAGCAAATTACTGTGCAAGCAAAGGAGGGCTAATTGCATTAACCAAAAGCCTTGCCGTTGAATATGCACGATTTAATATCCAAATAAATGCCATTGCCCCAGGATATATAGAGACAGAGATGTTCTCAGATCTTGAAAAAGTGGTAAAAGAAAAATTACAAAATACCATTCCAATGCGGCGGCTTGGATATCCAGAGGAAGTAGCCAATATGACTGCCTTTTTACTTTCGGATGAATGCAACTACATGACAGGCCAGACACTAATTGTAGACGGAGGAATTACAGTTTAAACAAAAAACCAATTTTAATGAAACGTGTGGTTATCACTGGGATGGGAGTTG
>JBBRGN010000209.1:0-8591 GCA_038240665.1 Chitinophagales bacterium | reverse complement strand
CTTCCCATTCCGAACAGAGAAGTTAAGCCGCTCAGCGCTGATGGTACTGCCGTTAGGTGGGAGAGTAGGTCGCTGCCAACTCAATACAAACAACTAGCCTCGAGCATCCTTTTGCTCGAGGCTTTTCTGTTTTTTTAAGCTTTTTTTACAATGTCATAATCCGCTCTACCGCTTTTTCATGATGCCCGATGTGAAAAACCATGAAAAACGCCATCTCCCGCAGCGTCATATTCCCTAAAGCGGGATGAGGTAATTGTACCTGATCTAATTCTTCCTCCGTCAATCCTCCAAAAGCTTTTACCAATTCCGTGTGTTCCTGATCGTAACTTTCCAGCACGCTGGCCAGCGTATCTTCAGGCGAAGTTTGGGCTTTAAAAGCTCCCGGAGCAATTAGTCCGCCCGCCAATGCTGCTTGATACCGTTTTACCACCGCCTCGTAATCCGCTGAAAATTGAGCAGGTACGCCAAAAATAGCCGTCAATGCCGCAGTCCCGTTAGCCAAACCCTTATGAACTGCTTTGGCTGATTTGGATAAGTGAATCAAATTCTCAGCAACGCTCCATTTGTTGTCGCGGTTTTCAAAAAAAAACGGATCGCTTGCGCTATTGGCGGTTTCCCTGCATTGGGTAATTGCCGCGCTCAGGTGCTCCAGTAAGGTTGGTTTATTCCACATGTTTGTTGCGTTTTTTTTAAATGATAAAACCATCTAGCGTATCCAGTGCTTCTTGCCAGATGTTCTCTCTAAATTTTTTTCGAAAAAATCCAAAATGATCGATATTATCCACTCCTAGCGCTTTGGGATCAAGTTTTCGAAAGGTTATGCCTTGTGCACTTTTTACATGATTCCAGAACATAGGTATCGACCGCTTATTGCTGATGGGGTCGTCGCTGGCCCAAATAACGTGAACAGGAAACGGATATTCCTGGAATAAACCCCGAGGTACCGTTTTTCCATAAAACCGCTCGTTAAAAAAGTAATTGGGAACATTACACCAATCCCGCCATTCTAATACTACGTTTTTTGGCAAATCTTCCATGATTCCAAAGCGCTTGGCAGCTACATATCCAGTCAACACAATGCTGATGGGAGAAAAAACGGAAAAAAAATACCGCGATACCCAGCTATACCGAAAAGGCATAAATCCAAGATAACCAACCGAAACAGCAAAACCCAATAAACCTTTGATGCGGGATAAATCAGTTGAAAATCCAACCTGCTGACCGCCAGCACTATGCCCAACCATGACCAAAGGTAAATCTGGAAATTCACTTGTCAAAAAACGGGTGATGGCCGGTATATCGTAAATGCCGTAATCCTGAAATCGATGGTCGCAACCCCGCAAACTATTGGGAGCAGATTCCCCAATCCCCCGGTAATCCCACAAGCAACAGAGGTAACCCTGTTGGGTCAAAAACTCCAAAAAAGGAAGATAAAACTCTTTTTTTGCACCAGTTCCAGCATTGAATTGTACAATGGCCTTAGCGGTTGCTGGTTTTAAGAGCATTCCACCTAATTCAACGCCGTCGGCGCAGGTAACTCGGATGGGGGTAGTCGTAATGGTCATAATTTGCCAAACGTTTGGTAAAATGATTAGACAAAAAAATAGAACATTTCTAGACAGGCAATTTTGCCAATACATTGTCTTTGACTTCCAGCAAAAAGCTTTGATCTTGGTACAAATAGCTGAGCATCACGGCGCCTTCAAATTCCATAACGGAGCGGCGCGCCAAGCGTAACGCTTCTTCAGGTGAATAATGAGTGGCAAACAAATGTTGTAAAGCGATTATCCATGCATCAAAAATCGATCGCAGAATCTGCTGGAATACCGGAATATGTTGCGCGGTTTCCAAAGTGGTATTACCGATAAAACAACTGCCATCGCTGGCCAGCAGTACGCGGGAAAGTTTCCCCAGCATGCGCTCCATGCGCTCGCGGGTTGTGGACGTGGTTTCGTAGGCAATGCTAAAAACCTTTTGAGTAAGATAGCCAAGGGTATTGTTCAACAATTCCTCCATCAAAGCTTCTTTACTAGGGAAGTAGTGGTATAAACTACCCTTAAACAAACCACAGGCATTGGCCAAATCATTCATCGTGGCATGGTAATACCCTTTTCGACGAAACACTTCCATCGATTTGGATAAAATCTCTTCCCGTGAAATTTTTTGAATGGGCATGCTGCTCGTTTGTATTTCAAAGATAAAAATAATAGTTTACCAAACGATTGGTAGGCAAGTTATTTTCTAAATTTAACAGTCCAGAAAAAAATGTTAAAAAAATTAAGGAATAATGCCTTCAAACAGGTGTCTTTAGATCTATTCGAACGTCGAAATGGGAAATTGTGCTTTTTGTTTATCTTCGTAGGGTAAACCAATACCAAGAAACATTGAGTACAGCGACTTGCAATAAAACGATGAAGGATCTGGAGGTGATCCATGTGTACCTAGCTACACAAAATAACCCTTGTTTCACCTTATTGTACAATCGCTATATCTCGAAGGTCTATGCCAAGTGCATCTCCTTGTTGAAAGAAGAGAACTTAGCGCATGATGCAGCTCAGGAAATATTTTTAAAAATCTTCCTGAACTTATCAAAATTTGGCGAGAAAGCCCAGTTTTCAACTTGGATTTACTCGATCACCTACAACTTCTGCATCGATTACCTACGGAAAAACAAGAAGTACGACGCGATTTTTAGCGACAAAATTGAACAAGCGCCTGATCTAGCGGATGAGGTGCCTGATGAAGTATTGCTACAAATGGAAGTTGAAACACTGCGTAAAGTTGTTGATAAAATTCCTGAAGGGGATCGCATCATCCTCTTTATGAAATACCAGGATGATTTACCGATCAAGGACATTGCCGAAATATTACATAAAACCGAGAGTGCTGTAAAAATGCAAATCAAACGCGCAAAAGCCAAGGCTCAGAAAATCAAAGAAGATTTGATGGGACCAAATCAAGCTAATTAACATGAATAACTTCCAAAAACTATTTGAAGAAGATTCGAATAACATACCCAGTCATCACTACGATCGCATTGAAGAAGCAGTGTGGGGGAACCTAGGTTTTTTTCGATTGTTAGGCGATGTGGCAGAAATCTACATGACTAAAATGGTTGGAGTGATGATTATGGCTACCGGAGCAGAACAACCAGAGGTCGCCATGATTGCACCTAAACCGCATCGGTCGGCGCCAGATGCCTTGGATCGCCAAGCTCCAGAACCTGGCAAACAAGCTCCAGGCAATCCAGAAACACCCAAATAATAAAATGTAAACTTGCATAACCTGTATTCTATGTCTATACTATTACTTAATATCGGCGACTGGGCCGGTGGATTTTATGACCGGTATAAACCAATTCTTGATCGGGTATTTGGCGATTTGGCCTCTTTTCTGCCTAAGCTTTTCGGCGCGCTATTTTTAATACTCCTCGGCTGGATTTTAGGGCGTACCATTGCTAAAGTGATAAAGCGTTTATTGATTGGCATTGGCGCGGATAAATTAGCCGACCGGATCAACGAGATAGATTTATTTGCGCGCTCTCCGGTCAAGTTGAAACCGAGTATCTTGTTTTCTAAGTTTTTTTACTACCTCATTTTTTTTATCTTCTTCATGGCGGCTACAGATGCGCTCGGTATAACAGCGCTTTCTGATTTGATCCGTAGTATTTTTGATTACCTACCTCGGGTAATTTCTGCCTTGTTTTTGTTTATTGTGGGCGTCCTTTTAGCCGATTTGCTAAAAAAAGCAGTACTTACCGCCTGTGCTTCACTTAATATCCCGGCTGCCGGCTTGATTGCCAATTTTATTTTTTATTTTATTTTTATCAATGTCGCGATGTTGACTTTGTCGCAGGCAGGGATTGAAACTGGATTTTTTCAAGACAATATTTCCATCATTCTTGCGGGCGTAGTAGGGGCGTTTGCCTTAGGTTATGGCTATGCTTCCCGCCCTTTGGTAGCCAATTTGCTTTCTTCCTATTACAACCGCAATAAGGTAAAAGTGGGAGATGTGATCGGTATTGACGATGTAAAAGGGCAGATTGTAGAGATGGATAATTCCACGATGACGATCGCTTCAGATGGAAAAAGAACAATAATACCCTTGGGTAGATTGTCTACCGATAAATTTGAAATTTACAACTCATAAAAAACAAGTGATGATTAATCGTTCTATCTTTTCGCTAGCAGCAATATTGTTGTTGCTTTGCGCGGCTACACCTATGTTCTCACAAGATCCCGCAGCTGCTCCAGCTGTAGCGCCAGCGCCACCAGTAAAGGCTTGGAAATATGGCGCGAGTCTTGGATCGGATTTCGCTCAATTGTTGCAAATCAATCCCCGCCCAGGTTCTGGTCAAAACCGACTAGGATTTGGCGGTGCAATCAATATTTTTGCCAGCTATAAAAATAATCGCTTAGCTTGGGACAACAAAGGCAGCTGGCAGATTGGGCTGCAGCGTTTTGGTTCAGGCCCTATTGCCGGTGGAAAAAAGATCCCTTTCCAAAAATCCAATGATGTGGTAATGTTTGCCTCAGCTGTAGGGTATAAGGTAACAGAAACTTCAAAGTTTTCCTATGCCGTTGACTTTAACTTCATCAGTCAAATAACCCCTACTTTTCAAGGCCCTAATGACTACCCCGGATTGTTTTTGACAAGGGTTCAGAATGCGTCACTATTGTCGAGGTTTTTTTCACCAGCGATCATCAACCTTTCTTTGGGTATCGGTTACAAGCCGAATGATAAATTTTCCTTTTTCTACTCGCCACTGGGTGCCAAATGGGTGGTGGTCAACAACAATACCATTGCAGCACTGGGCGTACACGGTAACCCGGTCACCAAAGATGCGGGTGGGGTGATCACCTCGTTTCAAAATGTGGATGCACAGTTGGGTTCGGTGATCCGTGCTACTTACGCCAACAAATTCTGGAAGGATCGCATAACGTTGACTTCAAACTTGTTGTTGTTCTCCAATTATCTCCAAAATCCACAAAACATCGACGTTAACTTTAACAACGAACTGGGGATGACCATCATTAAAGGACTTCAGTTGAGTTTGTTGACCAACTTTTTCTATGATGACAACATGCGGATGCAAATTACGGATTATAACTTTCCTAATGGCGTAAAGCCTGGTGGTGGCGGGCCGCGTTTGAGTATTACGGAGCAGCTGCTGCTGAAATATGCGGTTACTTTCTAAGGGGATCTCTATTTTTGGATTTTGAACACGGATTTTTTTTGAACACGGATTAAACGGATTAGACACGGATTAAACAGATATTCATACCTGAATGGTTAGGATATTTATTCGAAAAAAATCCTAACCATTCCGCTAAATCCGTGTTCAAAAAAAATCCGTGTTCAATCCGTGTTCAAAAAAAATCCGTACCCATCCATTCAATCCCCGGTCCAAAAAAATCAAAATCCACCTTCCTACAAATCCCATAAAAGTCCTATCTTAAAGCCCGAAAATCAACCGCCACCCATGTCTGAAAAACGCCTCTTTCTACTCGATGGCCACGCTTTGGTATACCGAGCGCACTTTGCCTTCATCACACGTCCCCTCATCAACTCCAAAGGGATAAACACTTCGGCCATCTCCGGATTTACCCGTACCCTGGTAGACCTCATCCGTACCGAGAAACCTACCCATATCGCTGTCGCCTTTGATCCGCCTTCACCCACCTTTCGCCACGTAATGTACGAGCCCTATAAAGCCAATCGCGAAGAACAACCCGACGATATCCGCATCGCCTTCCCTTGGATCAGGAAAATAGTGGAAGCTTTTAAAATACCGATCGTTGAAGTCATGGGTTTTGAAGCCGATGACGTCATCGGAACCCTAGCCAAAAAGGCCGAAAAAGAAGGCTACCAGGTATATATGGTGACGCCCGATAAAGATTATGCTCAGCTGGTGTCAGAAAATGTTTTTATGTACAAACCTTCTCGACAAGGAAATGGCATCGAAGTACTGGGAAAAAAAGAGATCCTAGCCAATTGGCAAATTAAACGGGTCGATCAAGTCATCGACATCTTGGGTTTAATGGGCGATAGTGTGGATAATATTCCTGGCGTTCCCGGGGTAGGCGAAAAAACCGCCATTCAATTGATCAAGCAATTTGACTCGGTAGAAGGCGTTATCGAAAATGTGGGTCAGCTAAAAGGCAAACAAAAAGAGCGCATCGAGAACTTCGCCGACCAAGCCAAATTGTCGAAAGTACTCGCTACCATCGATATTGATGTCCCCATTGCTTTTGAGGAAGATAAATTGATCATCGACCCTTTTGATCGGGATGCACTGGCCGAAATTTTCCGCGAGTTGGAGTTTCGTACCATGGCACAGCAAATTTTGGGCGAAGAAAAATCTGCATTTTCTTCCGGCAAAGCGGCTCCAGGCCAACAAGGTTCTCTTTTTGATCAAGACGAAAATGTGCCCGCAGCGGCAAAAGGGCCCAATCTTCCTTCACATTCGATTGCCGATCTCAGCATTGAAAATACCCCGCACCAGTATTACCTCGTGCAGGAAAAACAAGGAATGGAAGACTTGGCACAGTTGTTGGCCAAACAACCCGCTTTTTGTTTTGATACTGAAACCACCAATATTGATGCTACCCAAGCGGATTTGGTAGGGATGTCTTTTTCATTCAAACCTTCTGAAGCTTACTACGTACCGGTCAAAGTAGAATGGGGGACGCCGCAGGATGTGGTCAATATTTTCAAAGCTACCCTCGAAAACCCTGGGCTCCTCAAAATTGGTCAGAACCTCAAATACGACATCATTGTCTTCAAATGGTACGGGGTGGAAGTAGCCGCTCCCTATTTTGATACCATGATTGCCCATTACCTCCTCGAACCTGAGCGCAGACATGGCATGGACTATCTGGCTGAAACTTACCTGAAGTACAAACCCATCCCCATCGAGGATCTTTTGGGAAAAAAAGGCAAAACACAATCCAATATGGCTGATCTAACACCAGAACAGGTGAAAGATTATGCTGCTGAAGATGCGGACATTACCCTACAACTTAAAGATTACCTCGAGCCCAAATTGCTCGAAGGTGAAGTAGTAGAACTTTTTGAAAAAATGGAAGCGCCACTGCTTGCTGTTCTTGCCGATGTGGAATTTGAAGGCATTCGAATCGATTCAGAATACCTGGCTGTTTATTCCAAGGACCTGGAGATCGATATCGCCAAAATAGAGAAAAAAATATACGAACAGGCAGGTATTGCTTTTAATATTGGATCGCCTAAACAGGTGGGAGACGTACTTTTTGAACGCCTCAAAATCCCGTACAAAGGAGCGAAAACCAAAACCGGCCAATATTCTACCGACGAAGACAAACTGGTGGAAATGTCGATTGAGTTTCCTATTGTAGCCGATATCTTGCATTTTCGCGGGCTGAGTAAGCTGAAGTCGACCTATGTCGATTCTTTGCCCAAGTTGGTGAACCCGCGTACGGGGCGTTTGCATACTTCCTTCAATCAAGCTTTGACGGCAACGGGTCGCTTGAGTTCCAATAACCCCAACCTGCAAAATATCCCAGTGCGTACGCCCGAAGGCGCGCGCGTGCGCAAGGCTTTTATTCCTCGCGATGCGGATCATGTGCTGCTCGCGGCCGACTACTCGCAGATTGAGCTGCGCTTGATCGCTGAAATCAGCAACGACGAAGCAATGCTCGATGCCTTTCAAAAAAACTTGGACATCCACTTGGCCACCGCTTCGCGGGTTTTTGGTATTCCGCTCGAAGCAGTAACTCGTGAACAACGTTACCAAGCCAAAACGGTCAACTTTAGCATCATTTACGGTGCTGGTGCCACCAACCTTTCCCGACAGCTCAACATCAAACGCACCGAAGCCAAAGACCTCATCGATGCTTATTTCCGCGAATACCAAGGTCTGAAGAGCTATATGACCAACATTGTAGAAGAAGCACGCACCAAAGGCTACGTCACTACTTTGATGGGACGTAGACGCTACTTGCGCGACATTCACTCCAAAAGCGGTCTTGAACGCAGTAATGCGGAGCGCATAGCCGTCAATACGCCCATCCAGGGATCTGCTGCGGATATGATAAAAGTGGCGATGGTGAACATCCAGCGGGAATTAAAAAAACAACAGTTGGGAACCCGTATGATCCTTCAGGTACATGATGAATTGGTTTTTGATGCTCCAAAAAGCGAAGTCGAAATCGTTAAGCCCATCATTTCTGAACTGATGCGTACTGCCATGCCCAAACTTAAAGTACCTATTTTAGTGGAAATCGGCATGGGAGACAATTGGTTGGAGGCGCATTAGGAATGACCAAGTAAAATCCAAGTCTATGAATTTAGAAGAACACATTTCATTTCCCGAGCTGACTGAATACCTTCAGCGCTTGCAATGGCTGGGAGCAGAGGAGCAGGTTTTGAAAATAGAAAAACCTGGTGAAGGCAATATGAATACCGTACTGCGCGTGGTCACTTCTGAAGGCAGCTTGATCCTTAAACAAGCCAATCCTTTTGTCCAAAAATACCCCAGCATCCCTGCTCCCTTAGGTCGCATCATTACCGAAGTAGAATTTTATCGGCGGGCAGAATCGAATGCGCGATTGCAA
>JBBRGN010000208.1:0-8605 GCA_038240665.1 Chitinophagales bacterium | reverse complement strand
CGGTAATCAGGTTCGCCTTCGGCAGAGTTGTACCAAGGACGTTTTGCTTCCGGTATTTCAAAAAGGAAATTGGCATTTTTGCTCAAGGTATTGGCTGCCATAACCTGGATGGGGTGAAGGTTGATTTTGTACAAACCATGTCCGTGAGTCGCGACCAATAGTTCCATTGTTGATTCCATGATTTCTAAATCGGCAATGGCTGCAACAGGCATTTGAATACCCAGGTACGACCAATTGTTGCCGCCATTGAGCGATACGTAGACGCCACGGATGCTACCAGCATACAACACATTGGGATTACTGGGGTCTTCTAAAATCACATTGATGGGTTCATCGGGTAAGCCTGCGTTGATGCTTTTCCAATGCGTGCCATAGTCATCAGAAACATAAAGATAGCTGTGGAGGTCATCGTAATTGATCCCGGTCATCGCCAAGTACACACGCTCCTTGGCAAACTTGGAAGGGCAAATGCTGCGGATGTAGTTGTTGGCCAATCCTTGTGAAATTTCCTGCCAGTTGGCGCCATCATCTTTGGAAACCCAACAAGCGCCATGATCCGTACCGGCATACAATAAACCCTTGGCGATTTTAGACTCTACCAAAGCGCCCATGGACACTGATTTTTTTTCCTTGATTGCTGATCGCGCTAGGTTGGGACTGATGACTTGCCAATTGCTGCCTCGTTCCAGGCTTTTGAAAATATAATTGCCGCCATGATACAGCGTTTTGCTTTGATGGGGCGAAATAAAATAAGGCGTGATGTAATTGAACCGCAAGGTGTCGTTGTAGCGCTCCGGCAACTCTGGTTGAATGGAAATGGCCGTATCGGTTCGTCGATCCAGCCGAACTGCAGCTCCGTGTTGCATACTGTAATATACGATCCCATCATCTTCGGGATCAACTTGGGAGACACAACCATCGCCGCCATCCCAGGGGTCAATCCAAAGGTATTTCCAAGGATCGGAAAAGTTGAGGTTGAGTTCCTTCGGTGGGCCATAAACCGTAGCATCATCTTGGGTACCGCCATACACTACGCCATGGGTTTGATCGATGGTGAGGTCATAAAATTCGCCGGTTGGAATGTTGTTGTAATGCATCCAAGACAACCCTTTGTCGTAGCTCACGTACAAGCCCCCATCATTGCCTACCGCGAGGTGATTGGGGTTGTTGGGGTTGATCCACAATTCGCTGTGGTCGAGGTGCAAACCTTGCGCTAGACTGGGGTTCATCCGCGTGACCTTACCGCCGAGGAAAGTAAAGGTTTTTCCGCCATCGGTGCTGTGTCCTACCCTTACACCCAAGCAAAATACTTCTTCGTCGTTTTTGGGGTTTACGTAGACATCGGTAAAATACCACCCGATGCCGGGGAATATTTTGAACGGTGCGGTATGGGTTTTGACCCAATTCAGACCGCCATCGGTGGTTTTGTACAATTCAGCAGCTTCATCGCGGACATTGGCGAGGTTGTCTACCAAGGCATAAGCTTTTAAGGGATTGGTTTGCGATACCGCCAGACCAATCCTGCCGGTTAAAGTACCTGAAGGCAAGCCTTTGGTGCAGGGCGTCCATTTTTTTCCACCATCATTGCTGCGGTACACGCCGCTATTTTTTCCACTGATCCCCGGGTTGACCTCCCACAAAGAGGCATACATGATTTGCGGATTAGTGGGCGAGATGACAACGTCGTTGGAGCCCGTATTTTCATCTTTGTAGAGCACCTGTTGCCAAGTTTTTCCACCATCCGTGGTGCGATAAAGACCACGATTTTTGTTTTTTGTCCATAAATGACCAATAACCGAGACCAGTACAATATTGGGATCTTTAGGGTGAATGGCTATTTCGGCAATCGACCAGGAATCTTCTAAACCGATGTGTTTCCAGGTTTTTCCAGCATCTTCGGAACGGTACATCCCCGTGCCTGGTAAAGTGAAATTGCGCGGTTTCTTGAGGTTTTCGCCGGTTCCAAGGTAGATGATGGAGGGGTTGGAAGGCGCAAGTTCTACATCGCCCAGTCCCAGCGAGGCTTGTTCTTCAAAAATGGGATTCCAGGAAATGCCGTTGTTCGTGGTTTTCCACAATCCGCCGGAGCCAAATCCAACGTACATGGTTCCGGGATGAACGGGGTCGACTTGGACGATATCAGCGCGTGCCGAATTGACTACCGGCCCCAGGGGAACCCATTCTAGTCGATAGGTGGAGGCTTTTTTTAAGTTTTGGTATTGCAAAAAAGAGGCTTCAAGCGGAGAAGCGGGTTGCTGCGCCCAAACGATTAAGGAAGGTGAAAAAATAAAAAACGAGGAGAAGAAGAGCAGGTAACGCATGGTTGTCTTTTTTGCAGTATTAAAGAAGCTAAGTCTGGATTTGTCAAAAATAAAATTTCTTGGGGTAAATATTCTGGTGATCAATCTTATATTTGAATGATTACGAATATACACCCATAATCTACTTCTAATGAAACATCATCGCCGAATTTCCTTTTTTTTAATGCTGGCATTTTTTGGCCTAATCTGGCCGGTTTTTGGCGATAATTACCCTAAGAATCCCAACATTGATGTGCTGCATTACCGTTTTGAACTCCACCTGTCTGATGAAAACGATGAAATTTTGGGCACGACGTCCGTCACCATTTTTTTTAAAAAAGACGGCCTGGATAAGTTTCGACTGGATCTTGTAAACCAATCTGAAGCCTTGAAAGGAAAGGGAATGCGGGTTGAATCCATCACACAAGGCGACAAAAAACTGTCCTTTACCCATGTCAACAATGAACTTTGGATCAGTTTTGCCAAAGCATCAATGGCCAACACCGAAGCAAAAATCGTGATCCAATACCGGGGTATTCCTGCTGATGGCTTGCGCATTGGCGCTACCCGCTATGGAGATCGCAGTTTTTTCAATGAAAACTGGCCCAATCGCGCCCGCCATTGGTTGCCCACCATCGATCATCCTTATGAAAAAGCGACCAGCGAATTTTTGGTAAAAGCGCCCGCCCACTACCAAGTCGTGTCCAATGGCTTGTTGGTGGAAGAAACCAATGTAGATGCCCAAACCAAACTCACCCATTGGAAGCAATCGATTCCCGTTTCGTCATGGTTGTATGTGTTGGGGGTTGCTGAGTTTGCGGTGCAATATGTGGATGCATTTGAAGGGAAGTCTATCCAAACTTGGGTATACAACAAAGACCGCGAAGCTGGTTTTTATGATTTTGCAGAACCGACCAAACAAACGGTGGCTTTTTTCTCCGATTATGTGGGGCCTTATGTCTATGAAAAAATCGCCAATGTGCAGACACCCAGCGTAAAAGGCGGCATGGAAACTTCCTCCGCCATCTTTTATGGCGAGGAATTGGTGGATGGAAAACGCAGCATTCGCCTAAGCAACGTGGTGATTCACGAATTGGCTCATCAGTGGTTTGGCAACGCCGTAACCGAATCTACCTGGGACGATGCTTGGTTGAGCGAGGGTTTTGCCACCTACTTCACCATGCTGTTTGTAGAACATGCTTACGGACGAGAAGAATTTGTCAGCCAGTTGCAGGCGGCAAAAAAGACAACGTACAACTTAGCCGCCAAAGATCCAGCTTACAAAATAATAGACGACCGTTCACCGGAAAAGACCTCCGTGACTAGTGGATTGACCTACCAGAAGGGCGCTTGGATATTGCACATGTTGCGCAATCAGCTGGGTGATCAGGCTTTTCAAGCTGGAATTCGCGATTATTACCGCAGTTTTATGAACAGCAATGCCACGACAACGGATTTTCGATTGGCCATGGAACGGGCTTCACGACAGGACCTCAAAGCTTTTTTCCAACAGTGGTTGTATCAGGGAGGTAACATACAATTGAAAGGTACTTGGAAGTACGACGAAGCCAGTAAGCAAGTCAAAATAGCGCTCCAGCAAACCCAAGGAAAGGCCTATTCTTTCGATTTTTTCCTTGAAGTAGGGCTGTACAAACCTGGCGAATTACTACCCGAAATTGTCAAATTTCACATCACTGCCAGTACCCAAGAATTGACCCTACCTGCCGCTGCCAAACCAGAAAAAGTAGCATTGGATCCGCGTACGGTATTGTTGGCCAATTGGGAATTTGGAGAAGGCAATTGACCAGTTTAAGTAACACAGTCAGCTGACCTGTTCCTGCTTACCCCAAGCGTGATTGGCTCCGAAATTGAATTCACTAACAATTTTGATGTGATTCTTTTTTAAAAAAAAGCTTATATTTGACGAACATTTACGAAAAAGACGAATAAAATAGCGCCAGAATCGATGCTCCTATTCGATTGCCTTATTTTTGCTCTAAATTCCCCTTGTTTTAAACTAAACTTTCAGCTTGTTATAATGCTTCCCGACGAAGGGGAATGAGTAACTAGAATTACCATTGTAATTCTTAAATGAGGCAAGGCTTAAAGATCATTTTTGAGCCGAGCAATCTACAGTGGCAACAAAACGAATAAACAAAAAAGTCTTTTTGATCATAATCTGATGAAAAACACCGCCAATTTACTTGACGAAAACTTAGCAACGCTGTTTGATCTATTTGGCTCATTTCCTAGTCCGCTGATCATGGTGCAGCGCCAGGAGGGTCTGCGTAGGGTGATCTTCGTCAACAAGCAATTTCAGCAACAGATTGGTTATTCGGTTGCTGAAATTCCCATCTTGGAAGCCTGGTATCGCGTAGCCTATCCCAACGACGATCTCCGCGCTTCGCTGATGATGGACATGCTACAAAACTTACATTTTGAGAGCACTGAAGAAGGCTATCATTGGGAAATCAAAAGAAAAATTTATTGCAAGGACAGTGTGGAAAGATGGTTTCAGGTCAAAATTGGACCTTGGAAAGGAGATTTGGAGTTGATGCTCTTCAACAACATTGACGAACTAGAACGCAAAAACCAAGAATTAGACAAGCTCAATAAACTCAAAGACAAGCTTTTTTCGGTGATTTCCCACGATGTGCGCAATCCCCTGGTAGCCCTCCGACAATTGATCGACTTACTGGAGGAAAAGGGAATTTCCGAAGAAGACTTGAAAGCATTTATCCCTTCGATCAGTCAGCAGTTGTACCACGTCACGAATTCCCTGGAAACTACGCTCAGCTGGGTAATCAATCAAATGCACCACAACCGCTTGGTGCCCAACTTTTTTTGTATTCAAAAAACCATCAAAAATAACGTTGAAATCTTTGCGCCGGAAGCAAAAAGAAAAAACATCACGCTAGAAGCTATCGAGAGTAACCTAATCAGCGTTTTTGCCGATGAAGAAATGATTGGTTTGGTGATCAGAAACCTCATCGCCAACGCCATCAAATTTACGCCACCGGGAGGTTACATTTCGGTGGCTTACCAGGAAAGCAATCGTTTTGCGATTGTCAAGGTCAAGGACAATGGCATCGGGATGAGTAAGGTCACCCAGCAAAAAATCTTGGACAAGGAAATTTTTACCACCCTGGGTACGGATAAAGAAAAGGGCACTGGTTTGGGGTTGTCCTTTTGTCAAGAATTCATTGCGCTGAATGGGGGCAGCCTCTGGATAGATAGCGAAGTGGGTAAGGGAAGCGAATTTAATTTTAATATTCCGTTGGATAAACAGCGCTAAAGGGGGGATGACTAGAGTTGAGGGAATGATTATTACCCTCGGCGACAGCAGTCGGGGGGTTGGGGGAACTTGAGCACAATTTTGCACTGCTTGTTCCATTTTCATGCGGTTGCCCGCAAAAAAACTAGCATTTGCTCAAGATAAAAAGTGTACACTTAGAAAGCCAGCTAAACAAATGTTGGAATAATAAGCCTTTAAGCCTACCTTTGCGGCCAAATTAGCACAGAGGATATGCATTTTAGCGATTTAAAGCTCAACAAACAACTACTGAACGCGCTTCAGGATTTAAACATCAGTACACCTACGACCATTCAGGAAAAGGTATTTTCGGTGGTCATGTCGGGTAAAGATGTGTGTGGAATAGCCCAAACGGGTACCGGCAAAACGTTTGCTTATCTATTGCCTTGTCTACAACAGTATCAATTCAACAAGAAAAAAACGCCCCAAATATTGATCATTGTGCCCACTCGGGAATTGGTGATACAGGTGGTGGAATCTGTTGAAAAGCTGAGCAAATACCTCAGCATTGTGACGGTGGGGGTATTTGGGGGCGTCAATATGAAACCCCAAGCTGCTCAAGTGATGGAAGGTACGGATGTATTGGTGGGTACGCCGGGCCGCTTGGTGGATTTATTGAATACCGGCGTGCTCAAAACCAAAGGCATAAAAAAATTTGTCATTGATGAATTTGATGAAATGCTGAACTTGGGTTTCCGGGCGCAGCTCAAAGTCATTTTTGATCAATTGCCGGAGCGTAGGCAAAATTTGTTGTTTTCGGCTACCCTGAATGAGGACGTAGAGTTGTTGATTACCGGCTATTTTGAGAACTTGATCCGGATTGAAGCGACTCCGGTGGGTACACCTTTGGACAACATTGATCAAGCTTATTATTCGGTTCCCAATTTTTACACCAAAATAGGATTGCTCAAGTTGCTCTTGTCCAGTAACGCGGAGATGAGCAAGGTATTGGTTTTTGCTTCGACCAAGCACCTGGCGGATCTTATTTATGAACAACTCCAGGCCGATTGGAGTACGGATATTCAGGTGATTCACTCCAATAAATCCCAACCTTTTCGCTTTGCTGCGGTAAACGCCTTTCATGCTGGTGAATCGCGGGTATTGATTGCCACTGACATTATTGCCCGAGGCATTGACGTGGCTGAGGTGACCCACGTGATCAATTTTGACCTACCACTGGTTCCTGAAAATTACATCCACCGCATCGGGCGTACGGGGCGGGTAGAGCGAAAAGGGATCGCCATTTCGTTTGTGATCGAAAAAGAGCAAGCGTACTTGGTGGAGATTGAACAACTGATGAATTATGCGATTCCTAAACTGGAATTGCCCGCGGGCTTGGAAATTTCTGACAAAACCATTGTTGAAGAACTGCCCCGGGAATTCATGAAAACCATCCCCGATCGAACCACCATCAGCAAAAATTTGGGGCCTGCTTTTCATGAAAAATCCAAAAAGAACCTCAAAGTAAATGTAAAAAGAGACATCGAAGCGGAACGGAAAAAAAAGTACGGCAAGTCGTATGAGAAGCGGAAACGGTAGGCGATTTTGGGGTATAAAAGCCAAAAAAAATGGGCCTCCTATTGCTAAATCATTTTTAATACCAATACAAACGGTTTAATCCTCCGGATTGTCTCGAATAAATTGAATCAACACTTCGGCTAATAATTCGCCTTTGTCTTCTTGCAAAAAATGACCAGCATCAGTGATGGTGGTATGTTGCTGATTAGCAGTGCCGGGGATGAGTTTTTGAAAAAGCAAGTCTCCGCCACGGGTAATGGGATCCAGATCGCTGAATGCCGTTAAAAATGGCTTCGTCCATTGCCGGAGCACTTCCCAGGCGGCGCGGTTGGCGGGAGAGGCAGGATCATCGGGCGTGGTGGGCACCAAGGCCGGAAAGATGCGCGCTCCAGCCTTGTAAGTTTCGTCGGGAAAAGGGGCATCGTAGGCTGCAATGGCTTCGTCAGATGGTGACTGGGCACAAGCCATCTTGATGATCTTTCCTACGGGGAGTTCGGGAACGGTCAGGGCGAAATTGCGCCATTGTTCAAAGGCTGCTGGAACTTTTTGATCGCCAGTGGGCAAAAAGGTATTGGCCGCTAGCACGCGGGAAAATCGCTGGGGGTGTTCAGCTACCAGGCGCAACCCCAGTAGGCCGCCCCAATCTTGGCATACCAGCGTAATCGAGACCAAGTCAAGCTGCTGAAGAAAATTGCTCAACCAGTTTACATGACTCGCATAGGAGTAATCTTCCTGCTGAATGGGTTTATCCGATTTGCCAAATCCAATCAAATCTGGCGCGATGACCCGGTAACCAGCATCCCGCACAATCGGGATCATTTTTCGATACAAATACGACCAAGAAGGTTCCCCGTGCAACATCAGTACAACTGGCGCGGTAGGTTGGCCTTCATCCAGGTAGTGCATCCGCAAACCATCCAAGTCAATGTAATGCGGCGCAAAAGGATAATCTTGCAATTGAGCAAAGCGCTCTTCCGGCGTACGTAGGAATTGGATCATGGCCTATTTGATTGGTTCAATGGAAAACCTTCCTTTTGATCAAATGTACTGCTTGTTTACGAATATTCCATCCAATTGTAGCAATTGGCCGGTTTTGGGATCTGAAAATCCATTCTCCAGGGTAAACAATTGAAAGCCTTTGTTGTCGAGGTATTGGATCATGTCGAGGTATAACATTTCATTTTCGTACAAAGGGAAGATGGACATTTCGAGCTGGAATACTTTGATCTTATCCAATGAAGCTGTAGCGCCGTCAATGACATTCTTTTCGTAGCCCTGGGTGTCAATTTTGACCATTACGCTGGAATCAGCAGTACAGAATGTATCAAAAATGGCATACTACTGGACATTTTTGAAAAAGGCGAGAAAAACGGGATATTTGAGTTTGACCAAAAATCCAAAAATCCATGTCTTCCTCGCACTTCCACAAATTTACAAAACAGTATGAAAAATATGGCCTTGGGGCCGTAAAAAA
>JBBRGN010000207.1:0-8639 GCA_038240665.1 Chitinophagales bacterium | reverse complement strand
ACCTTCAGTACCATGGAAATTGAGATTTTTGAGACCTTATTCAAAAAAGACGATCCTTCCATTGCTTTTGACATGCTCGAAATTACCGGTCCTGATTCGGGCGCAGCGCTTACCAATTTCATACAAGATCACCAGATCGACTTACTGGTGTTGTCGCATCAGCAGCGCAATTATTGGGACAGTATTTTTCACCACAGTCTCACCAAAGAAATGGCGCTTTCAATTCAAGTACCTTTGTTGACTTTGCACATTTGAGGCGCTTGGGGCAAAGGGTTGGAAAGTATTACCATCCAAGCCTTTGCGCTTATTTTTGGGGCAGTTCATGGGTAACGGTATCCCCAATCTCTTCCCAAGTCATGACGAACGAGGTTGGCCCCTGGGCGTAAGCCGCAATTTCGTAGGTGTTGTAGTAAAAAAGGATGCCCTCGTCTTGAATGGCAAACGCCGCCGGTAAAGCAAATTCGCCATCCCAAAAATAGCCAGCTTCGTTGAGGTCTTCAAGGGGTTGGAGTTCCCGTTCTCGGCGAAATTTAGCCTCTACCCGTTTTTTTAATTGGGTTTCGTCTTTGATGAGGTCTTTGAGTTGAATGGTTTTACCCGTCTTAGCATCAAAATTCAACAAGGTCATGGTCATATTGGGGTGCGCCCCACCGGTAAAGGAGTAATTGCTGAGCGAAACGGAAAAAATACCTGCCGAATTCTTTATGATCGTGCCTTCCACTTCTACTTCCCAGGGCGTGATGTAGTTATTGGAGTCAGGATTTGAAAAATCATCGTAATATTTGATCATATCCTGAGCCGCTTTGGCCAAGCTGAGCTGTTTGGTGGCCGTTTTTTCATCAAAAACAAAAGCAGATTTTACGTAATGCAAAATGGAATCGTTGATGGTTTTTTCGATGGCCCCAGGCCCCAACACTACGGGATAATTGGCTTCCAAAACGATGCAGCGATTGGAATCTTGCCGACAACTCGCCGAAGCTTTTTTGAACTCCGCATTTTTGATCATCAAGCCTGCTGCTGCTTGATCGGTAGGGTCAGACTTGTTTTGACAGGCATAAAAACATAAAAGGAAAGAAAACAGGACTAGAACGCGAAAATCATTTTTCATTTTTCAATATTTACCGGTACTGGGAATTACAAGAGGGCTAAATTTGAACAAACATCCCCAATTTTCAGCATTACGCAAGAACTTTTTTAAAAAATTGTAAATTTCAACACGCCTGCGTAGATTCGGAACTCAAAAACATCATCATCAACACCTACATACGATGGAACTGCAGTTTAGCAATTTTGAAGAATACAAAGCTGTTTATCAACGCAGCGTAGAAGACCCCGAAGGCTTTTGGGCCGAACAAGCCAATACCTTTCAATGGCGCAAGCCGTGGGATAAAGTATTAGAATGGGATTTTCAAAAACCGGAGGTCAAGTGGTTTGTCGGCGCTACTTGTAATATCTCTGAAAACTGTCTTGATCGACACCTGGAAACGCGTGGTGATCAAGTTGCCATCATCTGGGAACCCAATGATCCAGCTACACCCAACCGTACTTTTACTTACCGCGAGTTGCACGCTGCGGTTTGTCAAACAGCGAATGCCATGAAGGCCAATGGTGTTCAAAAAGGCGACCGGATTTGTTTTTACATGCCAATGGTTCCTGAATTGGCGATTGGTTTGCTCGCTTGCGCGCGTTTGGGTGCGGTACATTCGGTGGTTTTTGCCGGTTTTTCTGCCCATGCTTTGGCCGATCGGATCAAGGATTCGGCTTGCAAAATGGTGGTTTGCTCCGATTACAATAGCCGGGGCACCAAAGACATCCCTGTAAAAACTGTTGTCGATGATGCCATTGCCATGGGTTGTGATTCTGTAGAAACGGTGTTGGTTCACCAGGCGACCCAACACGACACCGCTATGACTGCCGGTCGCGATAAATGGTGGCACGATGAAGTTCACCATCAATCAACCGATTGTCCGGCAGCGGAGATGTCGTCTGAAGACATGCTGTTTATCCTCTACACCTCCGGATCCACTGGCAAGCCCAAAGGCGTGGTGCATAGTTGCGGTGGCTACATGGTGTATGCTTGCTATACCTTCAAAAATGTGTTTCAATACCGCGATGGCGACATCTACTGGTGTACCGCTGACGTGGGTTGGATTACAGGGCATTCTTATATTGTTTACGGGCCTTTGTTGGCTGGTGCTACCAGCATTATGTTTGAAGGTGTACCCACCTATCCGGATGCCGGACGTTTTTGGGAGGTGTGCGACAAACACCAAGTGACCCATTTTTACACCGCACCCACCGCTATTCGGGCTTTGATGGCGTTTGGCAACGAATACGTGACGCCCTATAAACTGGACAGCATCAAAGTACTGGGCAGCGTAGGCGAACCCATCAATGAGGAGGCCTGGCTTTGGTATTTTAATTTTATCGGCAAGGGCAAAGCGCCGATTGTGGATACTTGGTGGCAAACCGAAACGGGGGGGATTTTGATCTCACCGATTGCCGGAATTACGCCCTTGAAACCTTGTTTTGCTACCCTACCCTTACCGGGCGTACAACCCTGTTTGGTCAATGCTGAAGGGGTAGAGATCGAAGGCAACGATGTGGAAGGGCTATTGTGCATCAAGTTTCCGTGGCCTTCCATCTTGCGTACCACTTACGGCGATCATGAACGTTGTCGACAGACCTATTTTGCGCCGTTCAAAGACAAATACTTCACTGGAGATGGCGCGCGGCGCGACCAAGATGGATACTACCGCATCATTGGTCGGGTGGACGATGTCATCAATGTATCGGGTCATCGCTTGGGCACGGCCGAGGTGGAAAACGCCATCAATCAGCACCCCAATGTGGTAGAATCGGCGGTGGTTGGTTATCCGCACGACATCAAGGGTCAAGGGATTTATGCTTATGTCATCACGGCAAATGTGGTGATCGATGAAGCCGCTTTTCGCAAAGAAGTTTTGGAAGTGGTCACCAAAGAAATTGGCCCGATTGCCAAGCCGGATTTAATCCAGATTGTACCCGGCTTGCCCAAAACACGCTCGGGAAAAATTATGCGGCGGATTTTACGAAAAGTTGCAGAAGGCGATACTTCCAGCTTAGGCGATGTGTCTACTTTGCTGAATCCAGAGGTGGTGGAAGAGATTAAAGCTGGGGCATTACAATAGGTTGATGATCTAAGAAAAGTAAAAGTTTAGGAGGGGTCAGGCGGCGATTCCGCCTGACCCCTCCTAAACTTTTACGTATTTTCAATGCTGCAAAGCAATTGAATGGAGGTAGGTATTGATCTAGGGCAAGGTTTTTGAAAAGATTAGAACATTTTATAGGAGGCGTTGATGTATTCAAAAACCTCTTCCGTCAAGTCATCCAAATTTCCTACGCGAATGTGGTTTTCATATTTCCCAGCATAAAGGATGCTTTTAATGACTGGTAACTCGTCCAATACAGTGGTGGAATAAAACTTCAAATCCAATTGTTTCTTCATTGGACGAATGACGAAAAAGGTTTGGTGGTGTACAAAAACGATACAATTTTGGGTGGCGCTTACTCCTACTTCATTCCAATCCATAATTTCTGTCAACAAAGCATCAAAAACAAAAACCAATTCGGGGGCTTTGCCTTCAAATAAACTGTCCATACTCACTCTGATGCATTGATGCCATTGATTGGCTTTGCTGAGTTCTCGTTCACATTTTGGACAAATCCAGGCCATTATTTCAGAGTTTTGCTTTTAACCGACTTAACGTAGAGGGGGTTAATCCCAAAAAGGAAGCCGCCATGATGTTGGATACGCGAGTCAACAATAAGGGTTTGTAATTGATCGCCCACTTGAGTTTTTCCAAAGCATTCAAATTTTGAAATCCGAAGATGCGTTTTTGGGCGGTGATGAAAGACAACTCCAAAATTTTTCGGTACACCGCACCTACCTGTGGTACCGCATCCACTAAATGAAAAAAATGTTCTCTACGGATGGCCAAGAGTTCGGATTTTTCAATGGTCTGAACAAATTCAAAAGCTGGAGTCTGCTGAATTAAGCTAGGAAGTGCCGTACCAAATACCCCTTCAAACGCAAAATAACGCGTTACTTCCTGTCCGTGGTCGTTAATGGCAAACAATCTCAAACAGCCTTTATTGAAAAATAGTAATGTTTGCATACTTCGCCTTCCCGGAGCAATATCTCGTTGCGTTTGGTTTTTAAAGGATAGAAAAAAGAATTGATGTATCTTAAAGTCGCGGCATCAATTGAAGTCTGGGCTTGAAAATAATGCTCTAATTGAGTATACAGAGCTACATATAATAACAGTAAACAACTGTACACCTAAACCAAGACCCTTGATAATGGTTTAAAGAAAACTCCGATAATTATAGCTCGTTATCGACAATAGTAAAAGCAGGTTACCAAAAAAAATGCATGATCACCTCAAAAAATACGCGGCAGACCTGTTTCACTTTAATCTGTTTTCAAAAAATCCATAACCCATCCGTGCCCTACCTATCCCACAAATAAATTCGTGTCTTATCCGCTCGATCCGTGTTCCAAAAAAATCACGGATCGAGCTCCAAAAATCAGTGTCCAATCCGTGCCATCCCTGTTCATTAAAGCATGTCGCCCCTATTCAAAAAAAGCCACCCCATGTCCCATTACAAATTCCGTTTTTTCAATTCCTTTACCGCATAATCACAAGCCCGCGCCGTCAACGCCATATAAGTCACCGACGGATTCTGACAAGCCTGCGACGTCATACAAGCCCCATCCGTTACAAACACATTAGAAACCGTATGCACCTGATTCCAACCATTGAGTATCGAAGTTTTTGGATCACGCCCCATCCGCGCCGTACCCATCTCGTGGATTCCCAAGCCCGGCGCTTGGTGGCTGTCCCAAGCGTTGATGTTTTTGAACCCGGCGCTGTCCAGCATCTCGGGCAGCGTTTTCAACATATCCTTACACATCGCTTCCTCATTGGCCTTCCATTCACAGTCAATATCTAAGGTAGCTAGCCCCCATTGGTCTTTTTTGTCGTGGTTCAGCGTTACGCGGTTGCTCGCATCGGGCAGCATTTCGCCCTGACTCTGGATGCTGATGTTCCAGGGTCCAGGTTGCGTAGCCAAGGTTTTGAATTCAGCGCCTATCCCGGCTTGATAAGCCAAACGCTCCCAACCCGCACGACCAGCTTCGCCCGAACTCGCGTAGCCACGTAAAAAATCGTTTTGTTTATCCGCGCCAAAATTGCGGAACCGCGGAACGTAAAATCCATTGGGTCTTCTACCGCTATAATACTCCTCCGTAAACCCATCCACATCAGCCGAACAACGAATGCGGTAGTTGTGATCCATCAAGTACCGGCCAAGGCTATCGCTGTCGTTGCCCAAGCCATTGGGAAAACGATTGGAAGTGGAATTCAACAGAATTTGGGCTGTGCCCAAGGTAGAAGCATTTACAAAAATGATTTTCGCGTAGTATTCGGTCATTTCCTTGGTCAAAGCATTCACGACCCGGACGCCTGTGGCCTTCTGCTTTTTTTCGTCATAAATGATCGAATGCACGATGGCATTGGTGGCCAAGGTCATTTTACCAGTATTCGCAGCGGCAGGCAAGGTGGCCGAGTTAGAACTAAAATACCCACTATATGGACATCCGCGGTGACAAAGGTTGCGGTATTGACAAGGGCCACGACCCTCAACTTGTTTGGTGTAATTCGCGCTGCGACCAATGATGAGTTTGCGATCGGGAAATTTTTGTTTTAATGCGCCTTGTAAGTGAAGTTCTACACAGTTGAGTTCCATGGGTGGCAAAAATTCGCCATCCGGAACCTGGGGAAGTCCGTCGTGATTGCCATTGATTCCGGCAAATTTTTCGACATAACTGTACCAAGGCGCCAAATCAGCATAGCGGATCGGCCAATCGATGGCGATTCCTTCGCGGGCATTGGCTTCAAAATCCACCTCGCTCCAGCGGTAACACTGTCGTGCCCACATGATCGATTTCCCTCCCACATGGTAGCCTCTCACCCAATCAAAAGGCTTGACTTGGTTGTAAGGGTTCTCGCTGTCCTTAACAAAAAGATGTGTGGTGCCCTCGTTCCAAGCGTAACACTTGCTTTGGATTGGACTTTCTTGACGTTCGGCTTCGGTATTGGACAAACGATGAGGAAAATCCCAAGGATTAGTCGTGGACGTGGTATAATCGGCGATGTGGTCCAATTTACCGCCGCGTTCCAACACCAGCGTTTTCATTTTGAATTTGGTCAGTTCTTTAGCTGCCCAGCCGCCGCTGATGCCCGAACCGATCACGATGGCGTCGTAGGTATTGTTTTTCTTGGCTTCAAGATTCAAATTGGCCATAAGAAAGGTAGTTTATCGGAAGTTATTAAAAATAGTTGGCCCAGGCTTTTTGTCCAGGCTTGAGAGGCGCGCAGGCAACATATTTGCCAGGTACCGGCAAAAAGGCCAAAGCTTTGATCATGCCGATTTCGGATGAAAAATAACCCGCCATGGTCAACCATTTCATTTGGCGGATAAAGGGACCTCCTTTGGCATCTTCTTGTTCCAAAAACTTTAAGCGTTGGTCTAGCCGTACATTGAGAAACTTACGACCAAACTGCATTTGGCAGGCTTGATCAAAGGTTTCCAATCCTTTCCAAAAAGCATCGCGCTGATCGGCAGGCGTACAATCTTGCAACATCAGCAAGATGTATTGTTCGGTTTTAGCAGCTTTGGCTCCCGGCGTATCGGTATCTGGAATGATCAGATCCGCAATTTCTGCCAACAAGTCGGATTGATCATTGGCCGGAGCTGTATCAGGCGACCAAGTATCAATGGCGGCCAAGGTGGAAGGTGCCAACATCAGCCCTCCCGAAAGCAACACCATTTGTTGAATGATTTGACGGCGATTCATGAAGTAGGGTTGAAAAAAATGAGTACTTATCTGCCCGTTCTAGTTGAAGAACGGGCAGATAATTTTGACTTAATTATACAGAGAACATCGCAGATTTGGTAATCTCTTTCAACTTATTGATCGTAAAATCTATTTCCTCGATGGTATTGGTATGAGAAAAAGAAAAACGGATGGTTTTGCGATCCGAATCGCGTTTCAAGGCCTCGAGCACATGCGAGCCCGCGTCTGCGCCTGAGCTGCAAGCGCTTCCACCGGAAACGCTGATCCCAGCGATATCGAGGTTGAGCAACATCAAATCAGCTTTGTCGGAACCTGGAAAACCCACGCTCAGCACCTTGAAATGACCCTGCCCGAAAGGATCCCCGTTAAACTCAATGTCGTCAAACTGTACATTTAACTGTGCTACAAAATAATCCCGCACTTTGGTGATTTGCGCACGGCGTTCTTCCATATGTTCATAAGCCAGCTCCATCGCTTTGGCCAAGCCAATGATGCCGTATAGGTTTTCGGTGCCGCCGCGCATGTTGCGTTCTTGAGCGCCGCCATCAATAAGTGGGTGAATCTGACTTCCTTTATTGATGTATACAAATCCAATTCCTTTTGGTCCGTGAAATTTATGTGCCGAACCGGTCAGGAAATTGATTTTCGTTTTTACAACATCAATGGGATAAAAACCCATCGTCTGCACCGTATCAGAATGAAACAAAGCTTCGTAAGTTTGACAAAGCGTTGAAACAGCATCTAAATCAAGCAGGGTACCAACCTCATTGTTGGCGTGCATGAGAGAAACCAAAGTTTTGGAACTGCTGTTTTTTAACAACTCTTCCAAATGATCCAATTGGATATGTCCGGCAGTATCTTGATTGACGTAGACGATTTCCACTGCTTCATTTTCCAGCGCATCTAAAGAGTGAAGCACGCAGTGGTGTTCGGTGCGCGAGCTGATGATGCGGCGCACACCCAAATCGCGGACTGCACGTTTGAGCACCATGTTAGAAGATTCCGTACCGCCAGAAGTAAAAAAAATCTCACCAATCGAAGCATTCAAAAGATTGGCTACTTTTTTTCGAGCTTGTTCAACAGCGGCACGCGCCTGTCGTCCTTCCGCATGAATGGAAGAAGGGTTGCCATTGTTGTTGTGCATGGCGTTGATCATCACCTCTATCACTTCCTCATCTAGCGACGTAGTGGCCGCATTGTCAAAAAATACGCGCATAATTCAAAATTTTAGTGGTTTACCTAATTGGGGCTGGTTTAAATAAATTGTTGAACGTCCTTTTTGATCTGGGCAGTAAGGGCTTGGGCCGCCAACATCGTCTCCGCTTCGGCGTAAATGCGAATAATGGGTTCCGTGTTGGACTTGCGCAAATGCACCCAACCTTGCGGGAAGTCGATTTTCAAGCCGTCGATGGTATTCAATTGTTCGTTGGCATATTTGTGTTCCAACTGTTTCAAAATATGATCCAAATCGAGTTCGGGGGTTAGTCCGATTTTGTCTTTCATCATTTGGTAATCGGGGTAACGCGCCCGCAATGCCGAAGCGGTTTGACCGCTTTTGGCCAGCCACGACAAAAACAGAGCTACTCCAGCCAGGGCATCCCGACCGTAATGCAACTCTGGAACGATGATCCCACCATTGCCTTCACCACCGATCACTGCGTTGACCGCTTTCATTTGATCGACCACATTGACTTCCCCCACGGCGCTGGCATAGTATTCACCGCCACGAGCTACCGTT
>JBBRGN010000206.1:0-8692 GCA_038240665.1 Chitinophagales bacterium | reverse complement strand
GACGCGAAGCGCCAATCAAACCTATGAAGCAACAGTAGAAGACCTCCATAATCAAATTCTAGGACTTAAAACCCGCAATGCGCAGTTGACGGAGCAAATCCAAACTGGTGGAGGCGCTGTTCCCGT
Organism: Chitinophagales bacterium; assembly: GCA_038240665.1. Classification (GTDB taxonomy): domain Bacteria; phylum Bacteroidota; class Bacteroidia; order Chitinophagales; family Saprospiraceae; genus Haliscomenobacter. The sequence goes on along the minus strand of JBBRGN010000206.1, from coordinate 8,566 downwards.
TGATGCCTCGCCCAGAGGAGGTTTTGATGCCCAGGCTGTTGACCGACTGACCTCGATTGAAGCCAAACTAGAAAAAATTACCCAAGAAAATTCCACCTTATTACAGGAACTACAAAGCCGCCCGATCGGCGCAGTTGTTCCGGGGGTAGTCGCTCCAATTGCCAACTCAGTTATGTTAGAAACTGAAAAGCAGCTCGTTCCAGAAGTATTGGTCGTTGAAGAAAATCCGCACTTGGATATGGAAAATTCCAATCTCTTGATGCCGGATCGCAATGCCTTGCGTCAAGTGGAAAAAGACGACCTTACTTTGATTGAAGGGGTAGGGCCTTTTTTAGAGAAAAAACTCAACAGCATCAACGTCTTTACTTTTGAACAGATCGCAGCTTGGGATGCGGCAACCGTTGAGCAAATAACCCGCGATATTCAGTTTTTTGAGGGGCGTATTGAAAAAGATGATTGGATTGGGCAGGCAAAACGCCTCATGGAATACAAAAAAACTGGACAAAATCCGCCCAGTGAAAAACTGCAAAGCGTAGCTCCAGCTTATGTGGAGGATAAAGAGCCTTTGGTATCAACTGATGAAATGCCGGCGATAATGGTGCTGCCTCAGGTGGAGATTCCAGCAGATTCAGCACTGGAAGAGCTGCCTCCAGTGCCAGTTGTGGTAGCAGAGGAAAAGCCTGCTCCGTTAGTAGGAGATGATTTAACCTTGATTGAAGGCGTTGGTCCAAAAATTGCCGATATTCTAAAATCGGCAGGAATTCATTTCTTTAGCGATTTAGCCAAACAGGAACCAGATTTCATCCGTACTTTATTGGAAGCTGCGGGGCCGATTTACAAAATTCAAGATCCAGCTTCTTGGCCTTCGCAGGCGCGCTTGGCTATGCACGGCGAATGGGAAGTGTTGAAAGATTATCAAGAGCAATTGCGCGGCGGTAAATAATACATGTATACCAGCTCAAAAAAAGCCCGAATGTTGATCCAATCATCATTCGGGCTTTTTTTTTACAATTTTACTTTTTTGATGCGATCCATCTCGCGTTTGTTGTCCTTTTCTTTGAGCGATTCGCGTTTATCGTAGGTTTTTTTACCTTGCGCCAGCGCTATTTCTACCTTTACAAACCCGCGTTCCGACATGTACATTCGGTAAGGGACGATGGTAAAGCCTTTCTCACTGGCTTTGCGTTCCATTTTTCGCAACTCCGGGCGCCGCAACAACAGTTTTCGGATGCGGCGTGGCTCATGGTTGGAGTAAGTGCCAAATTCATATTCTGCAATAAAAAGGTTGCGCAGGTACAATTCTCCTTTTTCGAACAAACAATACGCATCTGTTAGATTGACCAAGCCTGCTCGATAAGCTTTGATTTCCGTACCCAGTAGCATAATTCCAGCTTCCATTCTGCTGACAAAATGGTATTCAAATGTAGCTCGGCGATTGACAATCTCCGGCGGTTTCTTTTTTTTCTTTTCACTCATGCCTTTCCTGCACTATCTTGATCACTATTACCGAACATTTTGCTTGGTAATGGCGACTTCTGTATTCAATGATTTATAATCAACTTATGAAAACCCCTAGCTGCAAAAATAGTTCCAACCAGTGACAATTCCCAATCACCTTCTCCTCAATCGCTACCAGTGTAACAAACTCTATTGTTTTGGGACTTGCGGAGCCGGTTGAAGTTTTTCTTTCACCTGTGGCATACCGCCTTTTTTAATGGGCGGCGTAACTGCAGGTGCCATCACCGGTGCCGTACTGCCTTTTAATTTCTCATTCAGGAAATTGGTCATCTTTTGGTACAAGTGCAAACGGGTGTTCCCGCCCGCGATACCGTGATTCCGATTGGGATAAAAAAACGTGTCGTATTGTTTATTGGCATCAATCAAGGCGTTGGTCATTTCAGCGGTATGTTGAAAATGAACGTTGTCGTCGCCCAACCCATGGATCAGTAAATAATTGCCTTTTAACTGGCCGGCAAAATTGATCGGCGAATTGTCTTTGTAGCCTGCCGGGTTTTCTTTTTCGGTACGCATGTAGCGCTCGGTGTAGATGTTGTCGTACCATTTCCAGTTGGTGACCGGTGCTACTGCAATGGCAGCTTTGAAGACGTCATTGCCCTTAAGCAAACACAAAGAGGACATATACCCCCCATAACTCCAACCAAAAATTCCAATTCGTGCCGGATCGGCAAAAGGTAGTTTGCCTAGGTAGCGCGCCGCTTCAATTTGGTCTTCGGTTTCATATTTGCCCAGTTGTAGATAGGTTGATTTTTGAAATTGCTCGCCACGTGCGCCGGTACCGCGGTTGTCGATACATGCAATCAAATATCCTTGCTGCGCCAACATTTGAAACCACCAGTAATTGGGACCCCGCCAATTGTCGACCACCTGTTGACTACCTGGCCCACCATACAAAAACATAAAAACGGGATATTGGACACTGGGATCAAAATTTGCGGGTTTGATCATCCAGCCATTGAGGTTGGCATTGTCCTTGGTACGGAAACTGAAAAACTCTACGGGTTGCACCCCATATTCTTTTTGTAAATATTTCAAATTGGCATTGTCTTCAATGGCCCGTACTTTGTTTCCTTGGCGATCAAAAACGGTATAAGAAGATGGCGCGTTGGCAGTGGAAAAATCAAGTACGTAATAATCAAAAGTGCTGCTGAATTGGGCATTGTTCCAGCCATCCTCATTGGCCAAAGCCTTTTTATTTTTACCGTCAAGCGATATTTGGTATACTTGCCGTTGCAGGGGAGATTTTTCGGCGGCTTGATAATAGGCCACGCCATTTTTTTCATCTACACCATAAAAAGCGCTTACTTCGAATTTACCCTTGGTAAGTTGGCGTACTTCATTGCCCTTTAAATCGTAGAGATAAAGGTGATTCCAACCATCTTTTTCGCTGGTCCAGATGAATTGGGTTCCGTTTTTCAAAAAAGTCAAGTTATCGTGGATGTCGACGTAGTATTTGCTGTCTTCCTGTAGTAGCGTGCTAACGGCGCCGGTTTTGGCATTGGCGAGCAATACATCCAATTCATTTTGATGGCGATTTAGGGTGTACAAACAGAGTTTGCTGGGGTCGTTGGTCCATTTGATACGGGGGATGTATTCGGTGGAAGGATCAGTCTGTACGGGGATGGATTTTCCAGCAGTCAAATCAAATAAAAATACGGAAACCTTAGAGTTTTTTTCGCCCACCTTGGGGTATTTAAAAGTGACGGTTTCCGGATACATTCCCTCTTTGAAATTGGAGAAAGTAAACTGCGGCACCTCGCTTTCATCAAAACGGTAATAAGCCAGTGTTTTGCCATCGGGCGCCCATTGAAAAGCGCGATCCATGGCAAATTCTTCTTCATATACCCAATCCGTAGCCCCATTGATGACGGCATTTTGCACGCCATCAGTGGTGATCTGTACTGTTTTATTGGTATTTAAATCCAGATAATAAAGGTTGTTTTGGTAAACGAAGGCTACTTTATCAGCTTGAGGGTTGAAGGTAGCATACATGACTTTACCGCTTGGGAAAACCGCTTTTAACTCCTGCGATTTGCGATCAAAAACAAAAAAATAAGAGCGACTAGAATGTCGGAATATCGGTTCCGTTTCAGCGCCAATGATGATTTTGGTTTCATCCGTGCTAAACGTATAATTGTTCATTTGTCCTTTAAAACCCGTTACGCCGCCTGTCATGGTTGCGGCATCTAAAATAACGCCAGTAGAACTGCCGGTGGTAAGATCATATTGATTGATCTTATTGTTGTCCATCCGCGTATAGTGTCGGCCATCGTTTTGAAATACAAAACCCGGAACAGACTTGGCGTTGAAGAGGTAGCTTTTCCAGATGTCTTCGAGGGCAATGCTTTTTTGCGCCATTAGCTGTACGGCTGCCAAAAGTAAAAACAAGAGAAACGATCTAACTTTCATATTGAACACGATTTACTTGTCGACAATTAGGGTGATGAATGGTAAAATGCTTATTCCAATAACTTATTGAGGCGTTCCTGAAGTTGATGAAACTGTTTCTTTTTGTCGGCTATCACCGGAGGAGCGGCTCGCTCCGTACAATCGCTGATGGGGCACCGCTCGCAGGTGGTATGCACCAATCTTGCACTAATAGCCGGATCAGACAAAAACTGAATCTTGCTTTTCAAATCTGCGGTAAGCAGCAGCCCAATCGTTACGCTTACATTCTTGTTGGGGGAAGGATAAGCAGGGCGGGCAATGGTCAAACACAAGTATTCATCCTCGGTATTGAGGTACTGAGAAATTTGGGCACCAACTACCGTAGAAGGCGTCTCGCCCTTTTTTTGTTGTGCATCCAGTTCTTGAAGCAAGGAGATCGACACCCAGCGACGACAATAATGCTCATTCACCGCGTTACCATGAGGTTGATGGCGATGGTTGAGGTGGAGTTCGCGATCCATTTCAAAACCATCGCTGCGCGGATCATGTACAAAGCGCAGGAAAAATAATTTTTTGATGCCAAAAAAATGTGGCAAGATATTTGTCAGGCGATGATAAAACATTTCTGGCGTAGCGTCGTAACTGCGCATGATGTCAACAAAACCTTCGGGATTCCATTTTTTTTGCTGAAAAAAGGCTCTTATATCTTCGTGAAAAGCTTGCAAAGGCAAATGCAAAGCCACCGAAAAATAGATCGCCTTCGAGTGATTAAGCACTTCTTCAAAAACTTCGCCCCGCAAGATCGAGGAAGTATAAGCGCGATCTTTGAGACCCATCACCTGAAAACCCAGTTCTTTGCCGTATTCGAAAGACCGCTGCGCTGCGGAGAGTTTACCACTCAACAACAATTCCCTACGCTTGGGAATAAATACCGCACGGAGGTGTTGAAGTTCGGGAAAACGATCGAGGCCATTGGTCAGCACTTTGTACCCAAACTGACTTTGCAGGAGCTCCAAAAGCGCATTCTCTGGAAAGGGGCGTTTTTCGTCCAAATGATGTTGCTTGCAAAAGGAACTTACCGCTGTTTCCAGGTCTTCAAAATAATTGTTGTGGAGTTCTAGATAAGAACGTAGCGCGCTAAAATAAAAATTCTCTTGGCGTAGCGCGTAGTTGCGCGAAAGCTCCAAAAGTGTAGAGATGAAAGCATTGACACGTTTGGGAGCATTGGAAATGATTTCCACCACCTTGGCCAAGTCAATGCCAAACAAATCCAGAGGCAACTCATTGAGGAAATTGGATTGCAACAAATCCAATACTGGCGCTAAGCCCTCATCTACTTCTTGGGAAATCAATAAGGACGGTGGAACGCCAAAGACAGCCGAAAGCGTAGCGATTTTATCCTCTTTGGGATACTTTTTCCCTTTTTCGATTTCATTCAAATAAGATACGGACATGCCTGTCTTTTCCGACAATTCGGCGAAGGAGAGGTTCTTTTTTTGGCGAAGTTGTTTGACCTTCAACCCAAAAAGAATCCGTTCGTTTTGTGATTTGGTGCTCATAATGGGCTAAAATAGCATTTTCTAGCAAATCTTTGCCAATCAAAATAGGGGGAATTAAAAAACTATATGTGGCACATTAGGTTTGAACAGATGATTTATCTCAGTGCAACTTATTATATTGTGCAGAAATATTTCTAGATGATTAGGCTTGAGCACATTGGCATCGCTGTAAAAGACTTGGAAAGTAGCCAAGAATTGTTTCAGCACTTGTTGGGTCAGCAGGTGTACAAAATAGAAGAAGTGGCCAGTGAATGGGTGAAGACGGCTTTTATTCAGGCTGGTGAATCAAAAATTGAGTTGTTGGAAGCTACTGATCCGCAAAGCGCTATTGCTAAGTTTATTGAGAAAAAAGGCGAAGGCATCCACCATATTGCTTTTGAGGTAACTGATATTCGCGCCGAAATGGAAAGATTAACCGCAGCGGGGTTTCAACTGTTGAATGCTGAACCCAAAAAGGGCGCCGACAACAAATGGGTATGTTTTGTGCATCCCAAAACCACAAATGGGGTTTTGGTTGAACTTTGTCAGACGATACCAACAGCGGAATAGTTTTTTTGGGGACAAAACCCTTACAGATTCCGAAAAGGAAAATAGAGATTTTTTTCTTGGATAATACAGTTGAAGCGAAGGTAAGTTGATGAGATTAAAATTTTTTTTAATCTCAATGGTTACGGTGCCTCGGCGCTATTGAGAACTTGACGATCATGAAGCATTTTTCACCACGGGTTTTAAGGAAAATTCTAAGCGGAGCACAATACTTGTTTCTACTTGGGAGCCTTGCTTCCTGTGTGGATCAGCTCAAGAATGTAAATAAAACCGACGATCGTTTGTTGTCGGTGGATGGGATGGTTTCAGATAAGATTGGATCTTATACCGTAAACTTGAATCTGAGATCGCCTAATCCCAATCTTAAAGCCAAAACTCCAGTTGGAAACGCGCTTGTTACCGTTAAGGATGATCTTGGTAATACCTATAATTTTGAAGAAAGGTCTGAAGGGATCTATGAATCGGATCCAGAAAAATTCCGTGGACGCTTAGGGCGGAGTTATACCCTGCAAATTGACCTTGACAATGGGAAAACGTATCGATCAAGAGTAGAAAAACTAAAAGCAGCTCCCAAAATTGACACCATTATTCCCGTTTACATTAGAAAAACGAGTTCACAAGGCGCTTCGGTTGGTTCTTTTGACCTGATGGGCATTTTTCAGGATCCTGCAAGCAAAGGAGATTATTACCTCCTGGATTGGGCACACTATTATTCAAAAAGCGTTTGCAACACCTACACAGAAAACGGGATCCGCTACCAAGAGTCTTGTTGTGATCCTTGTTATGGCATTCAGCGGCCATGGGGCAAAGCCAATATCGTTACCGACGCCTATTCCAATGGGTATCATTTGCGCCAAAAAATAACGACCATAAGCTATTATACTCGTGACCCTTATTTTATTGTAGTCGATTTGTACACCATATCAGAAGCCACTTATAATTTTTGGCGGTTGACCAATAACCAAGTCGCTACTTCCAAAGCCAATGCCAACGCTGAAAATGCGCCAGTGACTATACCAAGTAATATTACCAATGTTGCCAACAGCAAAGAGACGGTATTGGGGCTTTTTTCAGCAGTAGGCTCCTTTCGCAAAAGTTTTTATGTTAAAAGAGATTTTATAAAAGAAGCTCCTACAACCCCTCTTCCCGCCAACAATGTACCAGTTGCTTCCTGTGCAGCGTGCAATGAAACATGGCAATCGACCAGATTCAAGCCTGCCGGGTGGCTCAATTAAGGTTTTATGCAAAAAAAATTAAAAGCCATTCAGGCTTACTGTGAAGCTCACACTACGCCCCAATCGCCCATTTTATATGCTCTGGAGCGTGAAACCCACCTCAAGACCTTGGCTCCCCAAATGATGAGCGGGCACTTGCAGGGACAATTTCTACGACTTTTGAGTCTGATTGCTAAACCGCGCTGTATCCTGGAGATCGGAACCTTTACAGGGTATGGAACGATTTGTATGGCGGAAGGGCTAGCCGAAGATGGGGAGTTACATACCATCGAAGCAAACCCCGAGCGAGAGCCCCTTATACGAAAATATTTGGCTTTGGCAGCTTTGGAAGATAAAGTTCACTTCTACATCGGACAAGCTGAAAAACTCATCCCCGCCATGTCTCAATGCTTTGATTTGGCCTTGATTGATGGTGGGAAGCAGGATTATGCGCTTCATTATGATTTGGTGAAGGAAAAGATGGTTCCTGGAGGCCTGATTTTAGTGGACAATGTGCTTTGGGATGGCAAAGTGATTCAGGAAAATCCAGATAAGGATACCAGCATCATCCAAGCTTTTAATGAAAAAGTACATCTCGACGAGCAAGTGGAAAACTTACTGTTGCCTTTGCGCGATGGTTTGATGATCATTCGCAAAAAGTAATCGGTATGACGTATTCCCAATTTTGTCAAAACAATCCTGAGCTACCTATTTTTTTTCAAGATTGGTACCTAGATGCGGTAAGCCAGGATGGTGAGTGGGCCGTAGCAGTGTTTGAATCTGGTGGCAAAATTAGCGGAGTATGGCCTTATTTTTTGAAAAAAAAAGGCGGGTTTACTTACATTACTATGCCCATGTTTGTAAAATTCATGGGGCCTTGGCTTGTTGGGAACCCTACTTTGACGGAACAACACCAATTGGTGCATGCCCTTTCACTTCAACTGCCTCCCGTAGCTAGCATTAAACAAGATTGCCATTACCAGTTTACCAATTGGTTGCAACTGTATTGGCAAGGCTACCGCCAAACCACCAAATATTCCTACCTTTTAGATCTTACCCATTTGGATCAAGTACAAAAAAAAATCAACCGCAACATGCGGCGAAACCTCCTCAAAGCCAATCAGCAATTACAAGTCCTGTTGCTGAATGATCCCGAACAATTTTATACGGTCAATCAGTTAAGTTTTCAGCGGCAAGGAGTAAAAATACCGTATACCAAAGATCAATTTTTGCGCCATGAAAAAGCTTTGGCGGAACACCAAGCGCGACAAATCTTTTTTGCAAAGGACAATCAGGGTAACATTCATGCTGCCGCCTATTTGATTTGGGATCAGCGATCCA
>JBBRGN010000205.1:0-8700 GCA_038240665.1 Chitinophagales bacterium | reverse complement strand
ATCCTTCTACCTTTAATGGCAGCCTGTCAAAAAAAGTCGCCGCCACCGCCGCCAGAACCACCCTACTGGACTGCAACGGAGATTCCTACACCCTGCAAATCTGGTGGCGAACCCAATTTATTTACGTCTTGGGAAGGGGGTTTTTACCTCAATTGGGTGGAATATGTCAACGACACCACCGATGCCTTACGCTTCTCCACGCTTACCGATGCTGAGGTATGGAGCGAACCCAAAGAAATTGCCCGCGGCAGTAATTGGTTTGTCAATTGGGCAGATTTCCCTTCTCTGGCAGTTTATCCAGGAACTAAAAAACAAGGGATAGCAGCGCATTGGCTAGCTAAAAGCGCCAAGGGAGATTACGATTACGAAGTCCGCATCGCTCAATCTGCCGATGGTGGTACTACTTGGTCACCATCCTTTGTGCCACATGAAAAAACTCCCGCAGAATATGGTTTCGTAACCCTTATGCCGCTGGATTCCCGACGCATGTTTGCTGTATGGCTAGATGGGCGAAAATCAAAGGTTGCAACAGCAAAATCTGCACCTGAACATGCCGGACATGGCGGAGGCGCGATGACCCTGCGCACCGCTGTTTTTAATCCCCAAGGTACATTGCAAGACGAAGCTGAATTGGATGTCCGGGTCTGCGATTGTTGTCAAACCGACGCAGCCCTCACCGATTTAGGCCCCATCGTTGTATACCGCGATCGCAGTGAAGACGAGATGCGCGATATTTCCATTGTACGCCTGGACAATGGACAATGGACGGCGCCCAAGAAAGTTGCCGTCGATAATTGGCACATCACCGGTTGCCCGGTAAATGGTCCGGCGGTAGATGCCAAGTCTAAAAACGTGGTGGTGGCTTGGTACACCGGCGCGGAAAAACCCAAAGTAAAAGTAGCCTTTAGCGCCGATTCAGGAATCAATTTCTCCGAACCCATTGTCCTCGATGATGCTGCCCCCATCGGTCGGGTGGATGTGGCCTGGACCAGCTGGGACGAAGCCGTGGTAACCTGGATGCGCCCAAAAGGCAAGCAAGCGGAGATCGTGGCACAAAGGGTAGACTTGAGTGGAAAAAAGGGCACTCCTTTTGTGGTAACCACCACTTCAATGGAGCGGAGTAGCGGTTTTCCCATCACTGCCCGTTTGGGGAATGATATCTGGGTAGCTTACACGACCGGAGAAACAGCTATGCGCGTAAATACGATTCGATTGCGCAGAAGATAAAGAAAAACATTATTTTCAATCTTGATCAAATTCATAAAAACACAACACAACATGAAGTATTTGAGTAAAATCGCTTTTGGCGTCTTATGTATGCTGGCATTGGCTTGCTGCAACGGTACTGCCAACCAAAAACCGGCAGAAAAAGCGCCAGAAAGCACCGAAGCTACCACAAAACCTGCTGATCCAAAAGCAGGTAAAGAATATACCTCCGCCTATGTTTGCCCCATGCATTGCGAAGGCAGCGGTAGTGACAAAGCCGGAAAATGTCCAAACTGTGGCATGGATTATGTAGCCAATCCTGATCACAAAATGGAAGAACACAACCATTGATGTTTTCCAGGAAGTAAAAAAAATCCCAAATTTTGAACTTGGATCAAAATTTGGGATTTTTTTTACTACAAAATGAACCCTACCACCAGTGATTCCCCCATGAATACCCAAACCGCAATTGTAATTGCACAAAAGGAGAAGAAACATTGGCGCTGTTTACTGTTCCCAAATTGGCATCAGTAACTAGACGGTAGCCGCCTTCCAATCCCAAACGCATCCAGCGGAAAGCATTTAATTCCAGACCTGCCGTAGGTTGGAGTGAAAAAACGCGATCCGAAGCGCCATTGTCTAAACGCAACCTACCTCCGCCAATCAAAGCGCTGAAATAAGGGTGAATGACTTTATTGGGCGCTGGTATATAGGCCAACAATAAACCGCTGTTGCTGAGGTTATAGCGATTATTTTCATCGGGTAAGCGGGCATAATCTTTCATGTGCTGCCAACCCCAACCTATCACAAAGGACTTGCCAAATTCAAACCCAATATTCCCTCCGGAAAAGTATTCACTATCGGAGTCCAAAAAGGAAAAATTGATGGTGCGGCTGTACCAAAATCCACTAAAATCCATCTTTGTATGGCTAAAAAGTGTTTCATCGCGTTGTGCAGACAACAGCTGAGCGGCCAATAAACAGAGTATTACAAGTATTCCCTTCTTCATAATGTTGCAATTTTTTAGAGATGATGCGCTTAGACGGGTCTTACCCCTATTTGTGGCTAAATTTTATTAAAAAAATTTGCCTTAAAAAAAATCATCCTTCCCCACAATACCTTCGACGAATGCCATCAAAGCGAAAAAAACTTTGACTATCTTCGCAGGGTCAAAAATTTCATCGGCCAATGTACCGCCAAGACGAACAAAAAGTCCTGTACGAGCTGTCAAAATCCTACCTCGATGGAGGTTCCGCCGTTCACCAACAAACGGCAACGCAACAACTCCAAGACCTGCGTGGGCTCATCGTTTACCATGAGTGGAGGTACTACATCGGTAACGATCCGGTTGTAAGCGATTATGAATATGACCTCCTGTACAAGCAGTTGGAAAAACTGGAAGATGAACATCCCGAACTGGTTACCCCTGATTCTCCTACCCAAAGGGTTTCTGCTGATCTGACTGAAGAATTTGTCTCCGTAGAGCACCTTATCCCGATGTTGTCTTTGGCCAACTCCTACGATGCTGCCGATCTCAATGAGTGGGATGCTCAGCTTAAACGACTACTCAATATTTCTGCTGATACCGACATCGAATACGGCGTAGAACCCAAATTTGACGGCGGCAGCATTGCTCTTGTCTACGAAAATGATTTGCTAGTGCGCGCGGCCACGCGTGGCAATGGCATCCTAGGCGAAGAAATGACTGCAAATGCGCGCGTGATTCGCTCTATTCCTTTGCGCGCCAATTTTTCTGATTACGGCATTTATCGTGTCGAATTGCGGGGTGAAGCATTGATCCGTAAAGATATCTTTGACCTTGTCAATACCGAAAGACTCAAAGAAGGTCAAACCCTTTTTGCCAATCCACGCAACGCAGCCACTGGCGGGCTCCGCATGAAAGATCCAAAAGGTGTTGCCAAACGCGGTTTGGAAGCTTTTATCTACACCCTAGGGTATGCAGTTGACGAACAGGGCAACAATGTTTTGGAACGCTTCAACACTCATCTGGAAAGCCTAGAATTGCTGGAAAAATTGGGCTTCAAAGTGCCCGTCGAAGAACGAAAACGCTGCGCTAACATTGCCGAAGTGGTGGATTTTTGCGCTTTTTGGCAAGACAAACGCGAATCCTATTCCTACGAAATCGATGGCATGGTGGCCAAGGTCAACAGCCGGGTATTGCAAGAAAGAGCAGGTTTTACCTCCCACCATCCACGTTGGGCCATTGCTTATAAATTTCAGGCAAAACAGGCAACTTCAAAACTACAAGTTGTTGAATATCAAGTAGGAAAAATTGGTTCCATTACACCCGTGGCTAAGATTGAACCGGTACAGTTGGCAGGAGTGACCGTTTCTTCTATTTCGCTCCACAACGAAGACTTCATCAGCAGTAAGGATTTAAGGATTGGCGATACGGTGCTGGTGGAACGCGCTGGCGATGTGATTCCCTATATTGTGAAATCCATGCCCGAATTGCGCGATGGATCAGAAATGCCCATCGTTTTCCCAACTGTCTGCCCCATCAATACCACCAGTACGCCTGTAGAACTAATCCGCGAAGAAGGAGAATCTGCTTGGCGATGCCCGGAGTGTGTCTGCGGCGCGCAAGATTTGCAGCGCATCATTTTTCATGCGTCAAAAGATGCCATGGACATCGAGGGATTCGGGAAATCAATTATCGATCGTTTTTTTGAGCTTGGTTGGTTGCACAACATTGCCGATGTGTACCGCTTGGATTACAGCAAAATAGCTCAATTGGAAGGTTTTGGCGAAAAATCAGTAGCCAATTTGCAAGCATCTATTGAAAAAGCCAAGAAGAATCCGATTTCCAGATTGTTGCACAGTTTGAGCGTCCATCATCTGGGAAAAAAAGTTTCCAAACTTCTAGCTGCCGAGATTGTTCATGTGATGGATTTGCAAAATTGGACACCCGAAGATTTTACCAAAATCAAAGATGTGGGCCCGGTAGTTGCGGAAAATGTGATGCTTTTTTTCCAAAATGAACGTAATGTAGCCATATTGAGAGAAATGGAAGCACTGGGCGTAAATTTTCAACAAACCGATGAAGACCGCCCTAAAGCGCTGAATACCGAAGCTCCTTTGTTTGGAAAAACCATTTTATTCACCGGAACTTTGCAAAAAATGGGGCGTAAAGAAGCCCAAGAAAAAGCAGAAGCTGCCGGTGCAAAAATATTAGGTGCGGTAAGTTCAAACCTTAACATCCTCGTGGTAGGCGAAGATGCCGGGTCAAAATTGAAAAAAGCCCAAGCGTTGGGGACTGTAGAGATTTTGACCGAAGAGGAGTTCATACAAATTGCAAATTCAAGAAGTTAAATTTTTAACATCAAGCTTTGTTAAAGCAACAGCGTAGTTTGATCAAAAAAACATTCAATCCATACTTATGTTACGTGCGAAAGTAGCTAATTTGATAACAGCGATCGAACAAGCTGCGGATCATTTAAAAAAGGCCGCTGGCAGCGACGGCATTTTGAGTCGTCGGGAATACCGCCGTAAATTAGCGGAGCTCAGCGGAACCCAACAAGCATTGGTAGACCAGTTTTATCGCTTTATTTGCGATCGCGAGCCCAGCAGCCAGCAAAGGATTACCAACCGTGACATCCAAAAAGGCATTTCGGACGTCAAGGAAAAAGTGATCAATCAATTTGAAATCGATTGCAGTGAATTGTCAAATGCTGAAATTGATGGCTTATCTGAAATGGGAATGACTGCGCTAACCCTGGCCATTCAGTTGAAGCAAAGCGCCCAAGAAGGCACAAGCGATCTCAGTGGTAAAGAGGTTGCCGATTTAATTCAACCTAATGTGCAAAATTTATTTTTTGATTATTTGGCTTCTGAAGGCAGCAACCCAATCGAAGCCATTTCTTTCTCTGCCCAAGTTAGCGAATTGACCGAGGCGTCCTTTGCTAAGGCGTTAAACCTTGACCCCAACAATCCAGCTCATGTAATTGAAAGGTTCGTTTCTGCAGATCCTTTTTTCCCTACTTTCATTGAGCAACATCGGGTTTTTGAACAGGAAAAACATGCCGTTGCTATTGTGAGCATCATGAAAACGCACTTGCGTCAACCAGCAATCGTCATTCTTGGTCAAGACAATGACCGTGAAGTAGGCCCTGAACATCCGGCATATATTGTTGGCATTGCTGCGGATGGCAGTCTAGCTGGGTTTCAATCTGTTGTTATTTGGACTTAGGAAAAGCTATGATGGTCAGTTTTTTTCGAAAAAAAACTGACCATCATTCCATCCAATTTAATCCTTTAGATAAGAATCTGCTTGGTAAACCTTGTTTTCGCCATTCATAAAAATGGTATAAGAAAACCCAGAACGTAGAGAAAAAGCGCCGTGTTCTCCAGCTGGATTAATGGCGATCACTCCAGATTGTACATCAGTTGGTTTGATTTTTTCCGGATATTTGCGGGCAATACGCGCAATCGCCTCTTCGCAAGCTTCCTGTGGACTAGCTCCTTGTCGCATTAATTCCACGATTAAAAACGAACTTAAGGTTTTCATCATTAGTTCGCCCAAGCCCGTCGCCGTCGCCGCGCCAATCTCATTGTCAACAAACAGACCTGCGCCAATGATTGGCGAATCGCCTACCCGGCCATGCATTTTGTAAGCAGCGCCGCTAGTAGTACATCCCCCCGAAAGTTCCCCTTTTTGATCCAGGGCTAAAATGCCAATGGTATCGTGGTTAGGGATTGGTTGATAACCTGTTTTTATTTTCCATTCTTCCCAAGCTTTACGCGATCCTTCCGTAAGGAGATTGGTTTTGGGGAAACCTTCCGCGGCGGCAAACTTTTCCGCGCCGGCGCCACTGAGCATGAGGTGAGGCGTTTTTTCCATGACTTTCCGAGCCAAAGAAATGGGATGCAATATATTTTGGACAAAGGTGACGCTGCCGGCATTACCTACAGCATCCATAATACAAGCATCTAAGGAAACAGTACCATCCCGATCCGGCAATCCGCCTAGTCCCACGGATGTATTCGCTGGGTCAGCTTCTGGAATCTGTGCACCTTGTTCCACGGCATCCAATGCAGATCCTCCACTTGACAATACCTTCCAGGCGGCGGCAGTAGCCAATTCGTTGGGCCAGGTAGCAATCGTCATTGGTTTTCCCGAAGCAGAATTTGGGTTGTTTTTATGTTTGGTGGTTTTTGGATCAGCCGCTTTGGCGCAGCCAGCAAAACCCATCGAACCAGCAAGGGCAGCAAGGGCTGCGTTCGAAAAAAATACGCGTCTTTTCAAAATATTTAGATTTTAAGTGGTTGGGAATCTCTCTTAGGAAAGAGTTAATAGCGTTCCCAATCTAGCAATTCGAAACCATTTTGCCCAAGATTGACGAAATTTTTAAAGATCGGACAAAATTGGCTGTTGCGCTGTATGCGGATGTCGTAGTTGCCGCCCCGCCATACGCCCGACCAATACTGCTGCCCATTGAGGTTATAAATTTCAATATCTACGAGTTTTAGCCCTTCTTTATTCAATTCAGTGAGTTTTTGATTGAACTCATCCATACTCAAACTACGCCAAAAAGCATAACTGTCCCCACCTGGAATAAATACACCTGCCCATAATCGCTTCTTTTTTTCGGCGTCGAAATAACTTTCAAAATCATTTAAGCGCAGTCCTTTTTGCGCCAAAAGCCGAACTTGCTTATCAAATAAATCGGCATTTAGATCATTGATGAAAGTAGATTTAGTCGCTGTTTTTGTGTAAACCCCCGTCCATTTGCGTTTGTTGCTCACGATATAGGTCTCCATATCTTGCAATTGCCAGCCTTCGCGTGCCAACCCTGCATTGCGTGCATAAAACGAATCTGAATCCATCTGGTGTTCCCAGAGAAAAGTTTGGTCATTGGCTTCAAAAACGCCATCCCAATGCCGAACATTTTTTTTATCTAGGTAAGTTTCAACATCTGTCAATTGGAAACCATGCGCGCGCAGATGATCTGATTCGACCTGAAAGTGTTGGGTCATATAACCTCGTCTCATCACTTGTTTGTTGGTACCTGCTTTCCAGATTGCCGCATATTGATTGGAGGTTTTGGATTTATCATTGCAGCGCAATTCATACGTTTTAGGGTTGGTATCTACGCCCAGCAGTTGCAATAGATGATCAGCTATAATACCGGGATCGCCCCACTCTGAATTGAGCATAACCCCTACTCCAACCCGACGATTGGGGTACATCCAGAAGATGGTGCGGGTTTTGGTCTGTGTCCCCGAATGGCCAATTCTTCGATCAAAATTGTCTCCATCCACAGAAAAACCGTAACCGTAATCAGTATCAGCTTGCTTAGACCACATCAAGTCATAAGTAGAAGGTTGCAATATTTCCTTAAGCATCAACCCACGGATGTAATTTCCAAGGTCAACGATATTGGATTCAAAGCCGCCGCCAGCCAGTTTCCAGCTGATCTCGTCGTCCGGTCGGCGTACAATTTGATTATCCGCACCGAGATAATAACCCTCAGCTTTTTGTGGGTTGGTTTCCCAACGGTAATCGGGTTGCAAGCTAGCCATCCCCAATGGCTTTCGGATGTGCTCGTTGACCAACTCCAAATATCCTTTGCCAAACAAACGCCGACCAACCGTGTCAATGACCTCTCCGGCGAGTACAAAACCAAAAGTAGAGTAAAGAAACTTTTGTCCGGGAGTAAAAACCAATGGGGCATTATCAAAGATTTGGATGGCTGCTTTGGGATTGAATGGTCCATTCCCGGGATAACTTTTCAGATTGCCATACCACTGGGGGTACAATTGGGTCATTTCATCGTAATGTCCCAATCCACTGCGGTTTTGTAAGAGATCGCGAACCCGAATTTGGCGATAAGGCAGGGCATGATCATAAGCCGTTATGGAAGAGTCCAATTCCAGATGATGCTCTTCATGGAGTTTCATGGCCAAAACGGAGGTCAAACTTTTCGACATGGAAGCCCAGCGAAAAGTAGTAGCTGTAGTCACTGGCATGAGTTTTTCCCAATTGCTATAGCCGTAACCTTGGCTGTAGATGATTTTTCCATCTTTTACCAAGCACACTGCCATCCCGATAATTTCTTGTTGAATGCGTTGCATTTGCGCCACGCTATCCACTTTGCGGGCTAGATCAAGGTCTTCATCGATGTTGTAGACTTGTGCTCGCAGTGTAGGTAAAAAGATGCAGGTCACTGCAAAAAAAATCAAAGAATAAGTAAGAGTTTTTGTGCCTAACATTTTCTGCTTATTTGCTCAAAAGTATGGATCCGCATTGAAAACGGATCAGTCAAGTTTCAGCCTTTTTTTTGGGTTAAAGATAAAATTGCTGGCCTTTAAGATCCTTTCCATGCTCAAATTGCAAAAATAAGCAATCTTAGACTTATCCTTGTTCAAATTGAAGGTCTTTGAAAGCGTATGTCTGGATAAGAAGGTTTATTTTAGTCTCATAATGGATCATCTTTCAAAAAAGGCTATAGGCTAGAGTGAATCTTTTCTTTT
>JBBRGN010000204.1:0-8803 GCA_038240665.1 Chitinophagales bacterium | reverse complement strand
ATGGCCAACCTAGCCCAATCGGTGAACGTACTACAGGCGGTAATACTCACCCAAGGCGAAAAAATGATCCTTACGCCTACTTATCATGTGATGGAGATGTACAACGTACACCAGGGCGCAACCCAATTACCAGTTGATGTTAAATCAGAGAATTACACCCTGGAGGGACAAAAATTACCAGCGGTATCGGCTTCGGCTTCACGGGACAAAAATGGTTTGGTGCACATCTCTTTGGTCAACATCAATCCCAATCAAGCGCAGGTTGTTACGCTTAACCTTCGCGGTATGAAGGCGGCAGCGGTAAGTGGTCGCATTTTGGCTTCGGGAAAAGTGCAGGACTTCAACAGTTTTGACACTCCCGAGAAAATCAAACCTGCCGTATTCAACGGTGCAGTGTTGAAAGGAGACGAGTTAAAAGTGACTTTGCCTCCTGTATCGGTGGTGGTTTTGGAATTGAAGTAAAACAATGGGAATGATAAGCGACTAATGATGAATTGGTCGCTTGTCATTCGCCATTTTTGAAATTAAAGCAAGTAGAATGTCGAAGTATCAATCGCTAAAGGAAGAAGCCTTTGAAGCCAATATGGAAATCCCGCGCCAAAAATTGGCCATTTATACCTTTGGTAATGTATCGGCCATTGACCGAGACCTAGGGGTGATGGCCATTAAACCCAGCGGCGTACCCTACATCGACCTACAAGCAGCAGATATGGTGATCGTCGATCTAGAGAACCAAGTCGTAGAGGGAAATAAACGGCCTTCTTCGGATACCAAAACGCACCTGGTGCTGTACAATAATTTTGGTCATATCGGCGGGATTTGTCATACGCATTCTACCTATGCAGTAGCTTGGGCACAAGCCATTATGCCAATACTAAACTTTGGCACCACCCACGCGGATCACCTTGTTCCAGCTGTACCGGTTACGGATGTGATGACCGACGAGATGATTTTAGGCGATTACGAATTGGAAACGGGGAACCAGATCTTGGATCTTTTTCGGCAAAAAAAATACCAACCCCACGAAGTAGAAATGGTATTGGTGGCCTGTCATGGTCCTTTTTCTTGGGGAAAAAACGCCGCCAAGGCAGTGTACAATGCTACAGTTTTGGAGGAATTGGCAAAAATGGCTTACCTCACCTTACAAATCAATCCCTTGACCCAAGCCATCAAACAGACCTTGCAGGACAAGCACTATTTCCGAAAGCATGGCCCCGGCGCTTACTATGGGCAAGAAGGATACTAATGTAGATACCGGTTGCGGTTGTTGATTTCAGCCGCAACCGGTATCTACCCTATTCAAATTTATTCTTTACCGTAATCCCCTCCCATTGATCGGTACGAAAAGGACTAGCTGGAAAACCTTCTTTGTTGAAAAGATTGGCATCTAGTGGAGCGTTCGCCCAGCCATAACGCACCGAAGTCGCTGCTTTCCCTTCTGGGTGACGCAGCACCACGGTATTGCCTACAATCTCCGCTTTGGCGTAATGAAAAACGTGATCTTCCCCAGCAATTTCAAACCCTTTGAGGTAACCAAATTTATCTTTGGCCACCAATCCGCCGCCGCCATATTTAAAGCTAAGGGTGGCTTGATCTTTTTTAAACTGCACGGTTTCATACATTGGACCCGAGGGTACTACTTCCTTTTTTCCATAAATCGCGTTCAAGGCGCTGGCCACCAATCTTTTCGCTACGTCTTGTTTGTTGGTAGGATGGATGTCATTGGGATTCCCGACATCCGTAGTGACCGCCATGGCTGTATTTGGTAAACTCAAGGTCATAGTTTGCGCTTCGCGAAGTTCGGCCCAATTGCTGCCTTGGTTGCTGTTTTGATAAGCGCCAAAGGACGACAACTGGACAAAATAAAAAGCAAAGTCGTCTTTCCAGTGTTTGCGCCAATCTTCAATCAGCAAGGGAAAAGTTTTTCGGTATTGATAAGCGCGATCGGCATTGGATTCGCCCTGATACCAAAGTACGCCGCGAATACCATAGGGAAGCAGCGGAGCAATCATGGAATTATAAATGGCCGTCCCCGTATTGTTGCTCAGATGCGCAAAGGTATGCGGTTCGGAAAAAGCGGGCATCAACTGCCAGTCATTGCCAGCGATGGATATCTTTTGTTTTTCCGTACTTACAAACAGATCCGCCGCTGATCCTTGCAAACCTAGGCCATACCATTCTGGTTCGATGGCACGGTTGATTTTGACCATGAGCTTGTTAATGCCTGGTTTCCAGGTATTGGCAGGAAGCAAAATACAGCGCTGGCCTTTTACCAAACCCGATGCTGCCAAATTGCCATTGATGTAGATCTCTTGATAACTGTACAACTCCCCTATTCCTAAGGTTGTGATCTGATTGCACATCTCAGCGGGAACATCCACCATTTTGCCCATAAAACCATTGCCGCGCCAAGCCCATATGCCTTTCCAATCCCATTGTCCCAGGGGGTCTGAAGTAAGCCATTTGGAAAAATTGTAATCGGCCTGGAGGTATTTTTTTTCATCCGCAGAAGTAGGGTTGCTACCCGGATTACCCAACAACTTGGCCTTTATTCGCTGCTCTAATCGAAGATCGGCATCGTCCCAATTGGTAGGCAAGTTTTGACCATAAGCTTTGAGTTCATCCGAGGCGAGCATGCCTTCTTTACTGATCCAACCTTCAACTTGCGATCCACCCCAGGAGGAATGCAAGATGCCAATGGGCACACCAATTTTTTGCTGGATCTCACGCGCAAAAAAGAAGCCTATTGCGCTAAATCCGCCCACGGTTTTGGCGTTGCTGATCTCCCATGTACCGGAGCTTAGGTCGGCTTGCGGTTGTAAAGTCACTTCATGGGCTACTTGGAAATGCCGAATTTGCGGAAAATCAGCGTTTTTGCGCTCTTGCAGGTAATTATCAGCACTGGATACCGGCCATTCCATATTGGATTGTCCTGAACACAACCAAACTTCGCCGATCAGGATGTCATTGAGGGTAAGATGGCTTTTAGGGCCGATAACGGTAAGTTTGTAAGGCCCACCTGCTTCTAGTGCCACAAATTGTACTTGCCACTTGCCATTGGCATCCGCCTGGGTTTTCAAGGTTTGCTGTGCCAGTGAAACCGTGACCTCCTGGCTGGGATCCGACCAACCCCAAACTGGAATTGGTTTTTGGCGTTGCAATACGGCGTGGTCGCTAAAAATAGTGGCAAATTTGACTTGAGCGTTCATCTGAAAAACGCAAAAGACGAGTAGTACAAAAGAAAAGCGCCAAGTTTTCATAGTCTATTTTTATACCTACTTTTTATAAAGTGTACGACTCAATATTTCCATACAAGCCCGAGAATTGTGGTAAGGACATTTCCAAAAACCAATTTTATCCTCGCTGTTCATGCCTTCATAGTCGTCAAAAACCCCCCAATACCACTCCCCATTTTGGTGATCAATGAGGTGTTTTTGGGCAAAATTCCAGAGTCCAACTATTTTTTCCCAATAACTTGGATCCCCGGTCAGCTCAAAGGCATTCAGATAACCCACCATGCCCTCCGCCGTAACCCACCACTCGCGGTGGCGGTCATAATGGTTGTTGCTTGGATCGTACTCATGAAAAAAACTACCATCGGGTTGAAGGCCTTCCGTTGCCGCATTCGCGATTTTCAAGGCAATGGACGACCACTTTTCCAGCAAAGCCGGATCTTCAAGTACACTGGCGGCTTCATGCAACAACCACGAGGCTTCAATATCGTGCCCGTAGGATCGAGCCGCGGATTGAGGTTTCCAATCCAAGTCAAAAAACAAGATGAGGTGATTGCTTTGCGCATCAATAATATGGTTTTCAAATACCTCCAATAACTGACGGATACGTTCGGCCAATTCCGCTTTAGGCCAGATGCGGTAGAGGTTGACGTAGGCTTCGATGATGTGCAGGTGGGTGTTCATGGTTTTGGGGTCATTGCGGTCTTTTTCGCTGAGCCGCAAATCATCCAAAAGCTGCCAATCACTGGAAAAGGCTTCATAATACCCTCCTCGCTGTACATCATAACTGTGTTGTTCGATGAGCTGGTACAAATCAAGAGCAAACTCAAGCACTTCCGGTCTTGGCGCCAATTTATAATATGCGCTCAAACCATAGATGCCAAAAGCCAGACCGTAAATCTGTTTTCTTTTGTTGAGTGGATTGCCAGCAAAATCGACCGACCAATAAATCCCTCCTTGGTCTTTATCGCGGAAATGGGTTTGCAAATAATGATACGCTCGATTGGCCATGCTCAGGTAAATGGCTTGCGGGGAATGAAGATAAGCCGCCGCAAAAGTCCATAAAATACGGGCATTTAGCACGCCACCTTTTTCCGCTTGCTCCTGAACCTGGCCATTCACATCCATTTTTCCAACAAACCCTCCATATCGATGATCAATGGAAAAATCGGTCCAAAAACGCAGGATGCGTGTCAGTTCCGACTCAATCTGAAAGGTAAACTGTGATTCCGTCATAGGTGTCGTTTACAAAGACTTATTGCGTTCAATAATCCCTTTCAAAGTCTCCACCGAGGCTGCCGAGCGGAACCCGTCGGCAGGCGTATGCTGACAGTAATCCACCAATCGATCAATGCTCGAAGTGGCCACATGCATGCGCGTATCCGAAGAAGCATAATAGATAAAAACCGTTCCATCATCGTCCAAAATCCAGCCGTTGGAGAAGGTAACATTGGATACGTCCCCTACCCTTTCTGCGCCTTCTGGCGCAATAAAGTAGCCCGCCGGTTTGTGGATGACTTTGGTCAGATCTTGAAGGTCGGTCATGAAAACATACAACACATAGCGCAAACCGGCGGCGGTATTGCGCACTCCATGAGCTAGGTGCAACCAGCCCTGGGGCGTTTTCAAAGGTGCTGGTCCTTGTCCATTTTTTACTTCATATACCGTGTGGTAGTGTTTTTCATCGACGATGTATTCTTTCTCTACTACCGCATGCTCCATGGAGTCTGCATAGCCGAGTCCAATACCGCCTCCTGTTCCCGCTTCGATAAATCCGTCTTGCGGACGGGTATACAGTGCGTATTTTCCATTTACAAATTCGGGGTGCAGCACCACATTGCGTTGCTGGGGCGAAGGCGTTTTGAGATCCGGTAAACGCTCCCAATGCACCAAATCCTTGGTACGGGTAAGACCACATTGCGCCACCGCAGAAGATTCGTCGCCTTTACGCGCATCAGGATCTTTGCGTTCGGTACAAAAAAGGCCGTAAATCCAGCCATCTTCGTGTGCTACCAAGCGCATGTCGTAGACGTTGACATCGGGGTCTTCGGTTTCTGGCATGGTCACGGGATAATCCCAGAATTTAAAATTATCGACCCCATTGGGGCTCTCGGCGATGGCAAAAAAAGACTTACGATCCTTTCCTTCCACCCGCACGGCCAAAAGGTATTTTCCTTGCCATTTAATGGCGCCAGCGTTAAAAGTTGCGTTGATCCCAAAACGCTCCATCAGGTGAGGATTGGTAAGCGGATTGAGGTCATATCGCCAAAAAAACGGAGCGTGATCCGCCGTTAATACCGGACGCAAGTAACGCTCGTAAATACCGTTGCCTAAGGGTTCTTTGCTGTTTGTTAAAGTAGTTAACTCCTCGTAGGCTTTTTCTAGGGCTGCCAATCGCTGGGTAAAATTCATATGGTTGTGATTTTGGGTTATTTTTTTCGGTCGTAAAGATTGATCCATACGACATTACGCCGGAAGTTTGTTGTACCAAGTTTTTCGCAAAATAAATATGCATACCGCCAATACCGCTGCTGCTATTGCTCCTTGCGATGGCATCAACAGGACAATAAATACGGGCAAAGAAGTAACCGCAGTTTGTCCTACCGTTCCCACCAATACATTAAACATATCGAGCTTAAAGTCCTTGTTTCTTTCAAAAGCAGGGTCTTCTTGAACAAGCGCTGCATGAACTGGCCCCCAAAAACCCCAAGGACGGACGTTTTTGTAAAAATGCTTTAGTACCTCCATATCAGTTGGTGGCCCACTCAATGATCCAAAAACCGAAGCCAGCGCAGAAAGCACCAAAATCAAAGGAAAATAATACAAAGGCAAGGTATCTGGAAAAACGTAAGGCAAACCCATTGAAGACAATATCCCCACCAGCATTCCTAAGAAATATCCATTACCGTTGAAACGCCACCAATGCCACTTGAGCACGTTGGCGGCCGCGAAACCACCGTACAAAGCGCCCACAATCCATTGAAGGATGCTGTTGACATCTTTGGCAAACAAACCCATGATGATGCTGATGATGACTACCACAATACCCGTCAGGTAATTGGCGCGACTGATTTCTGTATTGCTTGCGCTTGGGCGAATGGTTTTCAAGTATACATCATTGACCAAGTAAGCCTGCGCAGCATTCAAAGTACCCGCAAAAGTACCCATAAACGCCGCCATAAGCCCCACCAATAGCAAACCCAGCAGTCCTGGAGGAGCAAATTGATTGATGGCCGCCGGAAGGATTTTTTCAAAATCTACGCCGCCGCTTACCGTTTGTAGATCGAGATCCTTGTAAAACAACAAGGCCAGTACTGCAAAACCAATGATCATAAAATAACGGGTAGGCAACAATACTATGTTGACAAACATGCTCATCATTGCCGCTTCGCGCGGGCTACGGGACGAAAGGATTTTTTGCATATCGTAATTGGGTGCCGGGCCAGCCAGACTAGATAAAATGCCTTTGGCTACCATCAAGGAGAAAAACACGCCAAAGGGTTCGTATCTGTCGTCGGCGATTTTGGCGTTGACGTCATTGATGATTCCAGTCCAGTTTAGGTTCATGTGCCAACCAAAAAATAGGTTGGTCCAACCTTCCGGAACCACCAATGCATGGTGCGACAACTGAATCATGGCGATGATGGCGATGGTAATCGAAGCCAAAGCCATCAAAAAATACTGAATGACATCCGCCCAGACAATGCTCGACATCCCTCCCATAATGGAATAAAACACTGCAAATAGGGTAAACACAATGCCGTAAAAATGCGGTACAAATGCTGGCGATACCGTAAAAGGCAAGTAAGGCTGAATGTACTGAATAGGTATAAAGATTTCAATGAATTTCCCCAAGCCAACGAACCCGTAAGCCATAAAACCTAAACAACTCAGCAAGGCGAACGCCACGATGATGCTATGCGAACGAATGGCGTCTTTTCCAGTTCCAAAACGGGTAAGCATCCATTCTGCACCCGTGGAAACATTGGAACGACGCAACCAGATGGCCAAATAAGCAAATAAAAAAACTTGGTTAAAAACCGGCCACAGCCAGGGCAACCAAATACTTTTTAAACCATAAATAAACATAATGGTCACCATCCAAATGGTGCCAGAGATATCAAACATACCAGAAGCATTGGAGATGCCCAACATCCACCAAGGGATCGTGTTGCCACCCAGCATGTAATCATTTTTGGATTCTTTGGCCTTTTTTTGGGTAATAATACCAATGGCGGAAATGACGACCAGGTAAAGAACAATCACCAGGATGTCTAATAGTTGTATTTTCATGTTGGGTGAAGAGTGTTTTTTTAGTAAAAATCGATCAAATAAACCAAAAAAGGTCTAAAAAACCAAATATCCTTCTTCTATTCATTAACTTTAAAAATACGAGATAAAAATACGAACCCCGAAATAAGATTCGGTTTACCACAAAAACCTCGGACAAGTTTTTTTGAGCCTTTGCAGCCTTTTCATTATTAATATTGTTTATCTTTAGTCATCATCTAAAACCATTTTTATGCAAACTATTTTAGGAGGCGGAGGTACTATTGGTACCGTATTAGCGCAAGAATTGTCCAAATACACGGATCAAATCCGCATCGTTAGTAGAAATCCCAAAAAGATCAATGACACCGATCAGCTTTTTCCAGCTGACCTTTCCGATGTGTCACAAGTCAAAAAAGCCATTGAAGGATCGGAAGTCGTATACCTTACCGTAGGATTTGACTATTCCCGGAAGGTATGGCGCGAAAAATGGCCACCGCTTATGGCCGCAGTTATCGAAGGCTGTATCGAACACCAAGCGAAGTTGGTTTTTTTTGACAACGTTTACCTCTACGATCGCAATGCCATTGGCCACATGACCGAGGAATCTGCCGTCAACCCCAGTAGTGAAAAAGGAAAAGTACGGGCCGAAATTGCAGGAATGATCATGGATAACGTTAAGAGGGGCGATCTTACTGCCTTGATTGCCCGCTCCGCCGACTTCTACGGGCCACACAACGAAAAAAGTGTACTGGTGGAATCGGTAGTCAACAACTTCAAAAAAGGCAAACCCGCCGATTGGTTTGCCCGACTAGACAAAACACATACTTTTACTTTTACGCCTGATGCCGCCAAAGCAACGGCATTGTTGGGAAATACCGCCGACGCTTTCAATCAAATATGGCATTTGCCTACGGATCCAAGTCTTTTGACTGGCAAAGAATGGATTGAAATGTTTGCAACAGCCATGACCGTGGCACCTAAGTCCCGTGCTTTGCCCATTTGGATGATGGGTATTCTCGGGCTTTTTATCCCCATTTTGAGCGAATTCAAAGAAATGGCCTACCAATATGATCGGGATTACTTTTTTGATTCAAGTAAATTCATGAAGCGTTTTCCGGATTTTAAAGTAACTACTCCACAAGAAGGAGTGAAAGCTACTTTGGAAGGATAAAGAAAGGCTATAAGCGGGCTGCAATTTCAAAAAAAAATTGCGGCCCGCTGCCCCTAAAATTGAAAATCAGTTGCAAAAAACACTTCCCGTAAACTGTTAATTTCCGCGCGAAACTTCAATGATTTGA
>JBBRGN010000203.1:0-8914 GCA_038240665.1 Chitinophagales bacterium | reverse complement strand
TAAACCCATCATTGCTTTGCCTTCTGCCACTAGTAAAGGCATCAGCCGTATTGCCGGGATTTTGAAACCCGGCGCTGGAGTGGTCACCACTCGGGCGCATGTGCAATACATCGTCACCGAATACGGTGTTGCCGAAATGTTTGGAAAATCCATCCGCGAGCGCGCACGAAATTTGATCAACATTGCCCATCCGGACCATCGAGAAAAGTTGGAACGCGATGCTTTTGAATTGTGGAACTTGAGGATTTGAGTAGGTAGAGATGTCTGTGAAAATCAATTTACCCTTATTTTATGCATCTTTTTTTTAAAACTTAGCCTTGCTAGGTGACAAAAAATAATAAAACTTGCCCCTTTTTTGTGACAAAAAACCAAGAGTCGAGCGTACTGGGTACATGCAAAAAGCCCAAAGTCCTGCGGAAGTGGGTTACATCTCACCTTTTCGAAGAATGCTCCTCCCAATCGAAGTAAAATCCGACGTAACCGGAAAACTGTGTTTTCCCCAACGCAAGGTGGACGAATCAAATCATTCCTAAAGCGAGCAATAAGAAAGGTATTTAGGGTGGAGGAAACTAAAATTCTAACTCCGCAAGTTTCGGGTTGTTCTGCTTGCCCTTTTCTTCGATTTTTGTAGCCATTAGTTCAATACACAAAATTAAGGAATGAAAACCTATATTCTGATTCATGGGTCGTGGCACGGCTCCTGGAACTGGCACCGCGTTGTGCCTATGCTAGAACAATTGGGACACCGCGCCATCGCAATCGATTTACCAGGCATGGGACGCGACAAAACGCCCATTCAAGAAGTCACCTTACAAACCAGTGTGGCTGCCATTTGTAAAGTGATTGACGAATTGGAAGGCAAAGTAATTTTAGTAGGGCACAGCAAAAACGGGATCATGATTTCCCAAGCTGCTGAATACTGCTCCGAGAAAATTGAAAAACTGGTATACCTAGCTGCTTACCTCATTCCCAATGGCAAATCCCAACGAGAATACTCACAAATGGATACCGAAGGTGTGTTGAAACCTTATGTAAGCATCCACCCGGAGTTAAAGGCATCTACACTAGATCCTGTCATTTATCAAGCAGGTTTGTATGCCGATTGCGAAGCTCACATTCCACAATTGGCCAGGATGTTGCTTAGTCCAGAACCCATTGAAAGCGGGATGAGGCCCCTGCAATTGAGTGAGGAAAAATTTGGATCGGTGCCTCGGGTGTACATCGAGTGCACATTAGATAGGGCAGTGACACCCTTGATCCAACAAAAAATGTACACCGAAATGCCTTGTGAAAAAGTATACCAAATGGCAACCAGCCATTCTCCGTTTTTTAGTCGCCCCAAGGAATTGGTGGATATTTTGATCTTAAGTGCAAACTAAATTGAGTGGACATCAAAGGGTTGTTCGGAAGTTTTTCAAGGACTACGAACATTGGAAACTCCGAATAGCCACCTTGTCTGCAATCCCAACGACATTATTAACCTGCCAAAAAGTAATCAAACGGACATCCAAGTCCGCGGAGTATTCTTAATTTTGTACTCAAATGGTCATTTGATCACAAATGTTTGCTTCCAAATTCTAAAGTGCTACAAATCAAAACAATGAAACGAATTATCTGGATTTTTCTATTTCCCTTAGCGCTACTACAAGGCTGTATCGGCGAAGACCTCATTGTCGATTTTGTCAATGAGCGCGTGGCCGTTGTAAATCCTACGGATTCTTTGCAAGTGGGCAAAACCTATGCCTTTCAAGCCCGTTTTTTCAACAATGCCGGCTTGGAACAAGTTGTAGGCATCAAATGGCTTTCTACGGATCCACTTTTAGCCAGCGTGAGCGATCAGGGTTTGGTGACCGGACTCAAAGCTGGGCGCGTTAAAATCGTGTCCAAGGCACAGCTTACACCTGAAAAAACCATCACGGATACCGTAAGATTGCAAGTAGTAGAAAAGAAAATCGCTACTACGGGCAATACCGTTTTACGTACTGGAGCATTACGTACCACCAGCAGTTATGCACTGAAGGGGGATTTCTCTATATTGCGCAACACTGCTGGTAACTTGGTGCTTAGCTTTTCTGATACTTATGTGGCGGATACCAATCTTCCAGGGCTTTACGTCTACCTCAGCAATAACCCAAGTACTGTCAAAGGCGCTTATGAAATTGGTAAAGTAGCGGTATTCAAAGGCACCCACACTTATACCTTGCCAAGTACTGTTGAATTGAACTCCTACAGCCACATCTTGTACTGGTGCAAACCCTTTTCAGTAAAAGTAGGGGAAGGTGTCATTAAGTAGTTCTAAGTAATGGGAATTTATATTGTCCCATTATTTATATTTTGTTCAACATCAACAATCCAATCATGAAAATACACTCCCTTTTGATCGTAATGGGTCTTTATCTTTTTACCGCAGCAGACCTCTATGCAGGTGGCGGCTGGCCGCAAGCCAAGGGCAAAGCCTATCTCAAAATAGCCGAATGGTGGGTTACTGCTGATCAGCATTATACGTCTAATGGAAAAATAGACCCCAATATCACCGGGAGCTTGTACAATACCACCATTTATGCCGAGTATGGGATCACCAAACGCTTGACAGGAATTTTTTACATGCCTTTGTTTAGTCGGGCTGTATACAACACCGAACGTTCGGCGGCATCAGGTAATGTCATCACTCAAGGAGCGGCGATCAACCACATCGGCGATGCGGATATTGCTATCAAGTACGGGTTGATCGTGAATAAACCCACGGTGGTAAGCGCTACTTTGCTTTTGGGACTACCTTTGGGTCGTACCGGAGGAGGAGGTTTGGGTATTCTACAAACGGGTGATGGTGAATTCAACCAATTGCTGCAAATAGATGTGAGTCGCAGTTTTAAACTGTCCGAAAATAAATTTGGTTATGTTTCGGTGTATGGCGGGTTCAATAACCGCAGTAAGGGTTTTTCGGATGAATTGCGGTATGGCGTTGAGGCGGGTACCGGTTGGTTCAAAGATAAGTTGTTCACGATTCTCCGTTTTCAAGGGGTGAAATCTTTGTACAATGGCCCAGGTAGAATCGTTTCGGATGGCACTAGTTTTTTTGCAAACAATACGCAATTCTTGGCCATTGCTCCGGAAGTTTCGTACTTTTTCAACAAAAATATTGGCGTTACTGCCAGTGTAGGCGGCGCACTTTTTGGTAGCTTGATTTATGCTCGCCCATCTTACAGTGTGGGCTTCTTTGTAAAGTTATAATCTTAAATAATGCAGGGTATCGGGTGATTTTTTTGAAACGCCTGATACCCTACTATGTAATATCCGATTACAAGGTGCGCGTTCTCCCTCCATCAACAGGCAAATTGATTCCAGTAATATAAGAAGCTGCCGGGCTCGCCAAAAAAGCTGCGGCCGCTGCTACTTCTGCCGCCGTGCCAAATCGCCCCATCGGAATGGTTGATTCAGCTGCTTTTATTTCTTTTTCCAGTTCAATTCCCTTGCGCTGTGCGCCACCTTCCAGCACTTCCATCAGTCGATCAGTTACTGCAAAGCCTGGTAAAACGTTGTTTACCGTAATGCCAAAAGGTGCTACCTCATTGGCCAGTGTTTTGGCCCAACTGGCCACTGCACTACGGGTCGTATTGGACACGCCGAGGTTATCCAAGGGGGTCTTTACGGAAGTGGAAATGATGTTGATGATGCGCCCATAACCTTCCTTTTTCATTACCGGAATCAGCAATTGAGCCAACAAATGGTTGCAAAGCAAATGGTTTTCGTAAGCAGCAAGAAATTGATCGGCGGTAGCCTCAACGATAGGGCCGCCAGCTGGGCCACCCGTATTATTGATCAGGATATGGATGGGTTTTAACATCAATAAGCCGCTTACTTTTTGGTGCAGATCAGCGCGATCAAGGTAATCAACCACCAAAAAATTATGTTGTTGATGGCTGCTCTGGCGTTCCAGTTCCTCCAGTGTTTGGGCAAGCATGGCGGCATTGCGCGACATTAGGGTAACATTGGCGCCCAATTGCGCCAAAGCAATCGCCGTAGCTTTTCCGATGCCTTTGCTGCTGCCGCCTACCAGCGCATTTTTTCCAGATAAAGATAGATTCATGGTATGGAGTTGTATTGCTAAGAAAAAAACTTTTTCATTACTTGTTCGTACAAACGCAAAACATCGCGCATCCAAACAGATTCTAAATCTCCGAATATTTCTATTTTTACAGCCATGCAAGCAGGAAAAAAAATCTATTTCGCCTCAGATTTTCATTTAGGGGTAAATGCGCGGCTGAGCAGCGCCAAACGCGAACGCCAGTTGGTACGCTGGTTGGAGCAAATTAGGCATGATGCGGAAGAAATATATTTGGTAGGGGATCTTTTTGATTTTTGGTTTGAGTATAAGACAGTCATCCCTAAAGGTTTTACGCGTTTGCTGGGTAAACTCGCCGAACTTTCTGATGCTGGTATTTCCATCTCTATTTTTACGGGTAACCACGACATGTGGATTTTCTCGTTTTTTGAAAAAGAAATGGGCATTCCGACCCATCGGAAACCGATTACCCGAGAATTTGCGGGAAAAACCTTTTACATTGGGCATGGCGATGGGCTTGGGCCCGGCGATTATGGGTATAAATTCCTCAAACGTGTTTTTGCCAATCCAGTGTGTCAGTGGTTATTTGCACGGATACATCCCAATTTTGGCATTGGCATGGCTAGTTTTTGGTCGGGAAAAAGCCGCGATGTGAATCCTTCCGAAGGGCATTTTTTAGGCGCGGATAAAGAATGGTTGCTCATTTATGCCAATGAACAATTGGATCAGCAGGCGATTGATTTTTTTGTTTTTGGCCACCGCCATTTGCCCATCGATATTACGCTAAAAAATGGGAACAGCCGTTACATCAACTTGGGAGAATGGCTTAACTACAATTCTTATGCAGTTTTTGATGGCGAAAAAATGGCGATTCAGTTTTTTGAAAACCCAATGGGGAAGGTTTTTCCTAATGTTTAATATACGCTGGGCGATTTTCATGTACGGCATGATGTTGACACTAAGCTTATCTGCTCAATTGCCGGATACTTTCCTGTTGCGTGGCACTTTCCCCGTGGATGCCCGGTTTTTGGTCGCCGATAAATTGCAACAGATCTATGTAGTTGATCCCGATCAACACCTGCTAAAATACAACCTTCAAGGTAAACTCCTTTTTGATTACAGCAATCGCACCCTTGGGCAACTGGCTTGGGTCGATGTCACCGATCCTTTTAATGTGTTGTTGTTTTTTCCCGATTACCAGAATCTGCTTTTTCTAGACCGCACCATGAACTTATCAGCAGAAATACGGCTCCCGCTGGATGATTTTCCAAACGTGACTTTGGTGGCCATGGGGCGCGACAACTATGTGTGGCTTTATGATGCAGTCTTGTTTAAATTGCGGAAAGTGGGTAAAACCGGGGAAATTATCAAAGAAAGCCAGGACTTGAGTCAATGGTTTGGTCGGGATGCGCCCCTTCCAACGCAATTGGTTGCTACCGATCAGGCCATTTATTTGGTTGACACCTTACGCGGGTTGTTTCAATTTGATCTTTTTGGCAATTTTCAAAAACGCTTTCCCGACCGAAATATTCGACACCTGCAATCGGTGGGGACTTATCTTTTTTATCAGAAAGGCGCGCAATATTTTTTTCGCAACGATTATCAGCAAGAAGTAGAGTTAAAAGGCTTTCCGAGTAAAATAACGCAGTTTTATCTATTGCCCGAAGTGCTCATTGGCAGCAGCGGAGATAAAACGATCAAAATTTTTGACCTCAAAACCAAAGGGAAAAACGATCGGTAGCCTTTCTATTCGTTCAAACGCCAATTGTAGTCGAGGTAAGTGATTTTTGCCTTTTTATCGCTTTTAATGCTGCTGAAACCCGCAATAAAAGCCCTCACGCCACCTTGTTTTTTGAAATCAAGGCCATACCACAGAAAAATCCGCGACAACTTCATGCTTTCTTTTGTGACCTGATTTTTTGAGGGATCGTTGATGAAATCCCGGGCAGCCTTATCCAATTGACCATCCAATCCTTGGGGCGTATAAGCTCGATTGCGGAGTTTTGGACAAGATACCGAAGCACAGTTTAGCGCTGCATGGATTCGTGGGTCATGGAATTTGGCGCGTATGATGCCATGTTCGAGGTTGTTGAGGTCATAAGTCGCTTTCTCGATGTGGATAAATTGAATGTCCCAGACCGAATTGACAAATGGAATTCCGGGTTTGATGTCTTTGATGCTTTTTAAAGGATAATGCTGGCAAATTAAGTCAATCGTAAAGGCATTGTAGGCGTTGATCCAATAAGCCAATTGTTCCTCGCGCGACCAAGTAGCATTGGGGTGGCGGCGCGATAAATGCAACAAATAAGCCTTCATACGCAAGCTATCCGCAATAAATCCTCGATAATCCACCATCCCGGCGGAGTTGACGTGGGTTTGCAACAAACTATCCCACAGATTGTGGTCGGCAGTGCGGGCAGAAGAAGGGTAGTTCTTGATTTTACAACCACACAAAAAAGCAATAAGCAAGGCTGGAAGCCAATACAGGATATAAAACCGGCGCCAAAACGGAGTAAGCCTTTTTCCCATTAGGTACAAAATTTTGATTGTTGAATCATTCCTGATATTTTAGCGATATTAGCCATTTTATTCAAACAACGCTACATCCGTCATTTTCAAAAAGCAGAACAAATAATTATCACCATCTAATGACCCTTGACCTCCCTAATGTTCACTGGCATTGCCGCCGTTTTGGCTCAGGTTCCCGGATCTGGATTGCTTTGCATGGGTTTGGCCAGGATGGTAGTATTTTTTCGGTATTGGAACAGGCTTTACCTCCCGATTTTAGCATTTACGCCTTGGATCTACCTTTTCATGGGGATTCCGTTGGTGTAAGTCCCACCTTTAGTCGAGCTGATCTCCAACTGGCCTTTCAGGCGATTTTGAACCTAAGCGGACAAACCACCTATTCCGCTTTGGGTTTTAGCTTTGGCTGTAGGCTCTGGTTGGGTATGTTGGCCGAAGAAATGTACCGTTGGGACGCTTTGCTACTGCTTTCCCCCGATGGTATTCACACCCATTGGTTGTCGTTGTTGGATAAGTTTTCCTTGAGTTGGCGGCGCCGGATTTTGAATTTGGTAAAACACCCAGCTTGGCTGCTTGCTCTAGCGGATCGCTTGCATCGATTACAGTTGATCGATTATTATAGTTTGCGTTTTTTGAATACCCATTTTGCATCTTCAGATCTGCAAAAACAACTAGAAGCAACCTGGCTATCGGCGGTTGATTTTCGAAGAGCGTCCAATCGATTATTAAAACAACTAGGCGAGTCAGGAAAACCCCTAGGTTTAATAAACGGCGGTAAAGATTTTTTGATCAAAGACGTAGTTTTGCAAAAATGGGCACAAAAAATACCCCTGTTGTCGAAAACAACCATACCCGATGCGGGGCATTGGCTATTGAGGCACAAACAAACGCCGAAGTTGTTTCGTTTTTTTGTAGAAAAAATGGACTAAAACTACCGCTTTACCCGAACCCGAATACCAGCCCAAACCGACATGGTGTTGATCCGATTACGATCAGGACCAAAACCACCAGAGAAATAACCTATCGAATGCTGATAAGTAGGCTGTACAAAAATGCTAAAACGATCGGACACACTCCGTTCAATACCAAATCCTAAATTGGCAGTAACAAAACCATTTTCTCTTAAAGAACCGCCTTGTAAAAAGCCTTTTTGCGTATTGTTGATTTGTGAGCGACCAGGCTCCGGCAACGGTGAAGTTACCGTATTTGGCAATTGCAATGAGGTGATAAAGAAAGTAGCATCAGTAGCCACCTGCAAAGAAGAACCCAGCGTAAAGTAGCTGCGCCAGCGATCATTGCGAATGAAGTTGTAGCGTGCATTCAGCGGGATGCTAAATATATTCAACTGAATTTGGCGCAATACTTCGCCATTGTACCCTTGTTGAAGGCTTCCTGTAATAAAGCCCACCTGACGAGGATCGTACTGTTTGGAGGAGTAAACCAAGCCAGAGCCCAATTCCCAATTCCCATATTCCAATGCAACATTGATGCCACCACCATAACCTAAGGCGTAGTAATCGTCGCGTTGGTTGTGCAATTCCGGATTGGGCGGAGAAATGATGCGGTTGTAATCAGGCCCACCAAACATGCCTACATTTAGCGACAAGCGTTTGCGTACCGGACGAATCATGCTCGCTAAATCTTCTTTGGTGGATCGAGCCGAGAATTTGGGTGTGCGCATATGGATGATCGGCGAAGGATCAAAAGATTTATGTTCAACTTTTTGATCGGCTATGTCATCAAAAAAACCTGCCGGAGCAGGATGCGCTATGGCTGTAATTGGAAGGTCAATAAGAATCGGCGTAGCATTGAGTTTAGACAATTCTGTTAAACGGTCTCTCTTTTCAAGTATCGACGACGCGCGATGTTCTTCCGATTCAGCTGGATAAGTTGCGGTTGTTGAATTGCTCGTGCTGGTATTATACTGCTTTGCCAACGCTGTAGCCGAAGCTACTAAGTCGGTCACTTTAGGATGAGTATAAGCAGGGCGGGCAGAATTACGCTGATGTGGAGGTACAGGCAAAGCTGCTTTAGGTTCTTCAGACGGCATCCACCAAGCGGGCAGCGTATTTTGATAAGGGTGAAATTTGTGTTCAAACTGTAAGGCGGTAACTAAAATCAGCAGAAGTAAAACCGCTTCCGAAATTTTAAGACTGACAACTTGAAAATTGATTTTTTGAGCAACTTCCAAACGACGTAGCAACAATGGCCAGTGGTTGGTAGTATTTGAAAACTGGATGTTTTCGATTTTATTTTTGATGGCAGCATCAAAAACTTCTTCCCCTGGGGTCAATTCTGATTGAGCATCCTCGGCGTTCAATTCCT